>NZ_JBIWNZ010000041.1:0-48055 GCF_044767505.1 Kitasatospora sp. NPDC101235
CACCAGCTCCGGCGGGAACGTCCGCGTAAGCAGTCCGATTGCGATCCGGTCCGACAACCGCTCGTCCGTCGGCGGCTTGACCTGCCCAGGGCGTGACATCCAGGCACCTCCTGGACAGGCAGCCTACCAGCAAAGATCCTTAAGTCACTGGTATTGAGGCTAGCCCTTGACCTTCCAGTGCACTGGAAGGTCTACGGTCGATGCGTATCACGGTGATGACCAGGAGGGCAGGACGGATGCGGATCACGGTGCTGATGGTGGCGGACTGCCCCAACGCACGGCCGGCGCTGGAGCGGGTCACCGCCGCCCTGGGCGGCCGGGATGCGGAGGTGGAGCTGGTCGAGGTGCGCGACGAGGCCGAGGCCGTCCACTGGGGCATGCACGGGTCGCCGACCATCCTGGTTGACGGCGCCGACCCGTTTGCCCCGCCAGGGGCTGTGCCGAGCCTGTCGTGCCGCCTGTACCGGGACGCCGATGGCACCGTGTCCGGCGTGCCGGACGAAGCCGCCCTGCGTCAGGCGCTGGCCGCAGCTGCCGCGCCCGGGCCGGCCATAGACATGTCAGACTGTTGCACGGCACAGACTGCGGAGCCCCTGGATGTGGTCGGCCGGGCTGGCCGGGGCCGCCGCGCGCCTGCCCAGCACGGCCTGCGCGCGGTGCACCAGCAGATCCTGCGCCACTTCGCCGCCACGGGGGTCGCCCCCGATCCACAGACGCTTCAGCCGGTGGCGACCGGTGCTGGGCGGAGTGCCACCGACGTACTGGCCGAGTTGGCCGACGAAGACTTCCTCACCCTGGACGAGGCCGGGAACATCCGTGCCGCCTATCCCTTCTCCGCTGTCCCCACCCGCCACAGGGTCCGCCTCGAAAGCGGGGTGGAGGTGTGGTCGATGTGTGCCATCGACGCCCTGGGCGTCCCGGCCATGCTCGGCCAGGACGCGGTGATCTCCTCCACCGACCCGCTGAGCGGCGACCCCATCACCGTCACTTCGACTACTGGCACCCTTCGGTGGGAACCGGCGAGCGCGTTGGTCTTCGTCGGACAGCGTCCCGGAGGCGGTCCCGCGGCCGCCGCCTGCTGCGACGCTCTGAACTTCTTCACCGACGCAGCGAGCGCCCGCGCCTGGACGAGCCAGCACCCGGACGTCCCCGGCCGTGTAGTCGACCAGCCGGATGCCGAGCACATCGGCCGGCAGACTTTCGGGCCCCTGCTCGGCCCTTGAACGCCACCTGGCGCGCCGACAAGCAGACCCTCCACAAGGGCATCTTGGTGACGGATCCTCTGCTGTCACTCATCACCGGTACTGGGCGCCTCCCGTTCTCGTGAACATCGACTCCGGCTCATGACGAGCGCCTTGAGCCAGAACCGCAACTCGTGGACAAAGCCAAGGTGGTGCGGGAACGGGCTCGGACGCTGTTCTCAGCCGAGTTGGCTCTCGCGGAACCGGGGCTCATGCGGTGGGGAGGGCCCAGAGTTCCGGAACTGTCCCGTCTCATCGAGGTCTGCGCCGTTTCACCGGAGTCTGAGCGTGGGCGATCGCATCGTTTTGGAAGAGGAGCTCACGTCCCCAGGGCGAGGAACTGGCGGGCGCCGCGGAGCCTGGTCCGGAGCCGGTCCTGGGTGGCACGGCTGTCGAGGCGGACGTCGAGTGCTCCGGGACGTGCGCTGTCGGCCCGCAGGCCGGTAGGGAGCCGGGAGGCGTCGAGCCCGTCACGCCGGGCGATGAGGGTGCCGAGTTCGTAGCGGCTCACGGCATCGGTTCCTGCCAGGTGGTAGACACCGGACAGGTCGCTGGACGCGAGTTCCAGCAGGGCGGCGGCCAGGTCGGCGACGTGTACGGGGCAGCGGATGTCGTCGGTGAACAGGACACCGGTACGAGTGCCGGCCGCGAGGTCGTGCACCGCGCGTACGTGTTCTGATCGCCGGTCGCCGACGATCAGGGAGGTGCGAGCGACGACGGCGCCCGGGTTCACGAGGCGGACGCCGGTCTCCGCCGCGGCCTTCGCGGCACCGTCAGGGTTGAGCGGGTCGGGGAGGCAGGATTCGTCGTAGTGGACGCGGACACCGGAGAACACGGCGTCGCTGGATACGTGACTCCTCCACCGCGTGAACGCGGGGGCTTCTCGCTATGCCGCTTGGGCGTCGCGACGGGCCGGCCCGGCCCGGCCCGGCCCGGCCCGTAGAACGTTGACGGCTCCCACCGTGTCGGCGTGTGCCTGGTGGCCGCACCCAACGCAGTGGAAGGTGTCCTGTGCGGGCCGGTTCTCGCGGGTGGTGAGCCCGCATGCGGGGCACCGGCGGGAGGTATTGCGGGGGTCCACGGCCATCACGTAGCTCTGCGTAGCAGATCTGGGCAAACATGCCGGCCGCGACAAAGCCATCATCGCGCGGGAACCGCGCACGTTGTCGCCGGTCTGTTCGACTGAGCTAACCGGGATCGGGTTCGTCGTGGATGGTCAATGCTCCGGCGAGGTCGAGGTCGGCGACGGTGCCATGTGCCCCGGCGCGGACGAGCAGCACTGCGCCGAGCGCGGTGCTCCAGAACGTCCTGGCTTCCACGTTGAGCGGTCGACGGGTCCTCCAGCCGCGACTGTCGATGAGCTGGCTCACGAAACGCTCGGATTGCCGGAACAGCAACTGGAGGTGCTGGTCGACCACGGAGGCGAGTTCGGGCTTGGAGATCCCGGCGGCGAGTGCTCGCGTGACTGACGGGAGCGAGGGCATGGCCAGTACGGCGCGGGCGATGTTGCGCCGAAATGTCGCCGCATCGGGGGCTTGGCGACCGATGCGTTCAATCCGTCGGGCGTCGTGCAGCAGGCCGAGAAAGGCGGCGTGCACGAGGAGCGAGTCCTTGGAGCCGAAGTGGTAGGTGACCTGATTGGGGAAGACGCCTGCCGCGTTCGCGATCTCCGCGACGCTCATCTCGGCGCCGGGCCGTTCCTTGCAGAGCCGTGCAGTTTCCTCGATCAGCCGACGCCTCGTCGCGCGACCGCGGTCGCGCGACCGAGCCGGCGTTGATCGATCTTCGGTTCGCTTCTTCTCCACAGCGAAATTGTATGTGATACAACAGGGCTGTTCGCTTGTATCGCATACAAGAAAGGTTGAGGGGTATGCACCGGACTGAAGTCGTCGTGACCGGACTCGGCGCGATCACACCACTCGGGGCAGACGTGGCGTCCACCTGGGAGGCCCTGCTTGCCGGCGAGTCGGGCATCCGCGGGGGCGTCCTGCGCGGCCACGAGGACGTCGGCCTTCCCGACACCGTCGCGGGGACGATGGCGATCGACCCCGCCGAGTTGCTGCTGCCGGTACAGGCCAGGCGGCTCGACCGCTCGCAGCAGGCGGCCTTCATCGCGGCGGCCGAAGCCTGGGCCGACGCCGGCGCCCCAGAGGTGGACCCGGACCGGCTCGCCTCGGCGATCGGCACGGGCATCGGCGGCATAGGGACGCTGCTGAAGGAGGACGACGTACTGGAAGCGGCCGGGACCCGGCGCGTCTCGCCACGCACGGTCCCGATGCTCATGCCCAATGCGGCGGCGGCGCTGATCAGCATCGAATACAGCGCACGGGCCGGGGTCTACACGCCCGTCTCGGCGTGCTCTTCCGGTGCCGAGGCGATCGCCCTGGGGGCCAGGCTCATCCGTGCCGGCGAGGCGGACGTGGTCATCGCGGGCGGGACCGAGGCCGCAACCACCCCGATCACCGTCGCCAGCTTCGCCCAGGCACAAGCACTGTCGAGGCACACCGCCGAACCCGCCTCGGCGTCACGGCCGTTCGCCGCGGACCGCAGCGGATTCGTCCTCAGCGAAGGCGCCGCTGTCATGGTGCTCGAAAGCGCCGAGCATGCCGGCGCCCGAGGCGCGCGCGTCCACGCAGTGCTCGCGGGCGCCGGCATCGCCGCCGACGCCCACCACATCACGGCGCCCGCTCCCGACGGCTCCGGTCAGATCTCCGCCATGCGCAAGGCCCTCGCGCAAGCCGGTTTGGCTCCCGGGCAGATCAGCCACATCAACGCCCACGCCACCGGAACTCCGGTCGGCGACGTCGCCGAGGCACGCGCGATCAGGGAGGTCTTCGGCCACGCCACCGTGACAGCCCCCAAGGCCGCGCTCGGTCATCTCTTCGGCGCAGCCGGCGCGATCGAAGCACTCATCGCCGTCCTCAGTGTGGAGCGCGGTGTCATCCCGCCGACCCGCAACCTCACCGCGGCCGGCGTCGATCCCGACATCGATCTCGATGTCGTCGCAGAGCGACGAGACGTCCCCCAGGAGGCCGTGCTCAGCAACTCCTTCGGTTTCGGTGGGCAGAACGTTTCGCTCATCGTCACCGGCACGCGGCACCACGCGTCCCGTACGGCCTCGACGACACCATGAGCGAGGCGAACGCACCGTTGTCCGTGGAGGGTCGCCGCCGATTGATCGAGCGTTGCAAGACTCGTCCGACTGTGCATGTCGCCGCAGAGATGGAGGGATGTCCCGAGCAGCGGCGTCGAAGTGGGTGAACCGGAACCAGCGACACGGCGAACTTGGGCTGATCGATCGAAGCTCGTCGCCGCACCGCGGTCGGCCCTCGGTCATCGCCGACGACATGCCCCACACCGTGCTGCGGCGCCGCGCGGGCGGCCAGTCCGTCGAGCAGATCCAGCCCGACCTGATCATCCCCACCGGCAAGCGCAAGGCACAGAACCCCCTCGGTGGCCGGCATCTACCGGGCGCTCGCCGAGCACGCCGAGCGCAAGTCGTACCCCGAAGCCGTCGAACAGGCCCATACCGACTTCGCCGCCCTCCAGGTCCGCGAAGTGCCCGGACCTCGCCTCGCCCTCCCTGACCGAGCGTCACTTGATGACAGAGAGCTACTTGTCACTTTCCCGTAGCTTCGGGAGAACAGGGCCGAGAAGCCTGCCGCCGACCGACCTCTGACCGACACCCCCCGGCCGCCTCGAACCCGGCGGACGGAGTCCGGCACGGATCTGACTGCATGACCAGGTGAGGTCCCTCCAACGCTCCGGAGGGGCCTCACCGATATCCGGAACCACCGATACCCGCCCCGGTCACCGGCCGGGGTCGTAGCACACGAACTGGCCCGAGTGTTCGTCGACTTTCCGCGCAGAACGGCCTGCCGAGCGGCGAGCGGCTGACGCGGGTCAACGTGGACCGCTGACTCATGCCAACGTGCCAGTGAGTCAGCCCTCCCGCCCACAGGTGAAGCGTGCCGTGAACTGCTGCGACCGCCCTGGAGACCGGCCCCATCAGCGGCGTCTCCGTCTCCGCCACGCTTGGTGGCCAGACCGTCACCCTGGAGCGGCTCCGCGTCGACCGCCGGCTCGAAGAAGCCCTCGTCCACGGCCCCGACCCGCTCCACCTCGCCGAAGTCTTCGGCCTGGCCGAGAAAACCGCCATCCGCTACGCGGAGCCAGCACGCGTGCTCCTGGACGAGCAATCATCGCAATGAAAACCGCTCGATCCTGTGACCTGTTTGAAGAGACCCTATGGGCATGGAGTTCCTCTGCTACCACCGCAACCGGCCCGACTCCGTCGCCCTGCGCTACGAACTGCGGGAAGAACACTGGTCCTACATGGACCAGTACGCGAAAGAGATGATCGCCCGGGGCCCGACCCTCGACGACGACGGTGACACACCCACCGGAAGTGTGCACATCCTCGGCCTGCCCGATCCCGCCGCCGCCCGCGCGTTCGCCTTCGACGAGCCCGGCTACCAGGCCAGCGTCTACCGGGACGTGTTGCTGCGGCGGTGGCGCAACGTGCTGGGGCGCACCATGTGGGACTTCCCCGGTGGCCGAACCGGCGGCAACCGCTACCTGGTGCTCGGCCTCGGTTCGGGGCAGCCCGCCGACCTCGCCGTGCCACCCGACCGGGACGAGCTGATCGCCTACGGGCCGATGCTGTCCGACGACGGCGCCACCTGGCTGGGCACGGCAGGGTTGGTCCGGGCGCCGGACCCGGAGACGGCACGCGCCATCCTGACCCCGGACCGCTACGCCGACATCGAGGTGCACAACTGGCAGTTCGGCGGGCGGCCGTCATAGCCCAAGGACGTCCAGTCGGCGTTACCGCCGAAGCTCATCGGATTGCTCAGCATCCCGTGCTTGAGCGCGAACCCACAGATGCATCGGCCTGACGCACACCGGTGGACCCGTGGGTTCGCGCTGAAGGACCTTCGGTTCCCCTGAACCCACGGGGCTCTCGGGGTCCAGCCAAGGTGAATCCAGAAGCCGCCACGGGATGATCTCGGCGAGCCGGCAGGGCAGGTCGGCGGGAGCGTCCTCGGCCGGGTCGCGCTCGTCGTCCTGGTCGGTCTGATCGGTCCAGGCGCCGAAGGAGCCGGGCAGGCCGGCCTCGTCGGCACCGAGTCGGAGGGCGCCACCCTTGAGTCGGTGCGCGCCCAGGACAACCGGGTAGCGCGAGAACTTGGGAGATCGAACCCTGGGGTCTTCGCAAGGGCAAGGTTGGCTCCGCCTGCCTCAAGTACTGTGACTTCGCATGATCGAATCCGAGATTGAGATCAGCGAGGATCTGGTCCGCGACCTGCTGCGGGAACAGCATCCGGACCTGGCCGAGCTGCCCATCCGCGAGGTGGAGGGCGGCTGGGGCAACCAGATGTGGCGCCTCGGAGACAAGATGGCCGTCCGGATGCAGCGCATGGACAAACTCCCCGATCTGCAGCTCAAGGAGCGCCGCTGGCTGCCGGTGCTGGCCTCGCGACTGCCGCTTCCGATCCCGACCCCGGTGCGCACCGGGGCACCGTCCGAGCGCTTCCCCAAGGTCTGGACCGTCATGACATGGGTTGAAGGCACGCCACTGGACCACACCTCGATCACCCGCCCCAACCACGCGGCCGACACGCTGGCGGCCTTCCTCAAGGCGCTGCATGCGGAGGCACCCGCCGACGCGCCGGACGCCTCGGACTTCGGCGCTCACCCCAGGGAGTGCACGGACGGCTTCGAGAAATTCCTGCAGGCCGTGGACCTCGGCGGCTTCGCCGAGGACGACATCCGGGCCGTGTGGGACGACGCGGTGGTGGCTCCCGAATGGAAGGGCCCGCGGGTGTGGGTGCACGGCGACCTGCATCCCGCGAACGTCGTCGTCGCGGACGGCACACTGGCGGGCGTCGTCGACTTCGGCGCCCTCTTCGCCGGCGACCCGGCATGGGACCTTGTGGCCGCCTGGCTGCTGCTCCCCACGGGTGGCGCCTCACGGTTCTTCGACAGCTACGCACAGGCGGACGACGCGGCGGTACGACGGGCGCGCGGGCTGGCCGCGATGAAGAGCCTGTTCCTGATGCTGATGGGCCAGAACGGGGACCGCGGCCTGCCCGGCGGCAAGCCGAACTGGGGGCCCGCAGGCCGGTCGGCACTTGATCGTGTCTTGAAGGGCCTTTGACGTCGGCATAGATCGACCGGCTCTGTCCCGGTCCGGCACTTGAAATTGGGTCGGGCAGTGGGATGATCTTGGCGAGCCGGCAGGGCAGGTCGGCGGGAGCGTCCTCGGCCGGGTCGCGCTCGTCGCCCTGCTCGGTCTGATCGGTCCAGGCGCCGAAGGAGCCGGGCAGGCCGGCCTCGTCGGCACCGAGCTGGAGGGCGCCACCCTTGAGTCGGTGCGCGCGGAGCGCGGTGCATCGCCTACCTGCCCGAGGCGGCGCTGGTGCAGCTGGTAGGCCGGTCCGGCACCGATTTCACCGCGCGGTTCCCCGAGGTCGCCGACGCGCTGACGCAGGTCCGGGCCCGTTGGGTCCTGGACGGCGACCTGGTGGTGGTGCGCGCCGGCGTCCCGTCGTTCCCCGGGCTGCAGGGCCGCATCCACCGCACCCGCCCGGCCGCGGTGCAGGCCGGCGCGTTGGCTGCGCCCGCTCTGTACGTCGCGTCCGACCTGCTGCACACCGGCGACCAGTAGCTGCTCGCCGAGCCGTACGCGCGGCGACGCGAGCGGCTGGAGGACCCGTCAGCGGCCGGGCGTTGCGCTCGGCCGGGTGCCGGCCAGGCCTCTCCTCAGCGGTCACACGGTGCTCCGGGCCCGGTGGCACCCCCGGGTCATGCGATCGACAGGGGGCAGCAGTCCTCGATGGATGCACCGACGCCGTTCATGGAGTCGCCGGTCACGGTGAGCGTGAACAGTTCGCCGTCGCCGACCAGTTGGCCGCCGGGCAACCGGATCAGGCCCGCCTGGAGGCCTGGCTCCTGCGAGCGTTCTCCTGGCCGAACACAACCACCCGCTACCCGTGCGGGATCCGCTCGGTCCAGCCCACGACCGACCACCTGGTCATCGCCGTGGAGAACACCCCCGCGCTGCTGTTCACGAGGTGGCACGGTGTTGAGACCGAGCAGCAGCACAGAACCCTCCAGGGGAGACGAATTTCAGCCGTTCCGGCGCGTGTGGTGGGCGCCGACCTGCCAGTCCCGCGGCGTCATGCCGTAGGCCGCGCGGAAGGCACGGGTGAAGTGGCTGGAGTTGGCGAAGCCCCAGCGCCGGGCGATCCCCGCCACCCCGAGCTCCCCGGCCACCGGCCGGAGCAGGTCCCGGCTGCAGCGCTCCAGCCGCTGTGTCCGGATCCACCCGCCGACCGTGGCGCCCTCCAGGTGGAACAGCTTGTGGAGGAAGCGGACGGACATGAAGTTCGCCTCCGCGATCGTGGACGGTGACAGGTCCGGATCGCGGAGGTTGCGCAGGATGTACTCCTTGACCCGCTCGAAGGAGGCCGCTGTCCGTGAACCCTGCGGCCGTCCGCGCCCGGCCCGGTCGTCGACGAACAGCGCCAGCAGGTCGAGTGCCGTGGCCGCGGCCCGGCGCCCGACGGCCTCGTCCAGCTCCGCCGCCTCGTGCGCCATCCTCGACAGGTAGGTCGTCAGCAGCGCGGCGCTGCCCTCGGCGCCGCTGAACGCCGTGGCGGTGAGTGCCCGCAGGTCCTTCTCCTGGACGTCCAGTTCGGCGCGGGGGAAGTGGAAGGAGGTGAAGACGAACTCCTCTTCGATCTTCTTCCGGAAGACCCGGGAGGTGTCGGTGATGGAGAACTCGCCGGGCCGGATGAGCGTCTCCCTGCCGTCCTGGTCCTTGAGCGCGGTGCCCCGTTCCTGGAGGCTGAGGACGAGCGTCGGCGAGTCGCCGTCAGCGATCAGGTGCCTGTTGCGGGTCACCACCTGGGGCCCGGCCTGGACCCTGGAGATCTGCACGGAACCCAGCCGGTGGCCGACGATCTCCCCGGGCGACGGCACTTCCTCCAGGAAGTCCACGGTCATCGGCACGAAGGTGTGGGACACGGCGTCCTGCCAGCTCTCCGCCCGGTCGGCGGCGGGCAGCGACGCGGTGGAGAGAGATGCGGGCACCGGGTTCCCCTCGGGTCGATGGGTCATCGGGACACCGGGCCCCGGGTGTCCCGCGGGTCGGACGGCTCGGTGCCGCCGAGGGTGTCGCGCCACTGGCTCGGTGAGATGCCGTACGAGGCACGGAAGAGCCTGCTGAAGTGGGCCGGATCGGTGAAGCCCCACCGCTGGGCCACGCCGGAGACCGTGCTGTCGCCGCTGTCCTTGCGGGTGAGGGCCTGGGCAGTCGCCTGGAGCCGGCGGCGCTGGATCAGGCGGCTGACGGTGGTCCCCTCCCCTTCGAAGAGCTTGTGGAGGGAGCGGACGGAGATGCCGTGCGCGGCCGCGATCGTCCGCGGTCCGAGATCCGGCTCCTTGAGGTGCCGGTCCACGTAGGCATGGATCTCCCGGATCCGGGTGTGGCGGGAGTCCCCCGTGGCCGGCGCGTCACGGGAGGCCTGCTCGGTGACGAGGGTGGCCACCAGGTCGGCGAAGTTGCACGCCAGTCGACCGGCGACGAGCCCTGGGCAGTCCTTGGCCGTCTCGACCAGGGTCAGCAGGGACTGCTTGACCAGGGCGGCCACCGGGCCGCCGGCGTCGGCCACGGTGGCCGTCACCCGTTCCAGCTGCTCGTCCCGCACGCCGAAGGCCCGGCGGGGGAGCAGGCACACCCTGACGTCCACTCCGTCCGGGTAGTCGACCACATGGGGGGTCTCCGTGTACCAGAAGGAAACCGCTCCCGCGGGGACCTCGACCGTCCGGCCGTCCTGTTGCACCACGGCACCGGTGGCCCCCATGACGGCGACCACGAAGAACCCCTCGGCCTGCCTGGTGCCACGGGCGATCTCCCGCAGGTCGCGGGTGTAGCAGCGAGGGCCGGCTTCCGTCGTGATGAAGAGCAGGTGCCCCAACTGCTGGGTCCTCATCCGGCCCGGGTCCGACGAAGGCTCGTACGAGGCGACCGTCACGGGCATGGCGGCGATGGAGACGGCCCGGCTCCGTCGATGACCGGTGTTCCTGTCCTCCGGGAACCCGGCCGGGTCGGTCACGGATGTCATGGGTCCTCCCTCCGGTCGGTGTGGCATCCAGCATGGAACACGGGATGACTTACGTCGGCGGCTGAATGACTGTGAAGCGACTGTAGGTGATGTGTCGCCGGACACATGACTCTCAGCGCATTCCAACCGTGCAATGCGTGCACCTAGACTGCAACGGTCCAGGTCAGAGCACTGGCGCAGGCGCAGAGGAACATCGGATGTCAGGCACCACACTGTTCGGCCGGGACGAGGAGCTGGCGGCCGTCGACGCACTGGTCGACGCCCTGCCCGAGCGTGGCGACGCGCTGCTGATCCACGGGGCCCCCGGGATCGGCAGGTCCGTCCTGCTGGACCACGCCGCCGCCCGGGCGCGCGCCTGCGGATTCACCGTCCTCAGGGCCTCGGGTGTCCAGGCCGAGAGCGATCTGCCGTTCGCGGGACTGCACCAGCTGACCCACACCGTGACGGACCTCATCGAGCGCCTGCCCATCCCCCAGGTGCAGGCGCTGCTGGGGGCCTTCGGCATGGCGGAACCACCTCCCGGCGCCTCCGGGCCCCAGCTCTTCATGCTGTCCCTGGCCACCCTCGGCCTGCTCGGCGAGGCAGCCGCCGAAGCTCCCGTTCTGCTGGTCGTGGACGACGCCCAGTGGTTGGACGGGCCGACCCTGGACGTCCTCGCGTTCGTCGCACGCCGAGTCGGCGCCGAACCCGTCGGCCTGCTCGTCGCCGTCCGCGAGGACCGCACGGCGTGGCAGGGCGCCCACGACCTGCGCGAGCTGCACCTCAAGCCCCTGGAACCGGACGCGGCCGACGCCCTGCTGACCGCCCGCAGCCCCGGTCTCGCCCCGGGGACGCGCCGCCTGGTGGCGCAGATGTCGGCCGGCAATCCCCTCGCACTGACCGAGCTCCCGCTCACCCTGGGGGCGGACACGGCGCCTCGGGAGTCCGCGCTGTCGCCCGGGCTTCCCCTCACCGCCCGACTGGAGCGGGCTTTCTCCTCGCGGCCGGCCGACCTTCCCCCCGACACGCACCTCGCGCTACTGATCGCGGCCACCGCCGACGACGGCGCGCTGACCGAGGTGCTCGCCGCGGCTTCGGCGCTGACGGGCACCGAGGTCTCCGCACGTTCCCTGGAGCCCGCCATTGCCGCGGGTCTGGTGCGCGTCGACGGGTTCCGGATCGACTTCACCCACCCGCTGGTGCGCTCCGCCGTCCTGGGTGAGGCCTCGCTCGCGGACCGTCTCGCCGCCCATGGCGCGCTTGCCCGCACCCTCCAGGGGCAACCCGACCGGCAAGCGTGGCACCGGGCCGCGGCCGGCGGTCGCCCCGACGAAGCGGTGGCACGGCAACTGGACCAGGCGGCTTCCAGCGCGAGGGAGCGCGGTGCCGCAGCGGTGGCCCTGACGGCGCTGGAACGCGCCACCGCGCTGAGCGAAACTCCCTCGGGAAGCGTGGCCCGCCTCCTCGGCGCGGCGGAACTGCGCTTCGAACTCGGGCAGGCGGATCACGTATCAGCTCTGCTGCAGCAGGCCGAATCGCTGGGCCTGGACGTGCTGGAGCGGGCCCGCGTGGTCCTGCTGCGCGAATGGCTGGAGTCGGAGTCCGACACCACCACGTCCCGGATCCACCTGCTGATCGCCACGGCCGAGCAGGCCGCCGAGGCCGGCGATACCGAACTCGCGCTGCGGCTGCTGCGCGTGGCCGCGTGGCGGTGCTGGTGGGCGGACCCGGGGCGGGAACTGCGGGAGCGCGTCGTGACGGCCGCCGAGCGGCTACCCGTCGCGGAACTCCACCCGGACCTGGTGTGCACGCTGGCGGGGGCCGCCCCGCTGGAGGCGTCGGCGACGGTGATCGACCGGCTGCGGCGCCTCGAGCGTGAGGGCGGGTACGACGTCGTGACCGCCTCGACGCTGGCCAACGCGGCCATCATGGTGAACGGGTTCGACCACGTCATCGGATTCGCCCGCCACGCGGCGGACGGCCTGCGTCGTCAGGGGCGCCGGGGCCCGCTGACCAAGACACTGGTGCTCCTCGCCCTCGCCACCGTGCACACCGTCGACTGGGAGACCGGACTCCCGGCGGCGGCCGAGGCGGCCCGGCTGGCCGAGGAGACCGCGCAACCACGCTGGCTGACCGGTGCGCGGGTGGCGAAGGCCCAGTTCGCCGCGCTGCGCGGGGACCTGGACATCGCGCTGGTCGCGATCGGCGAGGCGGAGGGCCAGGGACTGACCGTGGTCGACCCCTCCAAGCTCGCGTACATCCAGATCACGCGTGGCCTCATCGGCCTCGCGGCGGGCCATTTCGCCGAGGCGTTCTTCTGCGTCTGGCGGGTCTTCGACCCGGCCGATCCCTCCTACCACCCGTTCATGCAGACCATGGCCATCACGGAGTTGGCCGAGGCCGCCACCGGCGACGACCAGCGCGCCATGGCGAAGGCCGCCCTGCGACAGCTCGTCACGTCCGCCGGGGCGAGCGAGGTCCAGATGATCCGGGTGAGCCTGGGATTCGCCCAGGCGCTACTTGCCGACGACGAGGACGCCGAAGAGCACTTCCGGTCGGCGTTCGACCTGGACATGTCCCGTACGCCCTTCGTCCGCGCCCGGCTGATGCTCGCCTACGGCACCTGGCTCCGGCGGCGCCGCCGGGTGATGGAGGCCCGCATCCCGCTGCGGATCGCCCGGGAGTCCTTCGCGGCCATGGGCGTGGAGCCCTGGCGTGAGCGGGCGGCCCAGGAGCTCCGCTCGGCCGGCGAGGGCAGCAGGAGCCAAGGCCGCCCCGACCGGGACCTGCTCACGCCCCAGGAGGTCCAGATCGCCCAGCTGGCGGCGCAAGGGCTCTCCAACAAGGAGATAGGTCGGCAGCTGCACCTGTCGCCCCGGACGATCGGCACGCATCTGTACCGGATCTTCCCGAAGCTCGGGATCACCTCTCGCAGCCAGCTGAGCGAAAAGCTGGGCACGGACTGAGCGCGACCCGTTCGGTGGGCGGGCACGGGCTCTCCCGGAGATGTTCCGGCGGTGCACCGCGATAGGACACTCTGCGCACCGTTCGCGGGATGCTCAGGCGGTCCTCGGGCTCGTTCCCGTCCTGCCCGTCCTGTCGGGCGGTCGGGGAGCGGCACGTTCGCGGGGGCTCCCCGGTCGTCGCCGGATGACCGTCATGCCGGGTGAACTCCCTTGGGTTGAAAGCCTTTTCGCCCCCGGAACCGACCCGGAGGACCGCCTCCACGTCCTCCTGCACGTCCGGGGCGCCACTCTGGTCCGACGCCACGGCGTCAGCACCGTGCTGGAACCCGGGGACCTGTTGATCGGCGCCACCCGTCACCCGACGGGCCTGTTGCGGGACGCCGAGTGCCTGATGGTCGAGTTCCGCGTCCCCTGCTTCTGCCTGGGCGTGCGCCAGGCCGACGCACCGGCGCACCGGTGGGGCTTTGTCAGCCACTCCCACTTCAGCCGCGCCTTCCGCGACGCCTACGGGATCTCGCCCCGCAAGTGGCAGGCCTACGCCGCCCAGGCCGACGGCCGTCATCCCTCCTGAATGCCCTGGTGAGCACGCTCGTCAGCCGGCGACGGGGATTCGTCAACCCGCGTACTCCAGCCGGGCTTTCGGGCCGCCTACGGGATCCCGCCGCGCCGGCGGCGCGCCCTGTGGGCCGGTGCCGGATGACGAGTCGCTTATCCTGGAGGGAAATCCGTGCACGATCAGGCCAATCGGGCCGGCTCTCCGGCACTACCGTCGGGAGGCGTGCGCGAGGCGTCGGAGGGCCGACCTTCCGCCAGGCGCGGACCGAGCCCACGCCCGGGCAGGCGTCGCGTTGCCGAGCCCTTCCGATCAGGCCAGGAGCGATGAGTTGTCCGATCCCACCCCTCTGCCCGAACGGCGTCCGGTGCTCGACCGGGCGCTCCAGGAGTTCCTGGACGCCGGAGCCGGCCGGTCCGCGACGGGACTGCCGGACCTCTCCTTCCTCGCCCACGACTTCCTCGCCCACGACGGCGTTCCGGGCGACGGATCGGGCGACGAGACGGTCTGCGACGAGTACGAGGACCCGGACGACCCCTGCGGCGTCACCTCGGAGTGGCTCGCCCTGCCCTGCGGGCCCGGCGGGCGGGTGCACGTCCAGGTGACCAGACCCGTCGGCACCGCCGAGCCCAGCCCGGTGGTGCTGTTCCTGCCCGGCCTCGGCTGGTCGCTCGGCGACGCCGCCTGCTACGCCCGGCTGATCCGGGAGTTCGCCCTGGGCACCGACGCCGCCGTCGTGTACGTGGACTACGCCCGGGCACCCGCGGCGCGCTACCCGGTGGCCGTCGAGCAGTGCCACGCCGTGGCCCGCTGGATCCACGAGCACGGGCACGAGATCGGACTGGAGGGGGACCGGATCGCCGTCGTCGGCGACTCCGCGGGAGCCAACCTGGTGGCGGCACTGACCCTGCTGGCCAGGGAACGCGGCGACGTCCCGCTCGCCCACCAGGTGCTGCTGTACCCGGTCACCGACGCCGACTTCGACACCCCCTCCTACCACCGCTTCGCCACCGGCTACTTCCTGCACCGCGAGCACATGCGCCGCTTCTGGGACGACTACCTGCCCGAGCCCCAGCGGCGGAAGGAAACGACCGCCGCGCCGCTGCGCGCCTCGCTGGAGCAGCTCGTGGGGCTGCCCCCGGCGCTCGTGGTCACCGCCGAGGCCGACGTGCTGCGGGACGAGGGCGAGGCCTACGCGGCCAGGCTCCGCGCGGCGGGGGTCCCGGTGGTGTCGACGCGCTACCAGGGGGTGATGCACGGCTTCCTGCTCGTCGGCGGGCTCCATCCCACCGGTACCACCCGCGCCGCGCTGATCCAGGTCGTCGACACCGTGCACATGGCGCTGCACCGCCGGCCCTGGTGAAGCCGGACGACGTGGGTGCGGACGGCCGGTGGTCGGGGGCGGTCGTGATCCCGCCGGGCAGGTGTCGAGCACGGGTTGAGTACGAATAGTCATGCCACCGGTCGAGTGGATCGGGCACGATCGTCACCGTGCACGCGCCTGCACGGGGGCCGGGCGGCGAGGTGGCGGACCGTCAGGATGCCGGGACGGCAGCCCGGTCGGGCGTCGCGTCAGGCCAACGGTATGGTCACTGCCGGGGGTGACACCCCTGTGTACGAAACACTGCATTCGGCTACGAACCCACGGGGGTCCTTGTGTCCATGGTCCGATCCACCGTCAGAATTCCGCTCGCGGTGGGCGCGGCCGCGATGGCCGCGGCCGTTGTCACGGGGTGCTCCTCCGGCACGGTGACCGTCTCCGGCACGCCGGCGGCCATCACCGCGGCCCCTGCCACCTCCCCGGGCGCCGCCCCGACGGACACGCCGACGCTCCAGGCGTCCGGCGCCCCGGCGTTCGGCACTCCCAGCAGCACGCCGACCGGCCCGCCGCTCCTCACCGGAGTGGACCTGCGCGCGTCCCTGCCGACCGCCGCGGTGCTGCCCGCCGGGTGGACGATCAAGGGCAACGGCAACCAGGTCGACACCGGCACCACCATCAACGAGTACCGGGCCGACCCGCCGCAGATCACGGAACCGTGCAACCAGATGCGTCTCGCCGGGACCATCTTCTCCCAGGGCTACAAGGTTTCGGGCGCGATGAACGAGGTCTACGACGGGGAGCACATGGTCCAGGTCTACCTGGCCGCCTACCGCCCCGGCGACGCGGCCAAGCTGCTCGGCGACCTCCGGGCGTACGCAGAGCGCTGCAAGACCTTCACCGGGAAGAGCGTGGACGGCATCCCGATCCCGATGACCGTGACGGCGCAGCCCGTGCCGGGGCTCGGTGACGAGGCCGTCGACATGAAGAGGGTTCCCACGGGCCCGTACAGCAGCTCGGAGATCGTGATGACCCGGATCGGCGACCGGGTGCTGTTCCTCAGCGGCGACAACATCCTGGGCCGGCTGCCGAACATCATGCAGCTGGCAGTCCCGCTGGTGAAGAGCATCAAGTAGGAAACCCGGCCCCGCCGGGGCCGGCACGGCGGCGGCCTGCGGGACGGCGTTCTGCGCGAGGGCGCATCCCCTGAGAAGATCTTGGTAATTCCGTGTGGTGCCGCAGGCAGGCCGACCTACACCCCGCCGCCCCACCCCTGCCCGAGTACCGCGTGGGTTTCGCAACATCCGCATGACGGCGGCCGGCCCGCCCTGCGACCGCGCCGAAACGGTCCCGGCCGGGCCCGGGACGGTCTCCCGGCTCGAAGAACAAGCAGCGCGCCAGGCGTCACGACGTCGGCAAGGCGGTCAAACGGGCCGAGTCGATCCGGGGAACATCAAACCCGCCGACCATGAACGTCGAGCTCAGGGGCCGACCCGTTCGTAGCGCAGGGACGTGCGACCGCTGGCGTCGGAGTAGATCTGAGCGATGGACGCCGCCCCGACCGCGTCGTTTCGGATGCCCTGCAGCCGGATCGTGGTCGGCCCGTTCACCTGGATCAGCTCGCTGATCGGTGCGGTCGCGTTGCCGCCGGCCTGGGCGGCGCCGGGGTTCAGGTCGATGATCTGGTTGACGAGCCGCTCGCTCTCCGCGACGGCGGTACCCGATGTGACGTCCCACAGCCGGGCGGTGATGAACGTGTTGATCGAGGGAGCGCCCGCGAGTCGGCCGCGGACATCCGCGTCGAGCTCGTAGGTCCCGGCCCGGGGAAGGGTCACCTCCAGCGGGGCGTCGGTCCACACGCCGTTCGGCAGGTTGACCGGCGTGTTGAGGTGGGCGATTCCTGCCACCCGCTCGGGCGTTGCCGGAGCCGCGGTGACGGCGCTCTGGGTCACCACGGTCGTAGCGCCCACGAGCACGGCAACGGTGACGGCGGTAAGACCGGTACGCAATGCTGGCATGATGCCTCCCATGCGGATGCCAGTGGAATGTGCCACCGCCACCCTAGGGGAATCTCACATAACGGACATACAACCCACAAGGGTGGCGTCGGCTTGCGAACCGATGACCGTGAACCGGCGCACGGCGGAAGCCTTGGATCTGCTGGCCATCGCCGGTACGCGAGGCACCTGAC
The DNA here is from genome assembly GCF_044767505.1 of Kitasatospora sp. NPDC101235. NCBI lineage: Bacteria > Bacillati > Actinomycetota > Actinomycetes > Kitasatosporales > Streptomycetaceae > Kitasatospora > Kitasatospora sp. NPDC101235. The sequence continues at coordinate 17,380 of NZ_JBIWNZ010000041.1, forward strand.
CTCGCCATCAGGAGGCCGGCGGCTTGTGGCCCCGGGCGGGCACGGCGGCAGGCTCCGGTGAAACTCCCCACCGCAGCTCAGGCGATGCGACGCGGGGTGCAACAGGCTGTTGCACCCTGAATTTCCCAGTGGTTTGCAGAGATCAGGGGCGCAACGCGAGGCCTGGCCAGGGCTTGCGCGTTGCGCGTGTTGCGCCCCCGTGTTGCACCCGCTGCCCAGTCAGGAGCGGCGCCACCAGGAGCGGCTGCGGGTGCGGTGGCGCCCTCGCTGCCACCTGCGGTGGTGCCTACGTGCAGCCGGCGCGGTGCCGAGAGCGGCCGGTCAGGCCGACCCCGGTCGGCGCGGACGGCTCCGCCGGACGCGCAGAAGAACACCGGCCCGCCGCAGGCGCGAACCCCGAACCGACCGATCACCTCACCACCCAGGACAGAGGACAGATGAAGGGGTAGTCGGCCTTCCGGCCCTCCGGGAACACGGTTTGACCTGCGCTGATGCAGGGCCGGGCCGGAGGGCTGCGGACCCGTCAGGCGCTCCACCGGACGCCTCAGCGGGCGACCGACCAGGCGCCTGACGGGACGACTCACAGGAGGCCGGCGGTCAGGTGGGCTGCCGTGCTCCGGTGACGTCGATCAGGCCCTGCTCCAGGGCCTGGCGGACGATCAGGGCGGCAGTCTCGGCGGTGTCGCAGGCGAGCGGGCGGGTGACTGATCAGACGGTGATTCAGCTTGTCGGGGATCTTGGTCGCTGCGGATCATGTTGCGCAGGCTTGTGCGGGCGGCGGCGAGGTCGCAAAGTCGACGGGGCACTCGGCACCCACACCCCGCCCGTCAGCGCGCACCGCGGGCCGACGGCCGGCGCCTCGACCGCCTCCGCGATTGAGCGGCCTCGGCCTCTGACCCACCGGCCGGCGCGGCGGGCCAAGGCCGTAGTCTCACCGCATGGAGAAGACCGTCACGTACCTGGAGATGACCGACCCGGACGAACTGCGCCCGTCCCCGCCGGTCGCCGCGCTGGCCCTCGTCCCGGCCGACGGCTCGTCCCCCGAGGTGCAGGCCGTCCAGGCGCGCGTCGGGGCGCCGCACGGCTGGCGCAGCACCGCCCGCACCGCCGCCGACTGGGCGGCCCACCTCGCCGAGCACCCCCGGCGCCAGTACTGGCTGCTGACGCACGACGGCGAGCCCGCCGGCGTCGCCAACCTGGAGCCGCACCCGGCCGGCGACGTGGAGATCACCACCTTCGGGCTCGTCCCGGAGCATGTCGGCCGTGGCCTCGGCGGCTACGCGCTGACGCTCGCGCTGCGCCAGGCGTGGGCCACCGAGCCGCTCGGCGCCGAGTCCGTCCGGCGGGTCTGGCTGCACACCGACACCAACGATCACCCGAACGCCCTACGCAACTACGAGAGCCGGGGTCTGCGCCCGTACGACGTCCGGACCGAGACCACCGGCACCGCGTGAGCTTGACGTTTGTGATCGGCGGGTTTGGTGTTTCTTGATCGACTCGGCCCGCTTGACGCTCTTGCCGACATCGTGGCGCCTGGCCCGGCGCTCGTTCTGCGAACCGGGAGGCCGTCCCGGGCCTGGCCGGGACGGTTTCGGTACGGCTGCCGGGCAGGCTGGTCGTCGTCACGCGGATGTTGCGAAACCCGCGCCGCACTCGGACGGGGGTGAGCCGGCGCGGTTCGGTCGCCGGTCGCTCCCAGGGACGGCGTAGGTCTTCGGCGAGGGGTCGCCGCCCGGGCTGTCTGGAGCCGTTCCTGAACCTCGCGGTGGGCAGCCGCGGGCCGATTCGCCCCACATCGCGTACAGCGCTCTCCATGAGACTGAGGAAAACCTCACTCCTTCTCATGCCACCCGGCGTTTCCCAACCGGGGAGCCGGCCGGTCCGACGTCCTGATCTGGCCCGGCGCAGAACGTGACAGGGACAACATCGACGCCGTTGCTGTAACGCGAACCCACCCCCAACGCGTGCCTGGGTCGATGACAGTTCGAGAAAGGACCGACCTGTGGGGGACGCACCCGCGGACTTCCTGGAGTTCGCCCATGCCCGCAGCGACCAGCTCTACCGCACCGCGTGTCTGCTCACGGGAGACCGCCACCTCGCCGAGGACCTCGTACAGGAGACGCTGGCGAAGATGTTCCGTTCCTGGCGCCGGATCGACCGCACGCAGCCGCCGGTCGCCTACGCGCACACCGTGCTGGTCCGCACCTTCACCTCATACCGTCGTCGGCGCAGCGCGCGGGAGCGACCGGTGGACCGGTTCCCGGACCGCGTGTCCGTCGACGCCGGCGACCCGGAGCTGCGGCTGACGCTGCTCGACGGGCTGGCGCGACTGGCACCGAAGGATCGGGCGGTGCTGGTCCTGCGGTACTGGGAGGACCGCCCGGTCGAGGAGACCGCGCAGATGCTGAGGCTGTCCGCGGGGGCTGTCCGCACCCGCAGCCTGCGGGCCCTGCAGAAGCTGCGAGATGTCCTCGGCGACGAGTTGCTCGCCGACCTCGTCCAGGCCTGACCGAACGGAGCACACTCATGAACCCCGATCAGCGTCTGCACGACGCCCTGCACCACTCCTCCCAGCAGTTCGGGTCGCACAGCGCGGACCTTGTGGCCCGTGCCACCGCCCACGGCCGGCACCTGCGCCTGGTCCGCCGCGCGCAGATCGGCGTTTCGGCCTTCGTCGCCGCCGGCCTTTGCGTTGCGGGCAGCGTCGTCTTCTCCGGGCGCCCGACCTCCGCGCTGCCCTCCCCGGCCGGAACACCGACAGCCACCGCAACCCCGGCTCCGGCACCCACCCGGGCCCCTTCGGCAAGTCCGCCCCCTGGCGGTCCTCGGTCCGGAGCGATCTCCGCCCAGCTGGCCGCGTTCATGCCCCCCGGCAAGATCACCAGGACCAACAGCAACGGCACCTTCGTCGACGGCCGTATCACCAAGCCGAAGCCGGAGGGCGATGCCGGTGCCGGTGGCGGCTTCGTGTACGACGACGGACGGGGCGAAGCCCTTGTCTGGGTGGATCTCGCGGACGACATGCCGCTGAACAACCTTGACTGGGAGGCGACCTCGCCCGAGCACCGCGCCGAACGGTTCCCGGACGGCACGGCCGTGCTGGTCGACCAGGGCCAGTGGATCGGTGGCGTAACCCACTGGAAGGTAACCGTCCTGCGGCCGGACGGCCGCCAGATCGAGGTGGACGAGGTCAACACGAACCGTATCGACCCCTCGGGAAAGACCGGCCCCACCCGCCCCGAACCACCGCTCACCATCGACCAGATGCGCGGCATCGCACTCAGCCCGCACTGGAATCGCTGAACCGGGGCCGTCCACGAAGGACGCCCCGGCCCCCGACCGGCTCGGTGAGGACCGCACGGTCGGGCACCGCGGCGGCGCGCGGTCAGCGGTGGTCGAGCGCGTCGATCAGCTTGGCGAGGGTGGCGGGGTCGTGGGTGGTGGGCATCGGTGGAACTGCGAACCCACAGCTCGTTTCCGTCTCACTGCCCAGAAGGAACAGACGACGACACCCGCCGATGACGGGATGGGCCGCCAGGGTGGGCAGCCGACGCTCCGGCCGGCTTCACGGATCCCGGGTCTGAGGAATCTCGTTCGGCGGTGGACGGCTACTGCTCCGACTCCACCAGGTTCTTGAACTGCTCCAGGCCGCCCCGGACGGTGTTCTCGATCCGGTGGACCTGGGCCATGCCCCGCGGGCCGCCGAAGGTGTCCTGGATGGACTCCGGCTCGTATTCCAGGTGCACCTGCACCTGGCTGTGGTTTTCGTCCAGTGACCGCACCGAGAGCGTGCCCTTCAACTCCGGGCTGCCCGTCGTCTCCCAGGCGAGGACCTGCTCGGTGTCGCGGTCGGTGAGAACGGCATCGAACTCCCGCTGTACCTCGCCGGCCCGCACGTCCAGATGGGCGCGGTCGCTGCTGGGCGCATAAGCACGTTGGATGCTGTCCATGAGCCTCGGATAGGCCTCGATGTCGTGCAGCCGCCCCCAGACCTCCCGTGCGGGGGCATCGACGTTGATCTGCTCTTCAAGCCTGCTCATCGCGAACCTCGCCTCCTGGTCCGGCACACCGGACCTCTTGGGTTCTTCCAGCCTGCGCCGCCGGCACATGCCCGGCAACCAGGGCCGTGAAGCGGCTCCACGCGTTCGTCTCTACCTGACCGAGCACATTGCTTGCTGAGCACGCGGACAACTTGGATCAACGACCTTCCAGGCCGGATCGAGCTGACGGCGATGACCGACATGGCGACGCACACACTCAGCCTTGGCGATGCACTGGACGTCCAGCTGGTCGGCGAGGTCGGCCAGCACCCCGCACAGCCCGCCGGCGGTCACCGGAGGCGGTCCAGAGCGCCCTGGCCAGCCGGCCAGGGCGGCACCGGCGCCGGTCAGGACAGCAGCTGCGCGGGAACGTCGGTGGCCCGGGTGAACACCGAGACCGGGTACTGGGTGTCGCAGTACTTGTTGCCGGTGGAGACCACGCCGATCACCACACCACCGACCACCAGCGGCCCGCCCGAGTCCCCCTTGCAGACGCTGTCCGTCGTACCGGCCCGCGGCAGACCGCAGACCTTGAACTGCGGGGAGTCTCCGGGCAAGGTGTACGGGTCGCAGGAGGCCGGCGGAGCCAGCGTCAGCTCCGCCTGCTTGAGGTGAGTGCCGGGCCCGTCCGAGCCAGTGCGCCCGAACCCCAGCAGCGTGGCCGTGCGGCCGTACCGGTAGAGCGCCGCGTCCCCCTGGCGCGCCACCCGCACCGGTGTCTGCGGCAGCGGCCGGTCCAGGGTGAGGACGGCGGAGTCATGCTCCAGGCCGGCGGTGTAGCGCGGGTCGACCCGGTAGCCCTTCACCCGGCGGACCTGACCGCCGGAGCCGGTCAGGTCGGTCCGGCCGGCGATCACCCGCAGTGAGCCCGGGTCGGCTGCCTCGGCCACGCAGTGGCCCGCGGTGAGCACCTTGGTCGGCGCGATCAGCGCGCCGGTGCACCACTGCTCGCCCGCGGCGGTCTCCAGGGCCACGACGAACGGGTGGGACCCGGTCGTGGTGTCCGACCCGCCGTGGACGGCGGCGGCCGGGGTGGCCCCAGCGGCCAGCAGGCCGGCGGCCGCCAGCAGGACGGCGATCGGACGTCGGTTCGAGATGCGCATGGCAGGGCTTCCTTCTGGGTCGGGTGGTACGTGGCAGGGCGTTCGCCGCGGTGGCCGCGCCCTGCGGCCGGGTGGCCCCGGCTCAGTGCCGGCCGCCGCCTGACCGAAGACTGTCCCGCAATCCGTCCCGCCCGCCAGCACCGCCCGGCGATGCGGAACGCTGGAACGGCCACACCCACCCTGACCTGCGCGTTTCAACGCGCCGTGGAACACCGAGACGGAACAGCGGACCCGGTAGGCCCCCGCGCGGCCGCCGACCGGCGGGCCGACACCGGACAGGCAAGGGCGCGAGCAGGCGGCGAAGGCGGTGTGCGCCCAGTGCCCCGGTCCTGTTGGAATGCCGCCGATACGCCATCGCCGCCCGTGAACCCTACGGCGCGTGGGGCGGCCGGGCCGAGGACGAACGCCGTGTGCTGCTCGGGAGACGCCGCACGGCCCCCCGAGCAGCCGCATGACGGGCCGGTCGAGGTCGGCAGGCACAAGGAGCCGGTGGAGGCCGTGGAGGCGGGGCGCGGGGGTGAGGAGCAGGTGGTCGTGTCGCACTTCGCGCTGGGTACCTGGCTCAACAACCAGAAGGCCCGTCGGGCGAAGCTCAGCCCCGGGCAGCTGGCGCAGCTTGCCGAGCACGGTGTGGAGTGGGCACAGGGCGGCGGGCCGGGTGGCCGCCGTGCGGTCGCTGGGCCGGCCGGTGTCCGTGGGTCAGAGATGTGCCGTTACGGCTCCGAGACTGCCCTTGGAGTCACCGCCCTACTGGCCGCTTGCGGACGCGGCTTCCGGCGTTGGTAGCTGCACCGGTACACAGCGTGTGGAGCTTCCCAGGCCGCCGCCGGGAGATGCGCCACGTCGTCGGCCGGCGGTTCCGACGGGCTCACGACCGGCTGGCTTTCCGGTTGAGCCAGGGGGTGAAGAGCACGGAGAGGAAGGCCCCCACCGCGCTCAGGGTAGTGACGACCACAGGGAGCGTGGGCGGGTGCAGTTCCACGTAGAGCGGTGAACCCGGGACGACAAGCCCCCACACGGCGAAGGAGAGGCAGGCCATGAACGTCTCCGCTGTCGGCCAAGCAGGCTTGGTTCCGCCGGCGGCACCACCGTGGGCCCGGGCTGCGGCCTGCGCGCTTGCTCGTGCCTCGCCGGGTGGAAGGTCCTCCGGACGTCGCCGGTCCTGGCCCCCGCCCTGTCCCGGTGCCGGGGCCGACTGGGTCTTGGTGAGCTGGTAGGTGAGGTTGAACGCCAGGGCGCTGCCGGCGATGCAGCCGCCGTAGAGGATCCAGCGCAGCGGCAGGTAGGTCGCCGTGACGTCGCCCTTCAGGACCCCGGTCAGCACTCCGAGCACGGTGGTGTACAGCACGATCACCTCGGTCGGAACCGCTTGGGCGAGGGTGTCGCTGGTCGCTGCGGCGGTTGCGGTGCGCGTGCCGCCCTCGGCGGCTGCCCAGGCTCTCGGCTCGTCGGGCCCGAGGTCAGCCCCGGCAGGCGTGGGGGTGCGCCGCAGATGCGCGGCAGCGGCCAGTGATCTGATGCTCATGTCCGCTCCTCGACTACGCCGTCAGAGGCTGATGTGGTCGGCGAGCCCGCTGGCCAGGCAGGAGTCCAGGTCCTGGATGTACTGGTGGTGGAAGTTCCCCGGGCTGGTGCCTGCGCCACCGACGAAGTGGCCGAGCAGATAGTCTGCGGCCCACCACACTGCAGCTACCTCCTGCTGGCCGTCCATCAACACGGTCCCGATGTCACGGGTCCGGTGTCAGCAGACGGCCGTGCGACTGCCTGTCGATCCAGCCGTTGGCCGCGTTCCTCATCGGCGTCGACGATGCCGAAGGCGGTGCGCCGGCCCAGCCCGCAATACCACTCACGTAGTCGTGCAGGTCCCACATGATCACGCCGGTGGAGATGCAGCAGCGGGAACCGGGCGCTGTACCGCAGTCCAGGGGAAGCCGACCGCGTGCTCGGCCTCGCGCTGCCGACCCGACGCGCACATGTGTTCCAGACTCCCATCTCGCCGCCGGTCCGGCGACTGGTCCGCCGGCGGCCGCAGCACTGGCTCTGTTCACGAGTTCGGTCGGACAGCATTTGTTCAGGACTTCGGACAGCACCTATGGGGCGATGAAATCGAACAGGCGCGGGGTGCATCGTCCTTGCCGCGGTCAGGCGCAGGAAGAGCTCGTCAGGGAGGTGGTGGTTTCGAGTGGGGTGTAGCCGTCGCGCAGTGAGGCGTCCTGGTCCTTCAGGCCGTTTCCGGTGAGGGTGATGACGACCGTCTGGCCCGGGGCGAGGTGGCCGCGGCTGTGCTGGTCGAGGAGCCCGGCGACGCCGGCCGCGGAGCCGGTTCGACGAAGACACCGTCGTGGCGGGCCAGGAGTCGGTAGGCGGCGAAGATCTGCTCGTCGGTGACGGCGGCGATCAGGCCGTCAGACTGGTCTCGGGCGTCGACGGCCCCCTGCCAGGTGGCCGGGTTGCCGACGCGGATCGCGCTGGCGGCGGTCTGCGGGTCGGCGACGGGAGCGCCGTGGACCAGCGGTGCTGCTCCGGCGGCCTGGAAGCCCGACATGCGCGGGAGCCGGTCGGCGTGTCCTTCGGCGTGGTAGGTGCGGTATCCGCGCCAGGTGGCGGTGATGTTGCCGCCGTTGCCGACCGGCAGACAGTGGACGTCGGGGCGGTACCGAGCGCGTCGACGGTCTCGTAGGCGACGGTCTGCTGGCCGGACAGGCGCAGCTCGTTGCCGACGCTGTTGACGAGGGCCACCGGGTGGTGGTCCTCGCCTTGCGAGGTGGCTGCGGAGCGTTGATGCTGAAGGTGAGGCATGCCTACCGACCACACGGACCGAGTGCAGACGGCCGCGGGGGCTCGGCCGCCGTGGCCCGTGCAGGGAGCGGGTTCCCGATGAGGCTTGTCGTCGATCTCAACCGGTGCCAGGGATTCGCGCAGTGCGTCTTCCTCGCCCCGGATGTCTTCGCCTTGCACGGCGATGAGGCGCTGCTGTTCTCCCCTCGCTTCGACGAGGCGCAGCGTGACGCGGTGGAGAGGGCTGCTGCTGCCTGCCCGGTCCAGGCCATCCTGGTCGACTACTCAAACGAGCCGACGAAGGGTGTGGGGCCCCATGTCGGCTGACACGGATGTCGAGGTTGTGCGGCGGGAGGGTCGCGTTGTCGTCGTCGGTGCTTCGCTGGCCGGTCTGCGTGGCGCGGAGACCTTGCGGGAGGAGGGTTTCACCGGATCGTTGACCATGATCGGTGACGAGCCGTACGAGCCCTACGACCGGCCGCCGCTGTCCAAGCAGGCGCTGCTCGGGTGGGCACGGCCCGAGGACACCGCGCTGCCGCGACGGCGCGACGTCGATGCCGAGTGGCGTCTGGGCGTCGCCGCCGAGGGCTTGGACCGGGACGCCAAGCAGGTACGTCTGGCGAACGGGGACACCGTTCCCTATGACCGCCTGCTGATCACCACCGGGACCAGAGCGCGGCCCTGGTTCCACCCGGAACAGGCGGCTCTTGACGGGGTCTTCGTGATACGTACCCGCGACGACTCCGTACGCCTGCATCGGAAGCTGACCGGGGGCGTGTCCCGGGTGCTGGTGATCGGCGCCGGTTTCACGGGCTCCGAGGTCGCCTCCGCATGCCGGGAGTTGGGCCTCGAAGTCACGGTCGCCGAGCGCGGCCCCGCACCGCTGGTGGGTGCGCTGGGCGGGGTGATCGGCGAGGTCGCGGGCCGGCTGCAGCGCGGGCACGGAGTAGACCTGCGTTGCGGCATCAGTGTCACCGCCCTGGAGGGCGACTACGCCGGGCGGCTCAGGCGCGCTCATCTGTCCGACGGTTCGACGATCGAGGTGGAGGTGGCGGTCGTCTCGCTCGGAGCCATGAGGAACACCGAATGGCTCGCCGGCTCCGGGGTGGCCGCGGGCCCCCGGGGGATCGCGTGCGACGCCGGGTGCCGGGTCTTCGATGTCAACGGCATCGTCACCGACGACATCTACGCCGCCGGTGACGTCGCGCGCAGCCCGCACCCGCTGTTCGACTATCAGTTCCTGTCGCTGGAGCACTGGGGCAACGCGGTCGAACAGGCCGAGATCGCCGCCCACAACATGGTCTGTGCGGGCCCCAAGCGCCGTCCCCACCTGTGGCTGCCGATGTTCTGGTCCTCCCAGTTCGGTGTGAACATCAAGTCCGTGGGTGTGCCCTCGCTGGGTGACCAGCTGGTCGTCGCCCAGGGGGCGCTCGCCGAGGACCGGTTCGTCGCGGTGTACGGCTACCGCGGCCGGGTCATCGCCGCGGCGTCCTTCGACGGGGCCAAGTGGCTGGGGTTCTACCAGCAGCAGATCGAGGCCGCCGCGCCGTTCCCGCCGCAGTACCGCACGGTGGACCGCCGAACCGAAGCACCGCAGGCGGTCGACCCGGCGTTCCCCGACCCCCACCTGCCCACCCACGGGCCCACCGTCACGCTGACGGGCCACTCGCCGAGCGAGCGGCGTGTCGAGTTCGTTCCGTCGCGTGCCTGATCACCGGCCCTGTACCGCCCGGAGCCCTCAGGAGACACCATGACGCTCGGTAGCATCTCCGCGCAGATCGCCGACTACGCCAGTCGAGCCGATCCGTACCCGCTCTACGCGGAACTGCGCAAGACACCGGTCTGGCGGGAGGACGACGGCACCTACCTGGTCAGCACGTACTACGAGGTGCGGAGCCTGGCCAACGACCCGCGGCTGAGCAACGACACGAGCAACCGTCCAGCCGGCTACGCCCGCATCGGGCAACCGGCGAAGGAGAGCGGCCTGCCGCCCGGCTTCATCTTCACGGACCCGCCCGTACACGACCGGCTGCGCGACACCATCAACCGGCCGTTCGGTCCCCCGCACAGCCCCAGATTCCTCGACGGCCTGCGCGGAGAGCTGGCCATGGTCGTCACCGAGCTGCTCGACGCCTTCGACGGCAAGGACCAGGTCGACATCGTCGAGGACTTCTCCTACCCCCTCCCCGTCACCGCCATCTGCAAGGTCCTGGGCGTGCCGCGCGAGGACGAACGGCGCTTCCACGGCTGGGCCGACGCCCTGACGTCCGAACTCGATCCCCACCCCGGCGGCGACAACCGCCCGGGAAAGGCAGAGCAGGCACGCCAGGACCTGGGCGCCTACCTGTCCGACCTGATCGAGACCAAACGCCGCCACCCCGGCCCCGGGATGCTCAGCGCGCTCGCCCCCGAAACCGGCCCCGGAGGCAGCATGACACCGGCAGACCTGGAGGCCACCGCGGTTCTGCTCCTGGTCGCCGGCCACGAGACCACCGTCAACCTGATCACCAATACCACCCTCACGCTGCTGCGCCACCCCGATGTCCTCAAGCGGTTCCAGAAGGAGCCGGACCTGGTCGTCCCGCTCGTCGAGGAAGTGCTGCGGTACGAGCCCCCGGTCCAGTTCGTCACGTGGACCACCGCCCTGGCCGACATCGACATCGCCGACACCACGATCCCCCAGGGCTCGCCGGTCTGGCTCATGTTGGCCGCGGCCAACCGCGACCCCAAACGCTTCAAGGACCCCGACCGGTTCGATCCCGACCGCAAGGACAACCAGCACCTGGGCTTCTACACCGGCATCCACTACTGCTTCGGCGCCCCGCTCGCCCGCATCGAAGCACAGCTCGCGCTGCCCGAACTGTTCCGCCGGGTCAAATTCGACCGGCTGCTCGAAGACCCGCCGCCCTACCGCGTCAACGCCGTACTGCGCGGCCCGCGCCACCTTCCCGTGGCAATCGAGGGCCTGACGGTTTGAGCACCACCGCCACCCGAATCCAGACCACCAACACCAGCCAACCCACAAAACGGCCGCGCGGAATCCCCACCCACATACAAGCCCAGAACATCCCACCAACCGAACGAGCGGGCCGACCGGGCCCCACCATCACCCCGGCCACCACACACAGTCTCGGATGCACGCCGCTCTGGCCGGGTGACCGGCCCGTCACGGCACTGAACTGGCTGCGCAACTCCCGCTCTGCCGCGCTCCTGACCCGCGCCGTCGCCGCCGGACGGGCGCTGACGCACGAAGACCTGGACGGCCTGGCGGCCGCGGAGGGCCGTGACGGTGCGCGGGTCGTCGACCACCTGCGCAGCGTCCTGCTCGCCCAGCAGGCCCTGCCCGAGCGCGACGAGCTCCCCGCCCGCGTCGAACGCCACCTGGTCCGCGTCCTCGTCCGACATCCCGAGCACGCCCTGCTGCTGCGGGCCTACGTCCGCTGGTCGCTCCTGCCCCGGCCCGACCCCGTCGCCCTGGACGACGACTCCCACTGGGAAATCTGGGGTTCCGCCCGCGGCGGGCAGGCGGGATGATGGCGGGTGTGATCATCGCAGCTGCGCAGTTCGCCCCGGCCGCCGGGGATGTCGAGGACAACGTCCGTACGGTGTCCGGCCTGATCCGCCGGGCCGGTGCCGAGGGCGCGCGCGTCGTCGTCTTCCCCGAGCTGGCCCTCACCGGCTACGAACCGACTCTCATCCGCGCGACCCCGGCCGCTTGTCTCACCGAGGCAGACACCCGGCTCGATCCGGTACGGGAGGCCTGCCGCGCGACCGGGGCGGCGGCCGTCGTCAACGGACCGATACTCATGGCCGGGGCGCAGGACCGGCCGGGTATCACCTCGCTGGTCGTCGGCCCGGACGGCGCGCTCCTCACCCGCTACGACAAGAGGCATCTGTACGGCGTCGAGGTCGAGGTCTTCGCCCCGGGCACCACCGACGGGCGCTTCACCCTCGACGGCGTCCGATTCGCGCTCGCCACCTGCTACGACAACCGCTTCCCCGACATCGCCGAGCGGGCCGTCTCGGACGGCTGCACCGTCTATCTGGCGAGCTCGGCGCTGGACGCCGACAACGACTCGTTCGAGAAGGTGTATCCGGTACGGGCCAGGGAGTTCGGGCTGTACGTGGTCCTGGCCGACCTCGTCGGCCCGAGCGAGGCGGGCCCGTGCACGGGCCGCAGCGGTGCGTGGGGCCCGAACGGCGAACGGATCGCCGACGCAGGCCCCGACCGCGAGGGGTTCGCCCTCGCCGAGGTGAGCTGACGAATCCGCCGGGTGAACTCGGCGGCACGCAGGACGGTCCCGCGGTTCTCCGGGGCGCCGCCACCATCCACCGCACCTCGCCGAGGCAGACCTCGCCCTCTTCGACCCGGATCCGGCGCGGCCCCTCAACGTGACCGCTCGACTCGAAGGACTGGAGCAACCAGCCCCGCCCCTGGCAGGGAATACCGCACGTTCGGAATGACTCTCCCCGCCAGCCGGCGCCGACACCTGGACCACCGACAAGCGCAAGCGGTTCGCCAACGACCTGACCCACTCCCAGCGACTCGCCGTCTCCGCCGCCATCCTGTACGACTTCATGACCCTCTACGGCAAGGCCACGCAGGTTCTCCAAGGCGTGGCCGCGCACGTCCTCAAAGTGGCCGAGCTCTGCCACGCGGGAGTCAGGGAGCAGGGTGACGGTCTCCGGCAGATCCAGGGCGATGGTCTCGTACAGCCCTGACGCGATCTGCCGTGCATAGCTGAAGGCGTCCGGACTCGGCACCAGCATGCCGGTGTTGGCGATCCGCGGGTAGAGCTGGGCACGGATGTCACCGGCCGCCATCGTCTCGAACGGCGACGGCCCACCAGTTGCCCGCAGCATCTTGCCGGTCATGTCCCGAATCGCCTCCGGCCACACCCGATCTCCGGACCGACCGTTTCGGTTGGCGTGGCCGAGAGCCGCGAGGTTGCCGAGCCCGAACTGCTTGCCAGTGGCGTCTTCGACGGCGTGGTCGGACAGCACCGTCACCTGGACCCCGTGCACCGAGAACGCTTCACGGACGTACTCCCGGAACCGCACACCCTCGTCCGCGGTCAGGAAGTCGAACTCCGGATCACGCAACACCTCACCGCCGGCCTTCGTGGCACGGCCGAAGGTCCCCACATCAGTCTCCTATTCGCATTGTCAGCGCGCGATCCTACAGATCCGCTCTTCCTCAGCTGTCGTGGGCTTGCCTTCGGGAAACGATCACTCCGTGCATGGGAAGCGATCTTCGAGCTGCCCCTTGTTCGCCTGGTCAACCCGACTCGTGAACACCCCCGTTTCACGGCAGGCGGCACGTCGGCCAACTCCGAGGCGATCAATCGGACTTCCCGCCTAGGCTCGGGAGACTCGATCCAGACCTGCGCATCCCTGGTGAGCACGGCGGCCAGCAGATCGCCTTCGTACATATCGCCTTCCGCCAGCGGGTCGTCCCGAAGGACCTCCACCGCCAGGGGCAGGAGATAGGCAAGGCCACGTCCTGCTTGATGAGCAGCCGCGACGGCGTCCGGCACCGCGACCAGCCGTCCGGGCCGGGCACAGCGCTGGGCTCAGTACTCCCGATCGTCCTCGGGCAGGGCCATCGTGGACCGCAGGTCGTCCTCCGCTTCGTCCTCGGAGGCGGACAATCGGGTGGAGCCGTTGCCGGTGGTGTCGGTCCACCACCAACTGTTGGTCTCCGGGGCGTACGTGACGGACCCGATCCCCTGCTTGTACTCGGTGCCGTCGGCGCGGAACAGGGTCTCGGTCACCTGGCGGGTGGACACGGGAGCCTCCGAAGGGGGTCGGCCTGCCGCGCGGCGCGGCAGGCGCCTGGCTCGGCGGTCTGCCGGCCATCCCTCCAGGAAGAGTTATGTGACGTTCACCCTGGGGAATTACGGGGGGTCGAGTTACCCAGGTGCCCGTCCAGGGCTGCCGTCTCTGCCTGCCGCGCACTCAAGTCCAAGTCGCTGGCGTCCAGCCTGAACCCGGCGGGTCGCCGTAAGTATTGATGACCACTCCACGTCACCCCCGGAAGTGAGCCAGAGCCGTTCGTTGGACAGACCCACGACCGCCGGACGCACGCACCGCCAGCCGCCCCGACGCTCAGGCTCGGAAACCCCGCGCGCACCGCCTCGCGGTGAGCCTGCTGTGCGCCGTGGCAGTTGCAGCCACTGCCACGGACGGCGCCCTGTGGAGGTACCGGCTGGGCTTCACCGTCAACGAGATCACTTCCCAGCGCTCCCTCGTGCAGGCTCGGGGGCTCCCGGACCCGCCGCAGTCGGAGTTCACCCACGTGAGGCAGATCCGAGCCTGGTACCGCCTCGCCGGCGACGACCTCACCGACCTCGCGGTCTCGTACGACAACCAAGTGATCACCGCCATCCGAGAGGCCCAGGCAGCCAACGACAACTGGGACGCGGTGGACCGACGCCTCCGGCCGGCCTGCACCCGCTGGGGGACGCCGCCTTGTTCGAGACCGTCTGGTTCCGCATACCCCCACAGATCCGCTCCGACGAGCCGACTGGCACGAACTGGTCACCAAGGCGGACAACGCGAACCGCCGCTGCACACAAGCGCTGACCGCACGCGACCAGAACGGCCTGAGGAACGCCCTGCGCGACCTGGCAGCGGCTCGACGCTGTGCAGAATCAGTCAACGCCGGGATCGACGGCATCCTCCGCGCAGGCGGCTTCCGGGGCACCTCCCGCCCACCCGCGATGGGCACTGCGGCGACCTGTGACCGCTCCGTCCGGAGCGCGACTGCCGGCCCGGCCAGTGTCCAGGGGCGGTTCTTCTGATCAGGGCGTGGTGGTGCGAGCCGGACTGATCGGTTCCGGGGACCGCTGGTTGTCGTGCGTCGTGCCGGTACTGGAACCGGCCTGCGGGGTGAGCCGGGAGCATCGTCCGGCTTCGGACGCGCGCCTTGCGGCCCAAAAGCGCTGGACGGCGCAGCCGGCTCCCAGCACGGCGGCGGTCCAGACGATGATCTCGGCGAGAAGGGTGGCCGGTGTCGGGGCGAGGTGAGGCCGGGGCGGCAGCAGAACCATCTGCGCGCCGGCCCCCACCGGCACGGTCAGCGCGGCAAGCAAGCCGGCCGTCCCGGGCCGCCTGATCGCCGCGCCCACCGCGCCGAGCGCGAGGCCGAACAGCACGCTTGCCGTCCACCACAAGGCCAGCTCACCCCTGTACAAGGCCAGTGGTTCGTCCCGGAGCAGTGCGTCCGTCACGTAGTACGCCCCTGTGGCGGCGATGAGCGACAGCGCGCCGGCGAGGGCACCGCGGCCCCGCGTCCCGGCCAGCCAGCCCGTCGCGACCGCCAGTGCAGCCCACGCCCAACCGGCGCCCAGGAGCAGGCTGAACACCCTCGCGGCGCCGGCCCAGACGGTGCCCGTGAGTGGCGCGCCGAGTATCCCGTACGGGGAGGAGAGGGCGTTGACGAGGGAGGCGGTCACGCCGAACGCCAGACCGACACCGGGACTCGCCATGGTGGCCTTCAGGCCGGCGTTGAGCGGCCGGGTGGCGCCGGTGCGCGCCCCGAACCCGGTTCTCAACCGGTGGCCGTGGCGCGGGCCCCGGCCGAGCAGGGTGCGCAGGTTGTGACGGGTGGGCATACCGAGTATGTATACCTGGTATGCCCATCCGGCTCAAGCAACGCCCCCTCCCACGGTGAGTGGGCACCGTCGTACGGTGCGAGCCAGTTGCGCATCGTCACACCGGACCCTCCAACCCCTGGCTCTGTACGCGAGAAGGGGTTCTGGCTCAACTTCTGTGGTGTCGGCCCGAGGCCGGGTACATCGGAACCTCGGGAGACGGAAATCGGCAGGTCAGAGATCTGCTCCGAGGTGGCTCCGCACGCACACGGCGGAGCCCCACAGAACTTGAGCCAGAACCCTGGAAATGACGGCAGCAGGGTGTCACCGCGGTCGACCACCGGTCCGAAGGCTCTGGTGTGGCCTGAGCCCCCTCGGTGCGATGATGCATTCGTGGTGACAGACGCAGAGTGGGCTCGGATTCGGGAAGGCTTGCGCTTCGGGCAGGTGTTTGAAGGCACCGTTGTAAGGGTGCCCCGTCCAGGCGTGGTTGGGATCTTCGTGGACATCGGCCTGAGCGTCGAAGGCTTCGTCGACGTCCTGCTGTTGCCCGAGCGAAGCGAGTCCTGGCCAGCCGAAGGCACTGTCAGCGACTTCGAGGTCTGGTGGGCTGACAGTCGCAAGCAGATCCGATTGAAGCCGACCGATCCCCAGTATCTGCGTGCGGACTTCGCTGGTTTCATGGAACGCGTTCGACCCGGATGGCCGTCCGAAGTTGGTTGTGTGGTTCGGGACCCGGGGTCCCCGATGCCGGATGAGTTGTTGGCGTCACTTCGCCGGATTCGGAGAGGCCATGAAGTCGACCTCCTCCAGGGTGACCTGCTGCTCGAACTTCGCCTTCTACAGGCGCCGTTGGAAGGCGGCGGTCTCGCGGCGGGTGATCTCGTCCTGGCAGAGGACCTGAAGGAAGTCCAGGTGGCCGAGCTCGCCGCCGTGGGCCTGGGCCAGGCGAACATCGAGGGTCTCCGGCATCCCTGAGAGCCGAAGCGCCGAGTTCACCGCCGTCGCCACCGGCTGAGGCGCCGGCCGGGGCGGTAGGGGGCCGCCCCGGGGCTCCGGCGGTCCGCGGAAACGGCGCCGGGCCGTTGTCATCCGTTTCCGGCGGGCGGGACGTCCTGGGGTTATGAACCGCCAACCAGCCGCACCACGGCACGACGTCCGCGACGACCAGCGGCGCCCCGGTCCGGACCGGGGCGCCCCGCCCGCGGTCCCGGCCGACCGGACGGCCCTGGCCCTGACCGCGGTGGCGGCGGTGGCGTCCGCGCTGATGGTCCGGTTCCTGCTGCTGGACCGCGTGTCCTCGGACTGGTTCTACTTCCTCGGTCCCTGGTACCGGTACATCACGGAGCAGGGCGGGTTCCGGGCGCTCGGCAATGCCCGCTTCTCGGACTACAACGTCCCCTACCTGTACCTGATGGCCGCCCTGACCTACCTGCCGGTGCCGGCCCTGGCGGGCGTCAAGTGCCTCTCGATCCTCTTCGACCTGGCGCTGGCGGCCTGCGCGTACCGCATCGTCTTGCTCGGGGCGCCGCACCGGCCCCGGCGGGCGCTCGCCGCGGCGGTGGTCGTGCTGTTCCTGCCCACGGTCGTGATCAACAGCGGCTGGTGGGCCCAGGCGGACGCGATCTTCACCGCCTTCCTGGTCGGCAGCGTCCTCCACCTCCTGCGCGGCCGCCCCTGGTGGACCTGCGCGTTGTTCGGGATCGCCCTGGCCTTCAAGCTCCAGGCGGTCTTCCTGTTCCCGCTGCTGCTCGTCGCCGTCCTGACCCGGCGGATGCCGTGGCGGTGTCTGCTCGCCGTCCCGGCGGCCTACCTGGTGCTCGACGTCCCCGCCCTGCTGCTCGGCGCCGACCCCTGGCAGCTGCTGACGGTCTACGCCCGGCAGACCGGCACGTACCAGGACCTCACACTCAACTCGCCGTCGATTTACCAGTTCGTCTCGGTGCCGTACGGGGAGAGCGACCCGGTGCGCCGGGCAGGCGTCCTGGTCGCGGGCGTGCTGGTGCTGACGCTGGTCGGGCTGGTGGTCCGGGCGGCCCGGCGCACCGGCGGGGCGCAGGCGCCGTGGCGCGGGGCAGAGCCGGGGAGCGCGGCGGCGGGCGACGGGCAGCCGGGGCTCTCCGGAACCGGGATCCTGCTGCTGGCCGCCCTCTTCGCGATCGCGGTGCCGTTCCTGCTGCCGTCTATGCACGAGCGCTACTTCTACGTCGCGGACGTCCTCAGCGTGCTCGTGGCCTTCCGGCGGCCCCGGCGGCTCTGGTACCTGCCGGTGCTGGTCCAGCTCTCGTCCCTCGGCAGCTACCTCAAGTTCATCGCGCCCGGGGTGGCGCCGTACCTGTCGATGCCGGCCCACGGGGCGCTGATGCTGCTGGCGCTGATCGCCGTGCTGCGGGCCGCGGCCCGGGAGTTCGGCGTGGCGAGGTAGCCGTCGCCAGGGCAGCGCGTCCGGCCGCCGTTGCCGGCGAACCGGAATTTCGTCCCCCGGTGGCGACGACGACCGCGGCGTCGTGGCCGGGGCCGTCGCCTCCCCGTCTCGCTGCACGGGACCAGGAGGAGGCCCTGGAGGCCAGCGTGCGGGACCTGACGCCCCGTCCGGGCCGGCCGGGTTCCCCGCGCGGTCTGCAGGGTGCTGCTCGGCAGCTTCCTGCTCATGCTGCTGGAACCGGTCGCCCTCATCACCGCCCCGCTGAACACCCGGCCGACGGTTGCCGGCGTCAGGCGCGGAGCACCGTGCTCCTCCAACTCGCCGCCGAGATCCCCGCCGCGATCCTTGCCCGCACCCTGGGCATCCACTCTGACGTCGCCGTCGCCTGGCAACGTCTCTCCGCGGGCGACTGGGCCGCCTACGCCGCCGAAGTCAGCCTGCGGCCGGCGAGGACAGATCAACACCCAGCATCGAATACATGATCATGTCCCGACGCTCCTCGCCCACCTGCTGCCAGCTGCGGAGCAGACCCTCGCGCTGAAAGCCGACACGCTCAGCCGTCCGCTGCGACGCGGCATTCCACGGCTCGACATACAACTGAAGACGGGGAATCCGCAGGTCACGGAAGGCCCAGCGGACAACCGTCCGGAGAGCTTCGGCCGCGATCCCCTGGCCCCGGGCCGACCCGGCAAGCCAATAGCCCAGTGACGCTCGTCCCTCACCCCGGTCCCTCAGCCAGAGACCAACCATCCCCAGCGGACGCCCGTCCTCGATCCGGACGATGACGAACGGATACCCGCTACCAGTAGATGCCCGCTCCCACTGCCGCCGGATGAAGGCTTCACCCGCCGCCTGCGAGTACGTCGAGGGAACGGTCGTGATCAACGGGATGTAGTCATCGTCGGTCGCTTCCCGGACGAGAGGCAGATCTCCAAGCTCCCAGGCGCGGAGCACAAAGCTGTCGCCAGCAGCCAAGCACGGGACGTCCAAGGGGGTAACCATGCCCGCATCCTGCCGGGATCGCCGCCTCAACGCACTCCGGTTTCCGCTGCCACGCGGGCATTCGGACAGTTCCACTACCCGACGTCACCAGTCAGTCAGAAGCGCAAGCGCGAGGCCGTGAACCGGGTCACCGCCCTGCAGTTCGACCGGCACGGCAACCGCGTCGACCGAGGAAGCCGGCTGCATCACCGGTGACCTCACCGTCGTCACCACCGTCTTCCCGGGCGGGCAGGCCTGGGTCGCCGTCCAGTACACCGGCGCCGACGAGTCCGACGGCCACCGGGTCCGGCAACCGGTGCGGCGGGGGCTCCGCGGTAGCTGAAGCGTGGGGCAGTCGGCCGGGTCCGGGGGGCAGGGGATGTTCCGCAAGGCCCGGCCGGTGGGAGGCCGGCAGCGCCAAGTTGGCATGGCGCGGCTGCTCTGCTCGGCGGTCCGGTGGTGCTGTGGTGGGGCCGCAGACCCGCTGGTCGGCAGGTGGCCGGGGCATTTTTCGGCCATCTGCGGGGCGGGCCCCAGGGCCGGTGCCCGCCCCGCCGCTGGTCTACGGCTCGCTGGTTCTGTTCACGTCGCAGAGCAGCGTTTCGACAGCAGTTCGGAAGGCAGTGCCTGGGCCGGATGTTCACGAGAACGGGAGGCACCTCGGTGGTGGCCGACGGGATGCCATCCATCGCCCGCGCCGGGCTCGGGGTTTGAGGAACGCCAAGCCCTCGCGGGCCTGAACGGCGCTCTGAACTTTCGGTCAGAAGGCACGGAGGCCGGGGAGACCGGAGGGCTCAGTTGCCGACCGTGAAGCGCTCGCCGACGTGGTTCACCTCCTCGATTTCGTCGACGAGGGCCACCGCGTAGTCCTCGGCGGAGATCCGGCTGTTGCCGTCGGCGTCCACGACCAGGTCGTCGAGGGCGGTGCGGTAGCTACCGGTCCGCTTGCCGGGCGCGATCTGCGCGGCGGGGCTGAGGTTGGTCCAGCGGACATCGTCGACGGAACGGTAGAAGTCGAGCGCGTCGCCGTGCGCGTGCATGATCTGGAGCAGGTCCTCGGGCAGCCCATCGGCGTCCCATACCTGCCTGCCGTCCGGCGTGCGCAGAGAGCCCGCGCCGCCGACGGCAATCAGCCGCGGGGCCCTCCCTCCGAGCGAGCGCAGACCCGCCACCAGGGACTTGGCGGCCGGCACAATGGTGGCGACATGACCGGGGCCGTCACCGCCGCCGACAGCGCTGACAACAACATCCTGGCCACCAGCGACAGCGGTCACCGACGAAGGGTCGAGAACGTCGCCGGAGGTGACTGTGAGATTCGGGTGCTGCATGCTGAGCTTCCCGGGGTCACGGACCGCGGCCGTGACGTGGTGGCCACGGTCCAGCGCCTCGCGTAGGACACGGCTGCCGATGGTGCCGGTGGCACCGTAGAGGGCGATCTTGGCCATGGGGGTCTCCTCGGAACCGCAAGTGGACTGGAGAAACCACGCTAGGCCCACATATCCGTCCCACTGGGAAGGCTCGCGATCCCCCGCCGAGTACGGTCCCTCCTTTGCCAGGGCATGGTCGAGTCGATCAACTCCCGACTGCGGAAGGCCACCCGCAACCGCGGCCACTTCCCCTCCGAGCAAGCGGCGTTGAAGGTGCTCTACCTCGCCGTCCGGGAGCAGATCACCCCCAGGGCACGCGATATCAACCACGTCGCCGCACACTGGAAAGAGGCACTGAACCAGTTCTCACTCTTCTTCGAGGACCGGCTCAGCATCCAATAACCCCAAGGCACTTACACGAGATCGCTTACACGCCCTGGTTGGGCGGGTGGCCGAGCCAGCGGGTCGCGGCCTGCTGGAATGCTTCGGTGTCGGCGTGGTCGTCCGCCCACGCCACAATGCCGTCCGGCCGGATGAACAGGGCCGTGAATCCGAGGTCGGGCGGCCGAACCCGACGGCAAGGGTTCGGCCGCGCCGGGCACGCCCGAAGGCGGGCGTGGTTCAGCGGCGGTCACCGCCGATGGTGTCGGTCTCGCGCAGCACCACCAGCGCGAAGGCGAGGCGCTTGTCCAGCCAGCCGTCCCGCTTGACGAAGTACCAGCGCGTGCCGTCGGAGCGGCGCGGGAAGGTCAGCACCGCTTCCCCCGTCCCGTCCGCCCCCTCCCCCGCGCCCACGCCCGTCGCCCAGACCACCGGCTTGAGGCTCCCCCCGGAACCCGTCGCTTCGTCGGACCCGAAGGACAGCAGGGAGTCCACGATCCCGTCGAGGACATGGCCCGCCCCACGCCCCAGGGACGCTCCCGGCCCTCCCCGAGCCCAGGCCCGTGGGGCCACGATGACCGGGTGCCCGAGCTGTTCCATCCACAGGCCCTGCTGGGTGAGCCGCTTCGTGACCGGTGTGCGACGGACGGAGCCGAGCTCCCGGCCGGCAGCGTCCGTCACCCGATAGCGGTCGGAACCGTCCGGCAGCAGGGCCGGTCCGGGGAGATCAGGTGCCCACGAAGCGACCGCGGGCGGCAGGAGGCCCTCCGGTACGAGGCCGGCCAGGCGAGTAGGTCTCGGGCGGCGGGTCAGGCGGTGCGGGCCCTGAGGTGGGCGCGCTCGCCCTGGTGCCCGAAGAGGACGAGGAGTTCGACAGTCCGGTCGCCGTCCGGTCCGAGCCAGTGCGGTACGTGGGTGTCGAACTCGGCGGCCTCGCCCGCCTTGAGGATCAGGCTCTGGTCACCCAGCAACAGGCGCAGCCTGCCGGCAAGCACGTAGACCCACTCGAATCCCTCGTGGGTCTTCAGTTCCGGCTCGATGCCCGGCCGGGGTGGGATCAGGAGCTTGTGAGCCTGGACACCGCCCGGGCGGCTGAGCGGCACGTATGTCATCCCGTCCTGGACCACCGGGCGCAGGTGGATGCGCGGGTCCCCGGTGCGAGGCGCACCCACGAGGTCGTCGAGGGGGACGGCGTGGACCTCGGCGAGCGGCAGCAACAGCTCCAGGGTGGGCCTGCGGGTGCCGCCCTCCAGCCGGGAGAGGGTGCTCTCGTTGATGCCGGTCCGTTCGGCGAGCTCCGCCAGCGTCATCCCGCGCCGGCGGCGCAGCTCGCGCAGGCGGGGGCCGACCGCGTCCAGGACGTCCTTCTTCGCGTTGCTCATGCCCTCAGATTGCCGAAACGGCATGGAGCCTTGCAAGTCCAGCATGGCGCGGGGCACCGTCATGTCAGCGGGCCGGCCCGCGAAGCCGGTGGCGAACCGCCCCTGACCTGCTCGTCCCCCCGATCCCCGAAAGGGCCCCGATGCACACTGACAGCGACTCCGCGGCCTTCTGGGAGAACCACTACGCCCGCCTCGACACCGAGTGGGGCACCCGGCCCAACGCCGTCCTGGAAAGCCTCGTCACCGCACTCGCGCCCGACCCCGGCACGGCGCTGGACCTGGGCTGCGGACACGGCGGCGACGCGATCTGGCTCGCCGCCCTCGGCTGGGACGTCACCGCCGTCGACATCGCACGGACCGCCCTCGAGCGCGTCGCCGAGCGGGCGCGTGCCGCCGGCGTGTCCGCCCGGGTCCACCCCGTGTGCCACGACCTGGCCCGGACGTTCCCCCCGGGCGACTTCGACCTGGTCAGCGCCAGCTACTTCCACACACCCGTCGAGATCCCCCGTGCCCAGGTCCTGCGCCGCGCCGCGGAGGCGGTGGCGCCGAACGGGCTGCTGGTTGTGGTGGACCACGCCTCGGTGGCCCCCTGGTCCTGGCAGGCCGGGCAGGAGGTGAGCTTCCCCACCCCCGAGGAGGTCCTCGCCTCGCTGCGGCTCGGCGAGGGCTGGCACACCGAGCGCTGCCACGCGCCCCGGCGCACCGCCATCGGCCCCCAGGGCCGGAGCGCGACCGTCACCGAGAACGTCTTCGCGCTGCGTCGGACGGCCTGAGCGCCCCCGTCGGCGTTCCCGGTCCACGAGGAGAACACCGTGTCCACCACCTCCCGTCGCAACGACACCCCTCCGCCCCGCACCGCGAACAGCGAGGCCGACGTCCTGCGCGGATTCCTCGACTACCTGCGCGACTCGGTGGCCGCGAAGGTGGAGGGAGCCGCGGAACCCGAGGCCCGGACCGCCGCCGTGCCCTCGGGAACGAGCCTGCTCGGCCTGCTCACGCACCTGACCGCCGTCGAGAGGGCGGCCTTCCTCGGTGAGCGGGTCACCGACCGGCAGGCGACGTTCCGGCCGGCCCCTCAGGATGGCGTGGCCGATGTCGTCGCCCGCTACCGGGCCACCGTCGAGCGCGCGAACGAGACCCTCGACCGGTTCACCGACCTCGGCGCACCGCTTCCCCGGCCAGGGCGTGCGGGCCCGTCGCCGAGCGTCCGCTGGGCACTGACCCACATGATCGAGGAGACCGGCCGCCACCCGTCCGCACCTCCCGCACCCGCCTGATCACCGCTGCCGCGAGCGTCGCGCTCGCCGCCTTCTCGATCACCGCGTGCAGCGACAACGGGGACATCAAGACGGCAACCGGCCCGTCGCTCAGGGCCACCGTGCCCGCCGCGGCACCCGCCTCGCCGACGGCCCCCTCGACGTCCGCCGGCACCACTGGCACCACCGACAAGCCCCTGGCCACCGCACCCGCGCCCACCGGTTCGAAGCCCGCCGCGAACACCCCTGTGCCGAAGGCCCCCGCGGCTCCCCCGGCCGCCAAACCGACCACCTGCGAGGGCTCCAGCACCAAGACCACCGCCGCCCCGCTGAACCGCCCCGTGCACCACATGCTACTCACGGTCACCAACACCGGCTCCGGCACCTGCTACCTCTACGGCTACCCGGCCGTGCGCTTCGGCGGGGCCCAGTCCGTGCCGCCGGTGATCACCGATTCGAAGCCGCAGGCCGTCGTCACGCTCAAGCCCGGCGAGTCCGGCTACGCCTCCGTGAACCTGTCCTCCACCGACGGCAGCAACGGTTCGAACGGCCACACCGTGACGTCCCTGGAGGTTTACTTCCAGGGCCCCTCCGGCGACGAGAGCGTCGGTGCGGGGGCCCACCCGTCGCTGCCCGCGAAGGGCGTCTACGTGGACGACTCCCTCAAGGTCACCTACTGGCAGCAGTCGCTGGACGACGCCGTCTCCTGGTGACACCGCCACCACCCGAAAAGCCAACGACACCCGGCCCGAAAGCAGGCACGCCACCATGCGCAGCACGCCCCGCAGAATCGTCCGGCTCCTGGTCGTCCACGTCTGCGCGGTCTTCCAGGCCCTCGTCCTCGGTAGTCCGGACGGCAGGTGCATCGGGTGCGGCTCCGCCGCCCGCACCTCGTCCACCAGGACGGCCCACGGCTCCCGGCTGTGTGGCCTCCCGGCCTGGGACCCCGTGGTGATCGACGAGGCGCACCGCACGGCCGGAGCGGAGGGAACGGAGTGGGCCGCGATCCGCAACGACGACCAGGTCCCGGCGGAGCGCCGGCCGTACTTCACCGCGACCCTGCGGATCACCGACGGCCGGAAGGCGGAGGACGGCTTGGCCGACCTCGGCGCTGACGCGGACGGCCAAGCCCCTCCGGCGATGTGCTCTGCCGGGTGTGGGCAGGTGGCTGTCAGCACTGCTCCGACCACATGAGGGAAACCTTGCGCCACTCCGGCGTGTTCGCGTTGTGGTGATCCAGCCAATTCTTGAGCGTGGCGCAGGAGTACGCCGGAACGTCGGGGTACGCGGTGGCGGTTGTCGCCGCCTTGGGGACGGGCGGCACGGCGGCGGCCTGCGACACCATGGCGGCTGAGGCCAGGAAGGGCGCGGCGACGACGGTGACCAGTGCCCGCCGAATGAAAGTCGACATGGCGTGCCTCCTCGCGGGGAGATTCAAGCAGCCGTTTTTCACCGTACGCCGGCCAGGGGACCGGTCCTTGTCGCCGAGGCCGCCGTTGCGCGGTGGGCTGGCGTCTGTAATCCGGTTACGTTGATAGAGCACATGGTCAGAGGGGGGTAACAAGCCGTAACCCACCGGGGACGCTGTATGACTGGCCTGACCGTCATCCTGCTGCTCGTGGTCCTGGCCACGGCCGTGGCGACCGGTGCCCGGCGCTGGCGCTTGCCCGCTCCCTCGCTCCTCGTCATCGCCGGTCTGGTCGTCGGGCTCATTCCCTGGGTTCCCGAGGTCCGTCTGCCGCCTCACGTGATCAGCGTGCTGGTGCTGCCGCCACTGCTCTACGCCTCGGCCGGGGAAATCTCTGTCCGCGACCTGCGCAGCGTGTGGCGGCCTGTGACCGGCCTGGTCTTCGGTCTGGTCCTGGCCTCGGCCGTCGCCGTCGGGTACGTCGCCCAAGCGATCACCCCGCTCACCACCGCGACCGCCTTCATCCTCGGCGCTGTCCTGGCCAGCACCGACCCCGTGGCCGTTACCGCACTCGGCCGGCGCCTGTCCCTCCCAGCGCGTGTGCAGGCCATGGTGCAGGCGGAAAGCCTGTTCAACGACGCCACGTCGCTGGTTCTGTACAAGGTCGCCGTGGCGACCGCGGTTTCCGGCACCGCCATCACCGTGTCCGGGACCGTCGAGCAGTTCCTGATCCTCGCGGGCGGAGGAGCCCTCATCGGCGCGGCGGTCGCCGCAGTGGTGGCCCTCATCCGCAGACGGACCGAGGAGCCCGTGCTGGAGACCGTCATCGCATTGGTCACGCCGTACGCCTCGTACGTCATCGCGGAGGACTCGCACGCCTCCGGCGTGACCGCCGTCATCGTGTCCGGGGTCGTCCTCGGCAGCACCGGCCACAAGCTCAGCAACGCTCCCATCCGTCTCCAGATCCACGCCGTCTACGACACCGTGACCTTCCTGCTGGAGAGCGTCGTCTTCGCCCTCATCGGTCTCGAGCTCCCCTCCGCCGTCCGTCACCTCGCGCACGACGAGCACGGCTGGCCGCTGTGGGTGCCGGTGATCGCCTTCACGGTGCTGGCGATCCGCCTGTTGTGGATCTTCCCGCTGTCCGCCCTGATCCAGTACCGGCACAAGGAGGGCGACAGTCGCCTCTCCTGGCGCGTTCCGGCCGTCCTGTCCTGGGCGGGCACCCGAGGCGTCATGCCGCTGGCTGCCGCGCTCTCCATCCCCCTGGTCACCCACACAGGGGCGCCACTGCCGCACCGGGCGCTCATCCTCACGCTCACCACCGGTACCATCGCGCTCACCGTCGTTTTCCAGGGCTTCACCCTCGCTCCTGTCGTCCGCCGCTCGGGCATCGCTCTGGAACCGGAGCACACCGCCCGCGAGGAGGCCCGGACCCGCCGGCACATTGCCCACACCGCTCTCGAAGAGCTCAAACAGCTTGGCGATCTGGATGAG
This sequence comes from Kitasatospora sp. NPDC101235, assembly GCF_044767505.1. NCBI lineage: Bacteria > Bacillati > Actinomycetota > Actinomycetes > Kitasatosporales > Streptomycetaceae > Kitasatospora > Kitasatospora sp. NPDC101235. The sequence goes on from NZ_JBIWNZ010000041.1 coordinate 43,593, forward strand.
CTCGCAGAACTGGGCACCGCCGCTGAGGCCGCCTTGAAACAGGCCCGTCGCGATCTGGAAGCGCGCATCCACCAAGCGGAAGATGCCCACTACAGCGACCCGGACGCCCGTCCCGCCGACGCCTACCGCGAGATACGCCGGACACTCATCGGCATCGAGGCGGCCGAGCTCCAGCGCCTCTACGAAGCAAACACGATCAGCAACGCCACCCGGCGCCGGATCCAGCGCGAACTCGACCTCGAGGAAGCCAGCCTCCGTGCCCGCGACTGACGGGTCTGTGCTGCAAGCGATACCCGCATCTGTGCTGCGCGAGCTCGGCCGCAGTTACCACCACGCCCGGCACTACGGCTTCGGCGAACCGTTCAGGACGCGGACGGACCTCCTGTCCGGACCGCCGGGGCGGCCCCGGTCAGGAGGGTGTCGACGGCACGCGTCGCGAAGTGCTCGTCGAGCGGGAGTTGACGGAAGACGATCCTCCGTGTCTGGCGCGTGGCGCGACCGGCACCAGCGGCACCACGGTGGCGACCGCCGCGATCAGCCACCCCACATCGACACACTCAGCGCTATCGACCCGAGCAGCCGTCGCCCCGACAACGCGTAGAGCACCTGCCGCGGGTCTCACCCGCGTCCGGCGCCAGGCCCGCCCCGCGGGCGAGCAGCTCGACGCGGAGCGCGACCGCCTGCTCCACGCCCAGGTACTCCAGTGTCGACTGCGCCTCGCCGTCGGCCGCCATGTCAGACCTCAGGAACTGCGCGCAGTGCCTTGTGGCCATCTTGTCCAGGGGGTTCCGCGGGGCCCGACGGGGAAGCAGCGCCGCGGCGCTGCTGCTGCTCGGCGGCCTGGTGGGGTGGCGGTGTCAGACGGCGGCCGGCAGCTCCAGCACGAAGCGGGCGCCGCGCGGGGCGTGCGCGACCCGCAGGGTGCCGCCGTGCCGGGTGGCGATGTCCGCCGCGATGGCCAGGCCCAGGCCGCTGCCGCCGGCGTCCCGGCTGCGGGCCTCGTCGAGCCGGGTGAACGGCTCGAAGATCCGCTCGTGCTCGGCCGGCGGGACGCCTGGGCCGTCGTCGCGTACCTCCAGCAGGCAGCGGTGCCCAGCTTGCCGGGTCGCGAGCACGATCTCTTCCTCTGCGTGCCGCTGGGCGTTGTCGAGCAGGTTGCGCACCAACCGGTGCAGCGGCATCCGGCTGCCGTGCACCAGGACCGCCTCGGGTGCGTCCACCCGCAAGGTGAGTCGGGCGCCGAGGACCGGCCGGTACTGGTCGGCGAGTTCGCGCAGCACGTCGGACAGGTCGACGGCGGTGAGCTGGTCGGCCGTCGCCGGGTGCGTGTTCCGGGTCAGGAGCAGCAGGTCCTCGGTGAGCTGCTGGAGGCGTTCGACCGAGGTGAGCGCCGCCTGGGTGGCGGCGGGCCAGTCGGTGCGCTCGGGGTGGGCCAGCGAGACCTCCAGGTTGGTGCGCAGCGCGGCGATCGGGCTGCGCAGCTCGTGCGAGGCGTCCGCGACGAAGCGCTGCTGCTGGATGGCCGAACGCTCCAGCCGGTCCAGCGTGGCGTTGGTGGTCCGGGCCATCCGGGAGATCTCGTCGCCGGAGCGCGGCACCGGAACGCGGCGGTCCAGCCGGTGCTCGCCGATCTCGGCCAGCTCGGCGCGGATCGCCTCCACCGGGCGCAGCGCCCGGCTGGTCGTCGCCCAGGCCACCAGCGCCACCAGGAGCGCGGCGGCCGGTACGCCGGCCAGCAGGACCGGGTCGACGGTGCGCAGCGAGGCCTCGGCGGCGAACGGGGTGGCCGGCACGTACACGGTGATCGGGCCGAGCAGGGGCTTCGTCGGCCCGGTGGTGTCCGCGGCCCGGTCGTACATGCTCCAGCTGTCCATGGCGGTGCAGGTGCGTTCTGAGTAGTGGTAGGCGGCGGTCGGGCCGGCGGGGCCGATGGTGATCCGCCCGCTCGCGGGTTGCCAGTCCTCGGGCGCGCGCGGTGGGGCGGGCGGGGACAGCAGGCCGGTCAGGTGCTGAGTAGCAAGCGGCCCGCCAAGGCTGACCAATTGGCCGTCCTTGTCGAGGATGATGTACGGCGGCAGATCGCTCCCGGCGAACTGCTGGCCGCGGGTGAAGCCGCGGGCGATCTCTCGCGCCTGGTACCTCGTCTCTGCGTCGGTGGCCTGCAGCTGGGCGTCGTACATGTGGCCGCGCAGCCACCAGGCGCCGCCGCCAAGCAGCAGCAGGGCCGCGAGGCCGGCCGCCAGCGCGGTGCGCAGACGGGTGGAGAGGCGGCTGAGCACGGTCAAGCCTCCAGGCGGTAGCCGGCGCCCTCGGGGTCTGCGAGAGCGGCGGCGGTGCGTTCGGCCTCGGCGAGCAGTCGGGTGGCGATGCCGTGTCCGCGGGCGTCGGGCGCGACGTGCATGCGCGTGAGCTCGGCCGCGCCGTCGGGGAGCGGTTGGACGGCGCAGCAGCCGACGGGTCGCCCGTCGGTCTGTGCGAGCAGGAAGCGGATGTCGGGGTGGAGGCGGGCGTCACCGGTGCAGGGTTCGTCGGGGTAGCTCGCGGCGAGGTCGGCGTCGAGGTCGCGGAGCAGCTGCAGGATTCCCGGGTCGTCGGGTGCGGCTTCGGTGATGGTCAGGTCGTGGGTGGCCACAGGCTGCGGTGCCTTTCGAGGATCAGGTCCAACTGGGTTCGCGGGACGCGCCGTTGGAGGTCCCGCGGGTAGGCGTCGGGGTCGGTCCCGACGGTCAGGGCCAGGCCGTCCAAACAGGAGACCGACGCAAGGACCCGTGATTCCCAGCTGACCAGTTCGGTCTCGATGCCGGTGGGGCGAGCCGAGCCGTCGTCGATCTCTCCGAAGGCGTAGGAAGGGCTGCTGGCCGTCAGGACGGCACCGGTGCGGCCGCTGCGGCGAGCGGCCTCCGGAGCCCTGGGGGCGCCGCCGACGGTGACGGCGGCGCCCTGGTCGTCGACGACTGCCTTTGTCAGATGCGGATGATCGCTGCGATCGGCATGACGGCGGCGCCCAGGTACTGGACGGTTTTGCCGGGCTGTGGGGCGTGGATGATCTGTCCGCCTCCCACGTACATGCCGACGTGGCTGTGGTCGTTGAAGTAGATGACGAGGTCGCCGGGGCGGGCGTTGGAGATGTCGGTTCCGATGTTGCTGCCGGCCGAGGCTTGGTCCTGTGAGGTGCGCGGCAGGGTGATGCCGGCTTTGGCGTAGGCCCATACCATCAGGCCCGAGCAGTCGAATGAGTTCGGGCCGGTGCCGCCCCGTACGTAGGGTTTGCCTTCCTCGGCCACGGCGGCGGCGACCGCGGCTGCCGCGTGCGAGCCCGTGGCAGTGCCGGCGTCTTTGGTGGTCTTGGGGTTTGTGCTGCTGTCGAGGCCGGTACGGCTGTCGGTGCGTGAGGCGCGGGTTGGGGAGGCCGCGTCGGCGGCGGCCTTGGCATCGGCGGCGGCCTTGGCATCGGCCTGGGCGAGTTGGTCGCGATCCTGCTGTGTCAGGGAGTTGAGCAGGGCTTGTGCTTTCGCCAGTTTTGCCTGGACCTCCTCCTTCGCCGCTTTCAGGTCCTTGGCGGTGGCTTCCAGGTCTGTCAGTTTCTGCTGAGCTTCGGCTTTTTGCTGGTCGAGCTTGCTCTGCTCGCTCCTGAGTGCCTTGAGCGTGTCGGCTTGCGTCCGGCCTACGAGCTGGGCCGAGTCGGCCTTGGAGAGGAAGGAGTCCGGGTCGCTGGAGAGCATGAGTTGTACGGTCGGGGACATCCCGTTGTTGCGGTACTGGTCGGCCGCGATCTCGGCGAGACCGCTCTGGGCGGTGCTCGCCTGTGCCTGCCGGCGTGCCATCTGGTTCTGCAGGTCGTTCGCTTGTTTCTGCAGGGTCTGCTGCTTCTCGGTGGCCGCGTTGTACTTCTCGGTGGCGACCTCGGCCTGGTGGTAGAGCTGGTCGAGCTGGCTCTTGACGTCGTCCTTTGTCGGTTTCGGGTCGGCGTGCGCACCGGTCTGGGAGGAAAGGGCGACCGCGGTTGCGGCGGCGGCGGTCATGACCGAGACGCATACGCGGCCCGCGGGCTTGGAGCGGCGGTGAGATGCCACGGAGACGGGCTCCTAGCAGGGAAGATGTGCGTGGAGGGTCGGCTCACCCGCCGGTGAGCAGCGAGACGAGGTGTCTGCCGACGCCGGCGGGCGTGTCCGGGAGCAGTTGGCAGGCGTTGCGGTCGCCTGGTGCGCCGCACCCCACCGTGACCGTGGCGGTGAACCGGGATGGGTCTGGTGGTGAGCAGCGCATCAGGGACCTGTTCCTGCGCGTGGAGCGGGCGGCGGCCGGCGCTATCAGAGCCGCTTCCAGCCGGGCGAGGGCTGCAACGGGCCCGCCCACCGGTGTAGGGGACGGGTCAGAACTGCCAGGTGGGGTCGTCGGCGATCGCCAGCAGGGCGGCCTCGTCCAGGCCCGCGTCCGGTTGTTCGGCCCACTGCTGGAGCGTC
>NZ_JBIWNZ010000042.1:0-45876 GCF_044767505.1 Kitasatospora sp. NPDC101235
GCGCCGCCTCGGCCGCGGGCGGCGCGGCGGCCGCCTTCAGGTTCCGGTTGGCGCGGGCGGCCCGGGAGCCGACCAACCCGATCGCCTCGGAGGCGAAGTACACGTCCTTGGCCGTGCCCGCCTTGCCCAGCTCGGTGCTGATCGGATCCAGCGCGTCCTTCAACGCCGCGCCGAAATCGGCCGGACCCGAGGACGCGGAGGACGCCGTCGGCGCCGCCTCGCCCCCGCCGCCGCCTCCACTCGAACAGGCCGCCAGCAGCAGAACCCCGCCGAACGCCAGAGCGGCCTTACCCCTGAACTCCACAACCCCACCCCGAGGAAGATGAACACCTCTTGCGCACGGACCGTGCACACACGGGGAAACATCGTGCCGATCATGCAATGGCATGGTCAAGTGACTATCAGGTGATAGCGGTGATCGCTCCCAGGGCCCGTCCAGGAGCCGCCCAGGTGGTCAACTACCATCGGGCGGGTACTCAGTCTCACCGGCCTTCCCCTCCAGATCATCACCTCGGTCCTCGGCTGCAGCCGACAGGCGCTGAGGAAGACCCCGTCACAGGTTCGGTTCGCCCGAATAGGAAGGCTGACCGAACACACGGGCCACCCAGCCGTCGAGCTGGACGCCGAACTCCCGAGCTGAAGCGATACCCGAGGCCGGAAGGGCGCCAGCATCGTCCATGCCGTCGAAGTAGTCGACGTCGGCCCAGCCGCCACGGAACAGCACCACCGACAGCTCAGCCTCCTCCGGGCCCGAGACGAGCACACCAACGGAGTCGGGATCGTTCACCACCGACCTGTCCGTCTCAAGTCGCTGAGGCCAGGGAGCGGCTCCATCGCGCCAGGTCACCCGACCCACTGTCAGACCGCCAGCCCGCCACCCCGGCGCTCGATCAGCTACTTCTGCAGCCGCCTCATCAAGATCAATAATTCGTTCCATGGACAGATCATGGTCCATGCCCGGCGCGCTGTTCATCCAGAAGTTGAGCCAGAGCCAGGTCTCACCTACGCAGCCAACCAGGGGTCGTCCTCGGGTGGCCCGTTCTTCTCGGCCCGTCGCAGGGCGCGGGCGGTGGGCAGCTCCAGGATGATCGGCCGCCCCTTGGCAGTGCGACGCTGGCGGTCGCAGGCCTGGCGCTCCAGGCGGTCCGGGTGGGCGTTCTCGTCCAGCTCGCGTCCGTACGGGATCCGGGCCGGGAACCTCACCAGGTACGTGGGAACGGCGCAGGACGAGGAAGGTCCAATAGCCGCCGCGGGCCCGTTCCGCCGGTCGGCGGAACGGGCCCTAGAGATGTACTGAGGTCTCAGAAGCCAGAAGCTAGGAACGTGGCGGAGCGGGCAGTACGGCCGTCCGCAGGGTTGGGATGTTCCACTGCTGGTTGGCCTCGTACTTGCAGTCCCACAGTTGGAGCCGGGCACCACTGGTCGCCTGCCCGAATGGAAGGTCGAGGCAGCGGCCGGAGGCCGGGTGGTACAGCGCGTTGTTCGCGAGCGGGATCCACTTCTGCGCTGCGGTGCCGTCGCAGGTGTGGTACTCCAGCTGCGTGCCGCCGGCGGTGGCGGCGTTCACCGGGGCGATGCACCCGCCCTTGACCCGGACGGTGCCGTCGTTTCCGAAGGCGAGCTGCTGTGCGTCGGTCCCGTTGCAGTTCGCCAGCGTAATCGGGTTGCCGTTGGCGGTGCTCGCGTTGATGTCGTCGATGCACATGTTCGAGTCGACGTTCGAGCGGACGACGCTGGTGAGGCCCGGTGCGGTCGGGGCCACCGCGAACGGGTAGACGGCGGTGCTGCCGATGCTTCCGTCGAAGCTCGTGGACGGCTTGGACTGGTACTTGTACCGGCCCAGCGTGAACGGCCCCGAGGACGCCGGGCTGGTGCTCGCCCGGTGGACCTTGGTGCCGGCCAGGACGCCGTCGACGTAGAGCGCCATCGCTCCGGTGTCGGCGTTGTAGGAAGCGGTCAGCCGTGTCCAGACACCGAGCCGGGTCTGGGCGGCGGCGTTCAGTGTGTCGGTGTAGTCGTACGACCAGTTGTCGTCGTCCGCGTACGCCAGGGCGAAGCGCCAGTTCCTGTCCGGGCCGTCGGTGTAGAGCAGGAAGTTGCTGCCGTGCCCGGTCTCCTGGCTGGCGATCACGCCACCGCCCGGACTGGCCTTGACCCAGGTGGAGACGGTGAAGCTCTTGCGGGTGTCGACCACCGGCCCCGTCATGGTGACGTTCGAGCCGGCGCCGGGGGTGAAGGCGCCCACGGTGGCCGTCCGGCCGTCCACGGTGTCCTTGACCCAGCCGACGTTCGTGGCCCACCCGTCGGCGCGCTTCTGGCCGTCCCGGACGGTGTTGGTGCCGTCGGGCGCGGCCAGCCAGTTGCCGGCGGGGCGGTTGAGGTTGCCGAGCGCGACCGGGGTCTTCTCCAGGCCGGTCACCGTCGGGCCGCTGTTGGCGTCGGGCGCCTTGGTGCCGATGCCGGCCCAGGCGACCAGCTGGTTGTTGGTGTCCACGGCCCAGAGGTCCGGGATGCCGTCACCGGTGACGTCGCCGTTGGAGCCGACCTTCGGGTAGAGCTTGGGGTCGATGCCGTCGGCAAACCTGCCCGTGGTGGGGTCGGCAAAGGCGGAAGCGTCGAACTTCCTCGGGGCATTGCCCTTGGCCAGCTGGTAGGCGTGGATCGTTCCGTCACCCTTGGACCGGCCCCAGACCGTGGGGATGTTCGTGCCCTTGGCCGGGCCGGGGGTGATCAGGTCGTAGAAGTCCCAGTTGCGGTCCTGCGACAGCAGATAGGCTGGCCCGTCAAGGGTCTTGGCGCTGGACGATGTCGCGAGCCACAGTTGGCCGGCCTCGACGTAGAGGAGGGACGTGCGGGGAAGCCCGAGCTGGCCCGTACCGGGGTCGCGCGGGTTGTCGTTGTAGGGCGATCCGAAGGCCGCGATCTGGGTGACTCCCGACCAGTCCGGCTGGCCGCATTCGGTCGGGGTGTAGTCGGGGTTGTAGCAGGTGTCGGGCTTCGGGAGCGGTACCCCGCTCTGGTTGTCCAGGGTGGCGGTGTTGCCGTCATTGGCGTACAGGTACAGCTCGGCCGCGCCGGGAACGTGCGCGATCAGGTCATCGACGTTCCTCTCACTGAGGGAACCCCGGTGGGTGATCTGGACGTTGCCCCAGCCGGTGGAGCCGGGGGCGGAGACCGGCTTGGCACTCGGAGCCGTGTACGGGTCGGCGCTCGCGCCGATCATGCGGAGCGCACCGGTGCCGTCCGACAGCAGGACGTCGGCCTTCCGGTCGCCGTCGATGTCGCCCATGATCGGGTCGCCCGCGGCGGGGTTGCTGGGCACGAAGAAGGTGTAGGCGACCGGCTGGGACATGTTGCCGGCGTTGTCCTGGGTCTGCAGGTAGAGGAAGTTGGTCCCCCAGTGCGTGGCGGTGTACTTCAGCTGGAAGCTGCCGTCGCCGTTCATCTTGACGACGTTGCCGCCGTCGTTGCAGTTCCAGCCGGTGGCCGCGGCCTGGATCGGGTCCGTGGTCCAGCGGGCGCAGGCCAGGCCCGAGGAGCGGCCGCCGGTGGCCGGGGCCGGGTCGGTGCCGGTCAGGGTGAAGTAGCCCTCCTCGCCGACGCGCTTCGGGTGCCCGCCCAGGGTGCCCGACTCGGGGAAGTCCGTCGAGGTGATGCGGGCGGTCGGCGGGGTCCGGTCGACGCGCAGGAAGCACATCCGGCTGTTGTCGCTGGGGAGCGTGCCGTCGGTGGTGGAGGCGAACCAGCCGTACTGGTGGCCGTCGATCAGCGACCCGACGCTCGCGTTCTTGCGGCCCGAACTCGCCGCCCAGCCGGTCTCGTAGAGCTTCGAGGAGCCGTTGTCGTCGTCGTCCCAAATCTTGAACGCGGTCCAGAGCTGTTCGCCGGTCGGTGACCAGGTGTCCACGCTCAGGTTGATGTCGGTGTTGATTCCGACCCAGCCCGGGTTGTCCCAGGGGTTGATGGTGCCGGGGGTCTGGCACTGGCTGTACGCCGCGTCACGCGCGAAGCCCGGGGCCGGGCTGGTCGCCGGGTCGCCGACGTGGGGCGTGAAGTCGTAGGTCACGACGACGTGCGGGTTGTTGGCGAACCGCTGGTGGTAGTACTTGTTGCCCTCGTCGTCGGGGGCGAACATGAAGGTCCAGCCGTCCCAGTGCTCGCGGGCGGCCTGCACCATCTGGCTGTAGACGTCGAACTCCTTGCCACCGCCGCCCTTGATCCAGTTCATGCCGACCTTGGCGCAGTTCCACGGCTCGGGACAGGGCTGGGCTTCCCAGCGCGTCCACTGGTTGATCGGGTTGCTGTTGGCCGACCCGGTCGAGTAGAGGCCCATCGGGGTGTCGGTCGAGGGGCTGGACGACTGCGCGACGGTGGCGTAGAGCTTGGCGGTGATGACGGTCGAGTCCCAGAACGCCAAGTTCAAACCCACCTGGAAGTAGGCGCGCTCCTTGCCTTCCTTCACACAGCGGTTGTTCGTGTCGATGTAGCCGCAGTAGCCGGCCGCAGGCGTGTCCTGGCCGTACTGCGTGCCGTTGTACTCCGGCGTGTCCGGGTAGGCCGACTGCACCTGGGCCCAGGCCTGGGTACCGTTGTCGACGCTGGGGTTCCAGCCCGGGTCGATGAACCAGGGGCCGGTGCCCTGTTCGAGGACCGAGCCGTCCGGCACCAGGTCGATGCCGCCGCCGCTGACGGTGGTGGCGACCGGTGCGGTCCGGGCACCGGGGCCGGGAGCCTTGCTGTCGGACCCGGCCGTGGCCGCGGCACCGTCCGCGGCGGACTTGGCCGCGACCGTGGGCTGCGCGGCCGGGGCCGTCGTGGAGGAGTCCCACATGACGGGCGCCGGAGCGGTGAAGCGGGCCTTGCCGGAAGCGTCCTCGGCCGACAGGTTGCCGTTGGCGTCCGCCTTGACGGTCAGTCCGTCGGCGGTGGTGTCGAGGTGCAGTTTCTTGATCGTCGGATCGGCGGCCGCCTGTGCGGTGCGCACGATCAGGACCTGGCGCCAGCCACCGGCGGGGGTGGCGCTTAGCTCCAGGTCGACGTCGGGCAGAACGGAGCGGTAGAGCGCGCTGCTGCCGGTGAGTTCGGGCTTCGGCAGGGTGAACGGCGCCTTGACCGACAGCTTCTTGCCGTCGGCCGTGGCCATGGTGGCCAGCGGGCCGGTGCCGCCGCCGGAGAAGGTGAGCCCGGAGGGCACGGCGGTGGGCGCGACCGTGCCGTCGGGGTTGGTCCGCAGCGTCGCGTCCACGGCGCGCCAGGTGCCGTCGGCGTTCTTGACCCGCTCCACCACGGGGGAGGAGTCGGTGGTCAGCGTGCCGTCCGGATTGGCCGTGGTCTGGCTGCCGCCCGTGGTCATGGAGTCGACCACGACGGGCTTCCCGGTGCTCTTCGCCTTCGCCTGGGCGGCGCGTATCGCCGCGGTCTGTGCCGAGCGGGAGTCGGGCTGCCCCTTGGCCGGAGGTGCCGGCCACGAGGCGTCGGCGGGACCGTGGTTGCGGTCGGCGGGAGCCGCCACCGCGATACCGGGCACCGCCAGCAGCCCGGCGCCCAGGGAGAGAACGGCCGTGCAGGCGAGCGGAAGGAGTCCTGCGCGGACTGTCCGGGATCTCACAGGCCGTCCGGAACCGGATGGAGAGGGAGGATGTGACATCGACATGAAGGCCCTGTCCTCAATGGTGATGTGATCAGGAATCAGGCGCACGCTGCCTTCACGCTTGCTTCGCTGTCAAAGCGTTTTATCGACAAGGTGTCCGACTTGTCGGGGTGGTGGCGCATTGCTCAGCGGGTGATTTTGATCACACATTTCGCTTTCACATCTTTCCCACCTTCGATAGGTCGTGTGCGCCTAGGGTGCCGGAGACCTGCGCCAATGCGGTCGACACGATTCAATCTTTGACAAAGTGTGGGGGGATCAGTTGTCTCGTCCTGTCCGCTTGTTCACCCGTCCGCGAAGTTTGCGGGTGGCCGTGGTGGCGGCTCTGGCCGTCACCATGTCCGGGGTGACGCTCCCTTCGGTCGAGGCGGTCGCCCAAGCGGCGGCCCCGCCCGAGGTGTGGGTGCCACCGAATACGCCGGTACCGGACGCCCAGCCGGTGAAGGGAGCCGACGGCAAGCCCGCCGGCCACACGCCGGACCCGGGCAAGAAGTGGTCGCCGCCGGCCGACTCCAACCCGCCGGCCGGCACGGCCACCGCCGTCCTCGGCGGCGCCGGAGCCGGGGCGGCCATGGCGCCGACGGCGGCTGACGCGACGCCGACCAGCGTGCCCGTCCAGGCCGGTTCACTGCCGGTCTGGATCGCCCCGGCTCCCGGTGCGAAACCGGCCGCCGCCCGAACCGCGCCCGCGGCCAAGGACGTTGCCCCCACCCTCCAGGCCCCGGCACTCCAGATCGAGCTGGCCGACCGGGCCCGGACCGGTGCCGCGGGCGTGAACGGTGCCCTGCTGGGTGTCACCGACACCGGCGAGGGCGCCGGTGCCGGCCGGGTCCAGGTCGGGATCGACATCCAGGCCTGGGCGAAGAACGCCGGCGCCAACTGGGCGTCGCGCGCCAGGATCGTCCAGCTGCCCGGCTGCGCCCTGACGACTCCGGGGGCCGCCGGCTGCAACACGCGCACCCCGGTCCCGTCGCACCGGGACGCCTCGACCGGCCGCCTGGTGGCCGAGGTCGACATCCCGCAGCCGACCACCCCCGCCGCCGCCAAGTCCTTCGCCTCCGGGGCCTCCGGGAGCCCGGCCGGCACCTCTTCGACCGTGGCGCTCGCCGTCGAGGCCGACGCCAAGGGCAGCGGCGGTGACTTCACCGCCTCGCCGATCACCCCGTCCGCCTCCTGGCAGGCCGGCGCCAACGCGGGCAACTTCACCTACGGCTACACCGCCGAGCTGCCCTCCGCGCTGGCCGGTGTGGCCCCCAACGTCTCGCTCGGCTACGACTCCTCCTCGGTGGACGGCAAGACCGCCTCCACCAACGCCCAGCCGTCCTGGATCGGCGAGGGCTGGGAGTGGCACCCGGGCTCCATCGTCCGCGCCTACAAGAGCTGCAAGGACGCCGGGATCGACAAGTCGGGCGACCAGTGCTGGGGCGGCGACCTGCTCCAGCTCTCGCTCGCAGGCCACGCGGGCCAGCTCGTCAAGGACGACAAGTCCTGCGAGTGGCACCTGCAGGGCGAGGACGGCACCAAGGTCGAACGGCTGACCGGCCAGAACAACGGCGCCTGGAACGGCGAAGCCTGGCGGATCACCACCACCGAGGGCACCCAGTACTACTTCGGCGCCAACCACCTGCCCGGCGGCGACGGCACCGACCAGGCCAGCAACTCGGTCTCCACCGCGCCGATCTACTGGCCCGGCGGCCAGGACCCGTGCCTGAAGGACGGATCCCCGGCCACCAACTCCTGGAACCAGATGGGTTGGCAGTGGTCCCTGGACTACGTCGTGGACCCGCACCAGAACCTGATCACCTACCGGTACGACCAGGAGCAGAACTACTACGCCCGGGGCGGCGGTCAGAACAACGGCAACGGCACCCGGACGCAGTACCAGCGGGCGAGCTACCCGACCTGGGTCGGCTACGGCCAGCGCCTGCCCGACCAGATCGCCGCCAAGGGCAAGGCCAACCCGGCCGCCCAGGTGTGGTTCCGCACCGCCGAGCGCTGCCTGCCGGACAAGGACTTCACCTGCGACCCGTCCCTGCGGAACAAGGACAACGCCAAGCGCTGGCCGGACACCCCGATCGACCAGAACTGCGACGCGACCGGTGACTGCACCGTCTACTCGCCGACCTTCTGGACCACCAAGCGCCTGACGAAGATCGACACCGAGGTCTGGGACGGCGCCAAGTACCGCCCGGTCGACTCCTACGCCCTCAACCAGTCCTTCCAGGACCCGGGCGACGGCACCTCGCCGTCGCTCTGGCTGGACTCGGTCCAGCGCACCGGCACGAACAACCGCACGCCGATCACCCTGTCGGCCGTGTACTTCCAGCCGCTGCAGATCGCCAACCGCGTCGCGGGCCAGATCGTCCAGCCGGACGGCACCTCGGCCTCCGTCGAGCCGTACAAGCGTCCGCGCATCCAGAAGATCACCACCGAGACCGGCGGGCTGATCAACGTCGTCTACCGGCCCGCGGAGTGTTCGCGCGAGGCCGGCGGGAAGATGCCGGCGTCCGAGGACAGCAACACGATGGCCTGCATGCCGGTCAAGTGGTACCTGCCCGGGCAGACCGCACCGGATCCGGTCAACGACTGGTTCAACAAGATCATCGTGAAGTCGGTCACCCAGGAGGACTCGGTCGCCGGCGGCCAGCCCGCGGTCGTCACCGACTACGAGTACGGCGGCGGCGCGGCCTGGCACCGCAACGACTCCGAGATGGCCGACGCCAAAACCCGCACCTGGGACCAGTTCCGCGGGTACGCGACGGTCACCACCCGCAGCGGCAGCGGCAGCGACGTCGAAGCGCCCCGCACCAAGTCGGTCGCGACCTTCCTGCGCGGTATGGACGGCGACGTCCTCGCCAACGGGAAGGCCCGCCAGGTGTCCGTGACGGACGCGCACGGCGGCACCATCAAGGACGAGAACGTCCTGGCCGGATTCATCCGCGACTCCGCCAACTACAACGGCGACAACGGCGAACTGCTGTCCACCGTGGTGTCCGACCCGTGGCTCGGTCCGATCACGGCCACCCGCAACCAGTCCGGCGGCATGCCCGCGATCACCGCCCGGGCCGTCAACGCCCTGAAGGTGACCAACCGCGAGAAGCTCGCCAACGGCGGCTGGCGCACCCGTGAGCGCTCCACCACGTACGACTCGACGTCGCTTGCCCGTCCGCTGACGGTCTACGACAACGGGGACACCACCCATCCCGAGCAGCTGCTCTGTACCTCCTTCGAGTACGCCACCGGCCCCGGCGGCGCGCCGACGCAGCTGGCCTCACGCACCCTGGTCCTCAAGGGCGCCTGCGGGCAGACCGCGACCAAGGACAACACGGTCGCCGACACCCGGGCCTACTTCGACAACAAGCCGCTCGGCCAGGCCGACGCCAAGGCCGAGCAGACCTCGACCGAGGTCCTGGAGCGCTACGACGCGGCGGGCAAGCCGGTCTACCGGGCCACCGCCCGGGCGAGCTTCGACGACTACGGCCGGGTCACCAGCACCGTCGACCCGACCCGCACCGACGCCGCCCACCCGTCCGGCGCCGAGACCAAGACCGCCTACTCCCCGGCCACCGGCCAACTGCCCACCCAGGTGACCCACACCAACCCGCTGGGTTGGCAGACCGTCAGCACCCTCGACGTGGGCCGTGGCTCGGCGCTCAAGATCACGGACGAGAACGGCCGGATCAGCGAGCAGGAGTTCGACTCCCTCGGCCGCGCCGTGGCCGGCTGGAGCCCCGGCAACGAGCGGGCCAAGTTCCCGGACCGTCCGAACCGCAAGTTCTCGTACTCGGTGAACGGCTCCGACGCGCCCTCACAGGTCCTCAGCCAGGCGCTGATGAAAGACCTGAAGACGTACACCTCCAGCTTCACCATCTACGACGGCCTCGGCCGGATCCGCCAGACCCAGGCCAGCACCCCCTCGGGGGCCACCGGCCGCATGATCACCGACGCGCTGTTCGACTCGCACGGCTGGCAGATCAAGACCAGCGCCGCCTACTACAACGACCAGGGCCAGCCCAGCGGTCAGCTCTTCCTGCCCAACGGCGGAGTCGAGCCGGACGGCAAGATCCCGTCCCAGAGCGTCCAGAAGTACGACGGCATCGGCCGGGTCACCGACTCGATCTTCCAGTCCCACGGCGTCGAGCAGTGGCGCACCCACACGGACTACCCCGGCGCCGACGAGGTCCGCACCACCCCACCGGCCGGCGGCTACGCCACCGCGACCGTGTCGGACGCCCGCGGCAACACGGTCGCCCTGCGCCAGTACAAGGCCAACACCCCGACCGGCGCGTACGACGAGACCACCTACGGCTACACGCCGGAAGGCAGGGAGGCCTGGCGCAAGGACGCGGCCGGCAACCAGTGGACGTACGAGTACGACCTGCTGGGCCGGCCGGTGAAGTCCACCGACCCGGACTCGGGCACCGGGACGACGGCGTACGACGACAGCAAGAACCTCGTCACCGTCACGGACTCCCGCGGCAAGAGCGCCACCAGCGTCACCGACCTGCTCGGCCGTAACATCGCGGCCTACGAGGGGACGGCGGTCGACTCGACCAAGCAGGTCGCCGCCTGGACCTACGACACTCTGGCCAAGGGCAAGCCGACCTCCTCGACCCGCTACGTGGGCGGAACGCTGGGAGACGCCTACAAGTCGGAGATCACCGGCTACGACATCGGATACCGCGAACTCGGTGCCAAGACCACCATCCCGGCAGTGGAGAAGGAACTCGCCGGCGTCTACCAGACCGACAACACCTATGACAGTGCTGGCCGGTTGAGAAAGACGCTGTTGCCGGACGTGGCCGGCATGGGTCAGGAGGAACTGACCTTCGTCACGGACACCATGGGCCAGTTCGCGGCCCTGTCCAGCTCCTTCGGGGCCGAGTCCACGACGTTCGTGGCCGATGTCCGCTACGACCCGTACGGCCGGCCGTACCGCACCACCGTGGGCCGAGCCGGTGCGCAGGTGGTCGCCACCATGCTGATCGACGACGCCACCGGCAGGGTGACGCGCTCGATCCTCGACAAGCAGACCGCAGAGACCGCCCACATCGACACGGTCGACTACACCTACAACCCCCTCGGCCAGGTCACCTCGGCCCGCAACGCGCAGGACGGCCAGGTCGCCGACCTGCAGTGCTTCACCCACGACTACCTCGGGCGGCTCACCCAGGCCTGGACCGACACCGGCACCCAGACCACCAAGCCGCAGCCGAACGTCCCCGGCGTCGGCGCCTGCACCAACACCGACGGCCCGTCGGTGAGCGGTGGCAAGCCGAGCGTCGGCGGCCCGGCCCCGTACTGGCAGCAGTACGAGTACGACCTCATCGGCAACCGCACCAAGCTGGCCCAGAAGGACGTCACCGGCGACGCCACCAAGGACGTCACCACCACCCAGACCTTCGGCACCGGCCCCAACACCCCGTCCTCCGACCCGAAGACGGGCGGCGGCACGGGCGGTCCGCACGCGCTGATGAAGTCCACCCAGACCGGCCCGGCCGGCACCGCGGTGACCTCGTACACCTACGACGCGGCCGGCAACACCACCGCGATCACCGACACCCCGGGCACCAGAACGCTGACCTGGAACGCCCAGGGCAAGCTCGACCAGATCACCGGCACCGGCCAGAGCGGCGCGACCAGCTACCTGTACGACATCTCGGGTAACCAGCTGATCCGCCGTGACCCCGGCAAGACCACGCTCAACCTGGGCGCGGACCAGATCACCCTGGACACCACCACCAAGGTCGTCACCAACGTCCGCAGCTACGCGGCGCCCAACGGCCTGTCCATCACGCGCACCACGACCAACGGAACGTCCAAGCTGGCGTACCAGGGCGCGGACCCGCACGGCACCAACGGCGTCCAGTTCGACTCGGCGACCCTTGCCCATGTCCGCCGCCCCACCGACCCGTTCGGCAACGAGCGGGGCACCCAGCCTGCTGGGGGCGTTTGGGCCGGAGACAAGGGCTTCGTCGGCGGCACCAAGGAGAAGTCGACCGGCTTCACCCTCCTCGGCGCCCGCGAGTACGACCCCAAGACGGGCCGCTTCATCAGCCCCGACCCCATCACCGACGCCGGCGACCCCCAGCAGTGGAATGCCTACGCGTACGCCAACAACAGCCCCATCAACAAGTCCGACGCCAACGGCCTGAAGGTCGGGTGCGACACGGCGGCGGAGTGCAAGAACAACCAGACGGACCGGATCGACCTCCCGTTCGGCCTCCGCGACACGCCCACGCCTGAAGTGCGGAAGGCGGCTGATGACCTGGACGCCGCGAACAAGGCGGTCAACGAGAACAAGCGCAAGCGCGACGAGCTCGTACACAAGGTGGTCGACATCGTCGGCGACCTGATCGGCTTCAACGACGCCCGCGACTGCTTCACCAAGGGCGACGTGATGGGCTGCATCAACACCGCCCTCAACGTGGTGCCCTGGGGCAAGCTCGCCAAGGTCATCAAGGCCGGCATCAAGACCCTCAAGATCTACCAGGAGCTCGAGAAGGTCTACACCGCCATCCGCTTGGGCGAACGCACGGCCCGGGAAGCCGAAACCGCCTACGTATCCGCCAAGACTGCAGCAGCCGAAGCCCGGGCAGCCGAAAGAGCGGCAGCCAAGGCAGCGGAAGAAAAAGCAGCAAAGGAAGCCGCACCAGATGCGCCCGGCACGGAGCCTATGGCAACCAAGGCTGAGGCGGACGCAACCAAGGTCGAGGGGTGCAACAGCTTCCCGGCCACAACCCTGGTTCTGATGGCGGACGGCAGCACCAAGCCCATCGGCGATGTGCATGATGGCGACGTCGTCATGGCGACCGACCCACAGACCGGCGAAACCCGTCCCGAGACCGTCACCACCACCATCACCACCCCCGACGACAAGGACTTCACCGACCTCACCCTCACCGACGACGCCAGCCCGCGAGGCCCCCCGGCCGCCGACCAGGCGAACATCACCTCCACCTACCACCACCCCTACTGGAGCGAGACCCGCCAGCAGTGGGTCGACGCCGGCGAACTCACCCCCGGCGAACACCTCCGCCAGCCCAACGGCACCACCCTCACCATCCAGTCCGTCCGCAACTACCCCTACTCCGTCACCACCCACAACCTCACTGTCGAACAGCTCCACACGTACTATGTGGTAGCTGGCGGGACTTCAGTACTCGTTCACAACTGCCCCACTGCGGATGAACGGGCGCATGCCAGAGCATCGGAGAATGCCGCATATTCCAGCAGACCGGACGTTGCTACCGGTGGGTACCTTTGGATTAAGGGACATGGAGAGTTTGACCTGTCTTCCGATAAGCTCCATCGGTTGATCAGAGCCAACATGGACGAGATTCCTGCTGCGGCGAGCCCCGGCGGCGGTAAGTTTTTCGGCTCGCATGTTGAGGTTCAGGCTGCCACTATAATGAGGATTCTGGCTAAACAGTCGGGATCCGGGAGTGAGGGTTTGGTTGGTCGGCTGATGGTTTCAAAGCCTGGCGGGCCATGCGGTTTCTGCATGCGAAACGTGGCAGGAATGCTGCCGGCGAACTCATCGCTAGCGGTTCGATCTCAGCGCGGCCAAGTTTTCAGCGAGGTACCCTTCTGAAGATTTGCCAAGGCGCGGTCCCTGTTGCCGCGCCTTGGCTGCTTTCCTGCAGGCCACTATGGTGGCGTTATAAATATGAACGGCGATAATTTGAATCCATACGCGATCGTCAATCTCACCGATTGGGCTAATCTCGAAAATGCTGATGGCTCAGCCTTCCCGGATACTCCGGCCAAGCTTCGCGACTTGGCGTCGGGTGACTTTTCGGCGGTAACGAGTTCACTCAATCACCTTTACAACACTCTCCTCAACGATGGGGTGGTGTATTCTGCAACCGTGCCAGCTTTCAGGTATGTTGCCGCGCTTTTGGGTGACCGGCCAAGTCGAGCCGCACTTGCCCCTCCATGGGAAGTGGGAAAATTCCCACTTCGGGGCAAACTTCTTACATGGCTAGCCAACGTGGCCTTTGATGTCAGCATTGGCCAGGAGCAGCGCATTCGAGAGTGGGGAAAATATTCACCGACCGAGCCATTTCCCAATTTCGTAGATATTAGGAGTATTTATCCGGAAGCTTTTCCGAGCATTGCTTCCTACTTTGATGACTCTGATTCGAGAGTAGTGGAGGCGGCTCTTGTTGTCGCCGTTCGATTTTTGGAGTCCCCGGCATTGGCAATGCATCACAGGAGATTGACTCCTTTGGTGGAGAATATTCTAGCGCAAAGCTCCAGTGAATGGCATAGAAGTTTGGCCTCCGAGGCACTGAATGCTTGGGGGCAAGGGCGCATGTTGATTGAATCGCATACTGATCCGCTCCCCTCCGGGGAGTATGGGAGGGTTCATAATTCGCAGGAAAATCGGGGATCAGTTGACGAGCCGCCTTTTTAGTAGGTGGGGAGTTGATTGGCCGGTTCTTTCTGCGGCCGAGGCAGAATGTGAGAGCCCACACCGGTAGTCGGGTCGCCCCGGAAAAATCTCACGTCCGGGAGATCCGGCTACCGGCGACCTTGAACTTCAAGGGGTATGCGCACTTCAAGGACGAGTACGGGCTACGCATTTTTGGCGCTCTCGCTCAGCAAGCTATGCAGTAGCAAATCAGAAGCCCTGCCAGGTGCGTCTTGACGCGGTCTTGGCGGGGCTTCTACGTGGGGTGACGGCTGTACACCGTCGGACTATACGGCCCCGACCCGTTGCCCCATCAAGTCGCTCCGAAACCTGATAGCCCACCAGATTCCCCCGGCTGTCGGCGGAGCCCTATCCCTCCCCTCTGGCACCAGCCCCAAGCCGGGAAGGCCACAACAGCTCCCCTTCCTTCCCGCCCGTCAACCGTCCTACGACCCCGCCGGCCACCCACAGTCGACGAGGTCCAGCAGCGGCTGCGCAGTGTCCGGGCCCGCTACGGCGGCGGCGCGCGGCACGTATGGTTCTGGGCGACGGACCCGGCAGCCGCAGGCCGGCTCGCCGACCTCCAGGTCGCACCGCAGGGCCGCGGCGGCCTGCTGGTCGACCACATGACGATCGCACCAACCGAGCAACAGCTCACGGTCATCGCCACGGGCGGCGGCGTGTACTTCCTGGACGGTGCCAAGGTCCTGGTCCCCTACGGAGTCCACGACTTCACCCACCCGGCCAGGCCCGGAGAGGACTGGAACTTCACCGGCGGCCGCCGGAACTGGCGCTACGACTGGCGGATCAGCCACCCGGTGCCCGCCCCAGACGCGTCCCGCTGGGGCCTTGCCCCGACCTCGTTCGACGAGCTCACCCGTACTCGCGGCGTGTTCACCCTCACCGCCGTCCGGGACCTGATGCACACCTTGGAACGGGTCCAGACCGGGCGGTGGAACGCTCGGCGACGGGCAGCCGCCGCGCTCTACCAGGAACGCCACCAGCCGCCCCTGCCAACGGCACCCACTCCCGTCGTCGCACCCTGCCCGGAGCCGCCGGCGTCACCCCTGGCCACCGGGCAAGTCGAACCCGCCCCGGCCCCGGCCGAACACCACGATGTTCCGACAACGCCGGATCCCACCACCGGCCCCGTTCCTTCGGCGTCCCGCACCGCGCCGACAACCACGACGGCGCAGCCCCCTCTGGAAGTCGCGCAGGCGGTCGACCGCGTCAGGTCCGACGACGACTACCTCCTCGCCCCGCCCGCACCCACCGGCTCCCCGGCTCGGCAGGCCCGGATCCCTCCCCCGCCAGCGTACCCGCCCACCGTCCACCTGCCCGGCCACCATACCGCCGGGCGCTGGCCTCCACGGCTGACGCCCGACACCATCGACCGCCCCCACGACGCCCAGCCCCTGCCGGGCATGCAGGCGACGCTGCCCTCAGCGCTCGTCCGGCTCGCCCAAGCTCCAGCCACTGACCGCCGCGATCGGCCCACGCCAGGCCGGCAGCCTCCGGGCAGTCCGGCCCGAGCGGACCGTGACATCCTTCAGGTGCAGAAAGCGCGGGTCAGGCGCTCGGCGGCGGCGCCCGTCCTCGGCGGCCTGGTCCAGGTGCCCGATCACCTCCCGCACGACTTTCCGCAGTCCGTAGTAGTCGGCCTCTCCGACCTGACGGAAGTACAGGTCCTCCCACGCCGAAGCCGAGATCACGGTCCCCGTGACGAGCACCCCGTCCATCACCAGCGTCACGACGACGGCTTCGGCGACCTCCCGGTGCTCCACCCCGACGCGCAGCAGCTCCAGGTAGGGGTCCGGGTAGGCCTCCCCCTGCAGCATCACCCGCAACGCCGGCTGTACCGCATCTCGCCACGACACCGTGTCGGTCTCCTTCCTGGGTGTGGGTCCGGGGGGACTATGCCCTGGCGGAGGTGTCGGTATCCGGCCCGGCAGCAGACGGGTCGCGCGCTCCGGGGTGGTGTGATGGGACCAAAGACGTGACCTAGTAATGTTTGGTCTAATGAGCAGCCCTACGGCCGGTTTGAAGCGAGAGAAGCTAATTACTTCTCTTCCGCCGCAGTTGAGACGTCAGTTGAAGATCCGCGCATTTGAGCATGGTTTGGACATCCAGGACGCAGCCGAGTACGCGATCCGGGATTGGTACGAGTCCTCGGAGCTTCCGACGGTGAACACCGACGGCGCGAAGACGTGGGGGACGTTTTTGCCCGTCGGCGAGGCCGACCGGTTCAAGGGCGCGCGCAACGATCGCGAGATCACCTACGTGCAGGGGCTGGCCCAGGCGCTGACGCTGTGGCTGGAGAAGCACCCCTCGCCGTCCGCGCCGCTGGTCGCCCAGCCCGTCGTTCGCGTCATAGTGGCCAACCAGAAGGGCGGGGTGGGCAAGACCTTCATCTCGTCCGGCATGGCCCAGGCGCTGGCGGAGGCCGGACGTCGCGTTCTCCTGGTCGACTACGACCCTCAGGGGCACCTCACGGCGGAGCTGGGCTTCGAGGACCTCATGTACGAGGACGGCGTCGAGACGCTGATGATGCACATGGACGGGACCGCGCGTGGTGACATCCGCGACCTGTTGGTGTCCCTCGACGGCGCCCGATTCGGCGAGCGGCTGCATCTGCTGCCTGCTTCGGACGATGCGTTCCTGCGCGACATCGCGCTGTCGAAGGTCAGCTTCAGCGAGGCCGCGCTGGAGCCCGCTCTGGAGCCGTTGGAGGCGGACTACGACGTCATCATCATCGACGGGCCGCCCAGCCTCGGGCTCAACATGGACACCGCGCTCTACTACGTGCGCCGTCGTGAGGGCGAGCTCGCCGACCGGTCCGGGGTCATCACCCCGGTCTGGGCGAACAAGGCCTCCCATCGGGCGTTCCGGCTGCTCAAGTCCCAGATGGACGACCTGTGCCGCAAGGGGCGTATCCAGGTCGACTACCTCGGGCTGATCATCAACGCGTACGACAGCCGTCGCGGCAAGCTCGTGAAGGAGAACAAGGACCAGTGGGAGAAGAGCAGCTCGCCTGCGGTTCTAGCCGTCATCGGTGACTTGAAGGAAGGTCGCGAGGCCGCAGACGGCGAGATCCCGCTGCTGGAGTACGCGCCGGACAGCGAACACGCGCAGGTGATGCGCGACTTG
This sequence comes from Kitasatospora sp. NPDC101235, assembly GCF_044767505.1. Taxonomy (NCBI): domain Bacteria; kingdom Bacillati; phylum Actinomycetota; class Actinomycetes; order Kitasatosporales; family Streptomycetaceae; genus Kitasatospora; species Kitasatospora sp. NPDC101235. Next base: position 17,214 of record NZ_JBIWNZ010000042.1, read on the forward strand.
GCGAAGGAGCTTGCCGTATGACCTCTACTCAGCGGGTCACCCGTGGCTTCAGCATCGGTGACGGCGGCCAGGACGATTCTCCGGGGCCCCGTCGCGTCCGGACGCGCCAGCAGATCATGAACGGCGAGGGCCGGCGTCCTCCGACGTCGGTCGAGCTGAAGCTGCTTGCCCACAATCCCTTCAACCCGCGCGACGAGCTCACCGAGCTTGAGGAGACCGCCGAGTCGCTCAGGCAGAAGGGGCAGATCCAGCGCGTCGCCGTGGTCCGGCGGGCAGCGTTCCTGGCCTCTCACCCGGGTCTTGAGGAGAAGCTGGGCGAGGCCGAGTACGTCGTCATCGACGGCAACCGCCGCCTGGCCGCAGCGCACCTCGCGGAGCTCGCAGAGCTGCGGATCGACGTCAACGACGACCTCGCGGCAAGCGCGGCAGACCTGCTGGAAAGCGCGCTGATCGCCAATGTGCACCGGGTGGACGTTCCCCCGCTGGACCAGGCGAAGGCCATCCAGGAGCTCGTGACGGTTCACGGCTCGCAAGGGCAGGTGGCGAAGCGTCTGGGCAAGACGCCGGCCTGGGTCTCCCAGCGTCTCGCGCTCCTGGAACTCACACCCGACCTTCAGGAGAAGGTGGAGTCCGGAGAGCTGAGGGTGGAGCCGGCGCGCCGCATTGGCCGGATGCCCAAGAAGCAGCAGGCGCCGGCCGCAGCGGAGGCTATTAACGCCGTTAATACCCCTCGGCAGCGGGCTCCTCGCCGAGAGCTTGCCAGACGGGAGTCGGCTCCGGCCGTTAACGCCGTTAATACCCCTTCGGCAGACAACGAGGCCGGGGGAGCAGGGTCCTCCACCGTTAACGCCGTTAACGGTCCGGCCGAAGCGGCGTCCCAGCCGCAGGCGGCACCGGTCGTGGCGTGGGACGACCCGGCATCGGTCTACAGGCTGCTTCGGGACCACATGCCGGCTGAGCAGCGGACCGCCCTGGCAGGCCTCCTGATCGATGACCTGGAGCCAGCGCAGAACGTAAACGAATAGTTCCCGCACGACGAAGGCCCGTACCCCAGCTTGGGTTCTAACGGTCCTCGCAACACCCGCGATCTGTGGGAGTTGCGAGGACCGTGGGCGTTGGGCGTAATGATCTTGCTGGGTTGCGGGAGCGCTTCCTCGCACGGCTGGATGTCGTAGGCAGCGTGACCGTGGCGGCGCACGACAGGCTGGATGAAGTCCTGGACACAGGACCCTTCGTGTCAACGCGGCAACCTCGCTTCTGCGCAACCCCGGCACACGCCGCCGCGCCGACAGCCTTTCGCCTCGACCTGGCGTTCGAGCAGGGCCGACAGGACGCGGGCAGGGAAGAGCGTGGATGTGAACGTTCAGCAAAACCGGCGCCAGCCATGAGAGAGGACCGTACTCTCGCGGCATGAATCGTGTGACCCTCACCGGCAACGATCTGGACCATTTAGGCGAGGTGCCGAACCATGCCACCACCGCCATGACCCTCACGCCACAGTGCGTGTCTGCACCGGCTGCTGGCGAGTCGCCGCGGCCAAGGCACATCACTCGCCGCTCAGCGTTGCGGCTCGGACTCGGCGCCGCTGCCGCAGTCGGTGCCAGCATCACCGCCGTCGGCTGCAGTGGCGGCGGGACTGCCGAGCGGCCACGTTCCAGTGGCAGCGCGGCTGCCGAGCGGCCACGTTCTTGGTACCACGCCACCGGCCGCTGGGTGGCGTCGTCGCCGACGGTGGTTGGTGGTGTGGTGTACGTCGGCAGCAACGACATGAACGTATATGCCCTGGACGCGGCCACCGGCACCAAAAAATGGGCTTTCACCACCAGCTCAAATGTCACCTCGTCGCCTGCAGTGGTTGGTGGTGTGGTGTACGTCGGCAGCGACGACATGAACGTGTATGCCCTGGACGCGGCCACCGGCACCAAGAGGTGGGCCTCCACGACGGGGGGCTGCGTGGAGTCGTCGCCTGCGGTGGTTGACGGTGTGGTGTACGTCGGCAGCGACGACAAGAAGGTGTATGCCCTGAACGCGGCCACCGGCACCAAAAAATGGGTCTTCACCACCGGCGGCAACTGGGGGGTGATCTCGTCACCGGTAGTGGTCGGTGGTGTGGTGTATATCGGCAGCGACGACAAGAAGGTGTATGCCCTGGACGCGGCCACCGGCACCAAAAAATGGGCTTTCACCACCGGAAGCTCAGTGGCGTCGTCGCCTGCGGTGGTTGAAGGCGTGGTGTACGTCGGCAGCAACGACAACAACGTGTATGCCCTGGACGCGGCCACCGGCGCCAAGAAATGGGCTTTCACCGCCGGCGAATCAGTGAGATCGTCGCCTGCCGTGGGCGGTGGTGTGGTGTACGTCGGCAGCGAAGACCGGAGCGTATACGCCCTGGACGCGGCCACCGGCACCAAAAAATGGGCTTTCGTCACCGGAAGCTCAGTGAGATCGTCGCCTGCGCTGGTTGACGGCGTGGTGTACGTCGGCAGCTTCGACAGCAACATGTATGCCTTGGATGCGGCCACCGGCGCCAAGAAATGGGTCTTCACCACCGGCGGCTGGGTGCTGTCATCTCCTGCCGTGGTTGACGGTGTGATGTACGTCGGCAGCAACGACAACAACGTGTATGCCCTGGACGCGGCCACCGGGGCAGGCCCGGTGCTCTTTCCGACCCAAACCGCGACCCGCACCGCGACCCCTGGATCGGCGTAGCCTTCCAGGCTCGCCTGCCGGGTTGTGAGCGCTCACCGGAGCGGCCGGTTTGCGTTCTCCCATGAATGACGATTCCGGAGAAATCCATGGCTGCGACTCCACCCGTTCCACCACCGTCTTCGGGCGCGGGTGGAACGGATCCCGATGAAGGCGCCACAGCTCCAGTCTCCGCAACGCCGGCCGACCCGGCCCACAACGGTGAATCGCAGCCCGCTCCGGTCCCCTCCGCCCCGCAACCCGGACCGACCGCTTGGCGAATCTTGGCTGACGCACGCCTGCCCGGACTGCGCCTGCTCCCCCTGAAGCACCGGGCGCTGTACATGGCGGCCGCAGCAGTCATCGCTCTAGGTGGTCTCGCGTTCGCCTACTATGCGAACTACGTGTTGGACCGAAGTACGGCCACTGACCGAGCTCGCTCGGACAAGAAAGCCGAGAAGGCCGTCGATGGCGAGCAGCCCGCTTTCGTCTCCACCGTCACCCCTCGTGACTACCAACAGGACATGCCCGAGTCCATCGTCGTGCTGTTGGACCGGCCACTGACCGAGAGCGAACAGGCCACCCTCACAGCGATGAAAGGCAACGCGTCGCAGGTCTGGACTTTTATGAAGCCTCTCGGTGGCCGGGTCGTTGAGTACACGCCAAACCTTGAGAAACCTCTGGAGGATCGCCGTCAACGGGCCAGTGGCATGGCGCAGACGTTCAACCTGAATCTGAACAGCGACCGCGGCGCCGGCCTCACGATCAACGGCATGACTGCCGTGAAGGACGCGTGCAGCGCAACCACCGCGCAGACCGTGGTCGCTATACCGCCGAGCGGCTCCGCGCTCCGGCAGGGCCTTATGTGGGACCTAGCGGGAGGAATGGCGGACCAGCCGCATGGACCGTACGTTCTCGACGAGGGTGAGTCCCAAGGGAAGTTGTACTTCCGTCACAACGCGATCGATCTGGGTAACGGCCAGGCAAACATGGCCTTGCGTGTCCAGTCAGAGGTGTCCACCGAGACGTGTCAGTGGCACATCACCGCCTCATACACCGACACATCCGGCTCCCACACGCAACGCATCCCGAGCGGTACCGGCACCTTCACCGCCGAGGCCGTACCGCAACAGCCCGTCCAGTACTTCGCGTATGTCCCAACCACCGGGTGGGGTTGCATCGGCCAAATGAGCCAGAGGGGCTGCCCGGCCACCAGTTCACTTGAGCAGGCGCAGCCCAGGCGGTGAGCCTGGGCTGTTTCTAACCGTCGGCCACGGCGGATTGGAGGACCGAGGCGGCAGGGGCGCGGTGGCCGCACACCCCCGGTACGTTCGGTGTCATCTCCTCTCTCTCCATCATGCTCCCGGTGCGCACGTTACGGTCACCGAGCTTCAGTCGGGGCGGTTCGGGAATGTTCGACCAGCTGCACGGCCGGCCCGTCAGGCCGCGGCAAGGAGCGCAGCTCCGGCGAGGACAGCCAGGACGGCGTGGTGACGTCCGGCGGTGTGCAAAATTCGCCTTCATCGCATCCTCCTGGCGGGCGAGGGCCAGGTCCCGAATGAGCCCCTGCTTCGTACCCCACGCCTTCGCATGGTGCGTCCACTCCCGCGGGTATCTCGCCTCCCACTCCAGGAAGAGCAACGCATAGGGCAGCCCCGGCCAAGTCGCCAGATCCCCAGTTGCAGGGCGACCCCACAGCCCATCAGGCAGCGAACGCCTCCGGGCTTGGTGATACATCCGACGGGGCCTGCAGAAAGGCCGGCTCCCGGTACTGCTCTTGCGTTCCCAAGGGCAACGTCAGCCGCCACATCTCGTTGGACCGACCGAGCGCGTCTGCGACCTTCTTCCGGGCCTCAGCCAGACGAACCAGCGCTGCAACCCTCTCAGCCGGATCATCCGCTATCAAACCGAATGCCCAGCCCAGTCGCTCATCCCATGCACGAGCGTCGTCCGCACCTGCAACCGCTTCCTCAGCCACGCAGGAGATCATCCCCCAGCGCGGTCGGCTCGCTCCACCCGACGGTGTGGAGAGACACAACGGCTCCGAGGACAACGCCCGTGATCAGGAACCGTCCGCTCGCCCTCCTCAAGCTCACATGATCACGAAACGGACATCACCCGACTTTGCCGAAGCCCTGGGCTCTGGAGCCGGGTTGGAAAGGAAAATCGCCGAACGGAAGGCTGGGACAATCCGCAGGTGAACGACGTGAACGAGACCTCCCGCCAGACCCTGCTCCGCCGCGGCTTCGCCCTCGAATACGCCACCTTGGGCTGGAACGTGATCGGCATCGTGGTGCTCGCGATCGCCGCGATCAGCGCCCGCTCGGTCGCGCTGGCCGGGTTCGGCCTGGACTCCCTGATCGAGATCGGCGCCTCCACCGTGGTGATCTGGGAGCTCTCCGACACCGGCGAGGAGCGGCAGAAGCGGGCGATGAGGCTAATCGGTACCGGCTTCGGGATGCTCGGCCTCTACCTGCTCACGCAGTCCACAATCGTCCTGGTCAACGGCTTCCGCCCGCACCACTCGCCGCTCGGCATCACCTGGACCGCCGTCACCGCCGCCGTGATGTTCGCCCTCGCCTTCGGCAAAGCCCGCACCGGCGCCGCCCTGGACAACCCCGTCCTCAAGACGGAGGGCCGGGTCACCCTGATCGACGGCCTACTCGCCGCCGCGGTCCTGCTCGGCCTGGTCCTCAACAGCACCCTCGGCTGGTGGTGGGCCGACCCGGCGGCCGGCTATGTGCTGGTCTACTACGCCGCCCGCGAGGTCCGCGAGATCTTCTTCGGCAAGCACTGATCACGCTCAGGACGGGCGGTCGTCAAACTTCGACGAGACAGACCGCTGCCAGTCCTGGATGGGTGGTCGCAGCCCTCGCAGTGGCCTTGCTGGCCGGCTTCGTGGTCTGGCAGCGCCGGGCGGCGCAGCCGCTGGTCCCTCCGGCGGTGTGGAAGCGGCCGAACCTCGCCGCGGCCCTGGCGGTCGCCGTCTTCATGTACGCGGGTTGGGTCGGGGCTAACTACTTCCGCTGGCCATCGGCGGCACGGTCCTGCCCCTGGTCGCAGGGCGCCTGGTCCCGCGGGTGGGTGCGCGCCGGCTCATGCTGTTCGGCCTGACCTTCTACACGATCGGCCTCGCCCTGTTCTCCCTGGTCGGCCCTGGAGCAAACTACTGGGCCGTCATCCTGCCGCTCCTGGTCATCCTCATCATCGGTCTCTCGCAGACCTTCGTGCCGGCGAACATCACCGCGCTGTCAGGTGCGGGAACCGACGAGCAGGCGCTGGCCGGCGCCATGTTCAACACCGCGCTCCAGATCGGGGGGCGGACTCGGCCTCGCGGTCCTGTCCACCGTAGCCGCCGCGGCCGGTGGCGACGTGCTGGGCGGCTACCGGGCAGCCTTCCTCACCGCCGCCGGCCTCTCGCTCGCAGGGCTGCTCACCGTCGTCGCCGGTATCCGCAGCCCCCGCAGCCTGAACGGCTGACAGTCGCAGCAGCTGGGCGCCCCGCGGCGCAGGCACCGCAGAGGGCCGCGAAACCGCGAAACGGATCGCAGCCCTCTGCCTCTAATCCGGAAAGACCATTCATGCATCACCGCAATTCACCCTGTCCTTCGAAGGACGCAGGCGCCTCGTGGAGCGCTGCCAGACTCGTCCGATCTCACACGTCGCCGCCGAGATGGGCATTTCCCGGGCGTGTGCGTCGAAGTGGGTGAACCGCTACCGCCGCTACGGCGAGCTCGGCTTGTACGACCGGTCCTCGGACCCGCACCGTCAGCCGACAGCCATCCGGAACGAAGTGGTTACCCAGATTGAGAGACGCCGGCGCACCCACAAATGGTCAGCAGCCAGGATCGCGTTCGAACTCACCAGCGCCGGAACACCGATCAGCCGTCGGACCGTCACCCGATACCTTGCCCAGCTCGGCCTAAACCGGCGACGCTACATCGACCCGAACGGTGAGTCCAACCGGAGACCCAGCGGATCATCGCCCGGCCCTCTCTGTCAGCCGACGCGGCAGACTGGCTCTGACCGGAGTTCCGAGAAGTTTTGATCATGTGCAGTGGACGTTCGACAGGGGGATCTGTCAGCGAGGACGTGCAAAATGCGGCCATGAGTTACGACCTGGCTGTGTGGGAAGGCGAGCGTCCTGACAGCGACGCTGCGGCGCGTGTGATGTTCACGGATCTCTACGGCGAGTTCATGGGCGGTCGGGGCGTCGAGCCGACAGCGCGTATCAGGCAGTACGTCGAGGCGTTGGTGGCACGGTGGCCTGACTTGAGCCCGGACGACGAGGACGAGGACGCGAGCCCCTGGTCGGATGGACCGCTGATCAGGAACGCGAGCGGCCCGCTGTTCTACTTCGGGATGGTGTTCAGCAAGTACCAGGAGACCGCCCCGTACGCCGTCGATGTCGCGCGGTCCTCGGGGCTCGTCTGCTTCGATCCGCAGGGCGGACGCCTGCTGACCTGAGCCACGTCCGCCTTGGCGTTCACGACCGCGTGAGGATCCGGATGCGAAGGAGTCGGAACGAGGCTCGGCCGTACATGGCGTGCTTGAGCGTTTTGATCCGGTTTACGTTGCCTTCGACCGTGCCTGAGCTCCATGGCGCACAGCTTCCCAGTCGCCGCCGACACCACGCGGGGCGGGGTCACCACCAGGCCGGTTCGACGTCGGCGGCCAGGTCGTCGTCCTGGCCGCGGTCGGCGCGGTGGCCGGCCTCCAGTGCCTGGGTCTCGTCGCGGAGCAGCTCGGTGATCCAGTCGGCGGCGCCGGTGGGGAGGCGGACGGTGTGTTGTTCAACAGCCGGGAGAAAGGCATCCGCTGGGGCGGACGGCCACTGGCCATAGCCGCATAGCCCGGGCAAAGCGGCGCGGTGTTCTCCCGCTACCTTTCTGGCATGGGTAGCAAGCGGAAACCGTACTGGTGGACCTTCGGAACTCCGACGACGCTCGTTCTGTACCGGACGCCGGAGCGGTGGCGGTACGCCGTCTACTTCACCGGACCGAAAGGCGTCGCCGACGGGGCACTCGACCATCCCGCTGCCTCCGGCGAGCCCGAGAGCGCACAGGCAGCCATGCACCGCAAAGCCGAAGAGCTCACCCGCCGCGAACTCGAGGTCACCTGGCAGGAAACCGATCAACCAGGATGGTGGACCGGCGTCGTCACCAACGCTGGCCCAGTTCCTGCCGCCTGACGACTGGGCTCACCTCGGGCGCATTCGATGGACCCGGCGAACGTTGTCGCTCACAGCAGTAGCACCACCAGACGGGGCCCATCAGGCCGTGTTCGGCCAGTTTGTCGGGCGAGGCGACCAAGACCGGGACGGCGTCGGCGCAGTCCCGCTACCAGTCGTCCGGGTACTGGGTGCGGTGGCGCTGCCCACGCCAGAACTCGGCGGCCAGGTCGCCGGCTGGAGCAGTCGGTCTGGCCCGCCCCGGGCCGGATGCTCGGCGCGATGCTGGCGAACGCCGGCTCCGGGCCGACCGTCGCCGCGGTGCTGTTCCTGGCCCAGCATGTCCGAGGTCGTCTGGCACTGACACCTCGGCTGGGGACCGGTCCGCTACCCGCTCGGGGGTTCGGGCGCGGACCGGTCCTCCCAGTGTGTGCGGACGGGCGCAACGGGGCCCCTGGGGTTGCTCCGGGGTGGTGTCAGGGGGTGTCCCCCTGCCAGCTCCAGCGGCGCGGGTCCACGAGCCAATTTCCCTATGAGGAGCCTCCCTACGGGATCACCTGGTGGCAGAAGCCCTGGAACGGTGTCCTCGTCAGGGTGGACCAGATCCCCTTCAAGGCTGGAGACGAGCTCACCTTCAACGTCACGGTCTGCAGCGACTTCCACGGGCAGACCTCGGCCGCGACGATCCAGGGCGTTGTGAGCATCACCGCTGACACCACCACGGTCGACTACACCATCCCCTGGAACGGCGTCCTGGACGCCGTCACCGAGGGTTCCATCACGGTCTTCTACACCCTGACCCCCTCCGACGGCAGCGAGCCAACGACCTCGGAGGGCACCATAGTCCAGTACTCCCGCCGGCAGCCCGGCGGTGCCGTCTGCGGCCCGGACAGCTGAACAACCACCAGCCGGCACGTCGATGAGCAGCCACCATCCGTGCCGGCCTTCGCCGTGACTGACAGCTAAAGCAACGGCATTGGCCGCACAGCCCCCTGGAACCCATGGCTCACCTGCTCGATCGAGTGCTTCGACCGCGACCGCGGCACGGTGGAGGAACAGCAGGCCATGATCGACAGCGCTCCGGAGGCGATCGCCTACTTCCTCGGCCTCAACCCGGGCACCCCCACGGACGACACCGGGTAGCACGACCACCGGACCCGGCATCCGTGAGAGCGGGCCCGCCGCCGGACTGCCCGTAGAGTCCGAACGTGGCCAGCCCCTGCTGGTGAGAAACGGGCGCTCCCAGACCGCTTCGAACGCGCCGGAGCGGAGCTTGGCGACAACTGGGTCCTCGCACACCTCCGGGCCACCGGAGATTCCGTCGCCGGTGAAGTGCCCGAGTGAAGCGCCCAGTCACACTCCGGTGTGGAGAAAAAGGGGGGTGGGGACACGGATACCAATCCAGTCCCGAGCTGGATACCGGGGACCTTCTCACCCACCCCCCATGGCCGCGAGTCCCTCACGATCTCCGTCCGGCCCAACAAGCCGCACCGTATCCGGCAGCACCGACAACTGCGGGCTGCGGGCAAACGACCACTCACTCAGGTGTCCAACCCGACCGCTCACTGACCAACGAAGCACTCAGTCACATCCGGCGTCATGGGGCCGCCGGCGGGAAGCGCTGCAGCTCGACGTCCACCCAGGCGATGTCGTTGAGTTCGACGTCGAGGCCGGTAACGTGGCGGCCGCCGACCTTGAAGTGGTGCTCTCCCCTGGAGCCCTGCGCAGCATCAGCGCTCGGCTGCGCCGTCCCATGGGCATGACGGCCCGCCAGTCCTGGCTCGCCGTCAACGCGGCGTGCCGCGCCTGCCGACGTCGCCGTTCCTCGTTGGTCCGCTTGGCCTGGTGTGCGCGGTCGGTCGCGGCGAACGCCGCCGCCTGCTCGATGTACGTGGGCGCGGCAACTTCTGTGGTCGGCCACGGTGAGTGATCGACTTTGCCGTGGCATCCGTGCGCGTCGGCTACCAGATCTGCACTCCGCCGCGGATCTGAGATGCCCGCCGGGCGGCGTCGAGGATGTTCTTCAGACGATCGGCGATCTCGCTGGCGCGCTGAGTCACGGGCTTGGGTGACTCCATGCCTGCGGCGATGGACTCGATGTTGCTCTGGAGCAGAAGGACTTCCTCGATGAACCCCGGAACGTCTTCTGGGGCAACACGGAGCTCGTCCCCGGCCAGCTGGGGGAAGAACCGTGCGCCGAGCGAGCGGACGGTGTCCGATCCCCAGGCCGTGGTGCGCCAGCTCTCGAAACCGGCAAGATCCGACGACCCTTCAGGGACATCGAGGAAGCGGGACTCGCCGCTCTCGTCAGCGGTGAACACATCGACCAACAGGCTCATGCGCGAAGTGGACCACGCCCTTGGCCGGGCGGGCCACGTCTTTCCTATTTGGCCCCACAAGAACTGGCCGAGTCATGGTCACAGGGCGAGCAGGACTCGCTTCCGCAGCAACCTGGGTTCTGGCTCAACTTCCCCGCTCCGATCCCGCCGGTGACCTGGCCGCCGAGCAGGCCCAGCGTCGGCTCGCCGCTCAGCGGACCCTGCGGCCCTGATGCCGTGGGGCCGAGGCGCGGCGGCTGACCGGAGAGCTGCGCGAGTCGGTCGAGCAGGTGCGCACCGCCGTCCGGGTGCTGGCCGAGCGGGTACGCGCCGCGCACCGCGGCCAGGTGTGGATCGCCCTGGGCTATCCGTCGTGGGGCGCGTACGCGGCCGGGGAACTCGACGTCTCCCGGTCGACGGCGTACCGGCTGCTGGACCTGGTAGCCGTCGCCGAGCGATCGAGGACGTCGTCGGCCGCCAGGCCGGGCCGGGGCTGTCCCACGCGTGGGACACCGGGCTGGTGCTGCGGGTGCGGGCGGTGGTCGAGATCCGCGGGCGCTTGGCGGAGCTCGCGGACCTGGTCGCCGAACAGCGGTGTGCCGGTCGGGCTCCGCGGCCCCGGTTCCACGGCTGGCCGGTGCAGCCGGGGGCGGCGCACAGTGGGGTGGTGCCGGTCTCGTCGGCGAACAGCAGACCGTCTTCGCGCAGGCGGTTCGCCCGGCCTCATCCGGCCCACGGCTCTGTGCTGCGGCCGACCAGGACGGCCAGGTGCAGCACTTCGGCGCGGCCACCGACGGCGGGCGCGTACACGCGCTGACCGTCGACCCGGTGCAGCGAACTCAGCACGACCTCCGGGGAGTTGGGGGAAGGCGTCGAGGCCTGCTGGCCTTCGCCGCTTTCGTTCTCACCTATGCGGCCAGCACCCAGTTCGTTCATGGTCCAGGGCGGGAGGCCGGTTGTCGCAGGTGCTCCCCTCGCAGTACCTTCGCCCCGTCGAGTCGGTCACGGAGGTGAGCGACAGCTCTCTGCGGCTCACCGCGCCGGACGAGACGTTCCGCGAGTGCGATGGCGCCGTGCACCGTCCCGGAGCGGAGAAGCTCCTCGTCAGATCCGGCGAACGCGGCCAGCTCCGCTTCGGCTTCCATGGCACGGCCGCACAGCTTCATGACCTCGGCCCGCATGAGTGCCTGTTCATGGCGGGTCCCGCCGTGGCGGGCGAAGTAATCGTCGACATAGGCAAGGGCGTCGTCGGCCTGCCCCGTATCGACCAGGATGCGGCAGAGCAGATGGATGATCCAGTCGCAGTCGCCGCCGGCCGTCTCCGCGACCGCGCGCAGCACCTCAACCGCCTCGCTGTGGCGGCCGTGGCGGGCGAGGAGCTCAGCGAGGCCGAAGGCCGCATGGGGATTCCCGGTCCGGGCAGACTGCCGCAGCAGGGCAACCGCGTCCGGAATCCGGTCCTGCTTTTCCAGCAGGTCGGCAAGGGCGGCCAGGGCGTACTCCTCGCCGTCTTCGACCGGGAAGGCGCGCAGCTCGGCCTCACGTCCGTGGCGGGCCAGGAGATGGGCAAGCTGCTCGGCGTGGTCTGCGTAGACGACACCTTCGATGCGGACGTGCTTGGCCAGCAGCAGGATCGCCTCGTCGATCCGTCCTTGGCGTTCCAGGAACGTGGCGTGCAGGGGGACGGTGTCCAAGGCATCCGAGCCCCAGGGGTCGAACGGGTCCGCCGGGCCGGCCCCGACCTCGGGAAGCAGTTCGGCGATCTCGGCGTCGCGGCCGTGGCCCACGGCGAGCTTGACCAGTTCCTCGGCGAGCAGGAGGTCTGCGGCACGTGGGCCAAGCAGGGTGACGACCTGGTCGAGGTGGCCCTGTCGGGCGAGTAGGCGCGCCAAGTCGCGTAGGGCGTGCCGGTGGCCCGTGTCGGCGAGCGGACGCAGCAACACGATGGCCTCGTCGACCCGCTCCCAGTCGGTGAGCAGCCCGGCGACGGTGCTGACAGCAGGCCACCAGCCGGTGGCTGCGAACGGCTGCAGCATTGCCAGCGCTGTCGCCTGACCGTCCGGGCCATACACGGAAGCGGCCTCGGCGAGTCGGCGGGCGCAGAACCAGTCACCGTGGGCGGCTGCGTCGCGCAGGATGCTGTGGTGGCCGTGCTCGTGAAGGAGTGCGACGACGGTGGGCGGTATCCAGCCGTCGTAAGGAGGCTAGTTCCGCGCTGCCCTCCACCGCCGCGGCCATCGCGACCGCCGCGGTGCCGGCCTCAAGGCTTTGGCGCTGCCCGCGCTGTCGGTGCGGATGAGGATCGGGGTGCCGTGGCGGTAGGCATCGGGGATCTGCGCGAGGGCGTGGTCGAGGACGGTGATGTGGTCGGCTGCGGTGTTCGCTCCGGCGTTTCCCGGCCGTAGGAGACCGGCGAGGGCCTCGCCGGTGTTGTCGAGGAAGCAGAGCATCGGGTGGTAGCCGAAGCCGCGTTTGTAGGTGGCGGTGGCCTGTTCCTTCTCGGAGTGGCAGGTGACGAGGGTGGCGTCGATGTCCAGGACCAGGCCCGGCAGTTCACGCCCACCGGCATGCGAGGGAGGTATCGGGCGTCCGGTCTCGTCTGCTTGCAGCCAGGCGACCTCGCGGGCCCTTGACCGGGCTGCCCGCACCGCGCTCAGGGCTGCGGTGTCGATGCTGGCCAGCATCCGCCAGGCGGTCGGGGCGGAGGCGACGGGGCCGAACACGTCGTGCTGGTCGCGCAGCACGGCCAGGTCCCGGATCGCCTCGCCGCCGTCGGCGAGCATCACCGCCAGGTCCACCACGACCCGGCCGGGATCGTGCCCGGTCCCGCGCGGCCGTAGTCGGCACAGAGCGTCCGAGAGAACGTTGGTCAGCGTGGTGGCATCGGCCAGATCCGCGAGCAGGCGCGAGCCGGCGTGGTTGACGACCCCGTGCCCGTCGGCGCTGACGACGAGTTTGGGGCGTGAGCGGGTAGGGTGCACGCAGAAAGTGCCTTCCTGCTGGTACGACTGGGACCTTAGACAAGCCTCATCGTTGCAGCTCAGAAGGCATTTTCGCTTTTCCGATCATGATCCGGACACGACCCCAGATGAAACGCGCAGGCTAGACAACTTGGCGCAGGGTGAGTACGAGGTCGAATGCCCCTACTGCGGCGTCAACTTGTTCATCGTGATCGGCGAGGAGGGCTTCTTCTCGTGCAGCGATGACTATGCGCTGGGGGATGTCGAGAAGTCGCTGCTGCGGGCAGCCGATCCGGCAGAGTTGGAGGGCCTGGCCGAGCGGCTGCACGACCAAGCCCTCGCCGACGGACAGCCGGTCGTCGCCGAGAGGCTCTTGTATCTGTTCGGGCAGTCGTCCTGCACTGACTGCGGAACGGGGTTCTCCGTGGCGGACCGCGTGATTGCGAACGCGATGCCCACCTGGTGAGTGCCGGCTACGTGGCCACCTTGACGCGCTGTCGGGCCTAAGGGCTGTCCCGTAATGACGAACGCACGCGGACTCACCTCCGCCCTGAGGGGCGAGTCCATGCACGTCGGATTTCGGTGGCCTGGGCGAGTGCAGCATGAGAGCCTCGCGACCGTGGCCACTGAAACAGAGGTAGGAGCGCTGCTGCATCAGCGCGGTTGGCGGACAGCGTTCACGATCGCTGACCGGGTGAGCGCGTGGGCCGCCCTGGTGAGCTCCATCGAGCGCGGCTACAGCGAGGACATCTACGAGTACACCAACGACCTCTACTGCAGAACCTGGCTGCACGAGGCCTGGCTCCTGCTGGACGACTACCTGGTCCAGCTCTGGACCCTACAGATCAAAGCCCTGGATGAGCGGTACAAGGCCGCGACCATCGACGACGACGGCCAGGCACTCGACCAGTTCCATAGGGTGCCGGGCCCTGACCTGTGGTGGTGGCGGCGACACCCCCGCATCCTCACCGGCGAGCTTGGGCGTTCGCTTCGCTCGGCCGGCGCCATCGGCATCGACCCAGAAGCAGCGTGACGCTAAGCCTGACTGGGTTACGGGACGGCCCTTAGGCACCGGCCCGCGCCGCCTCGGCCCACCTCTTCGCGTTGGAGAAGGTGAAGAACAGCTGGCCACTGTCTCTGAGACATACCTCAGTCTGGAGAAGGACGGTGCGCGGTGCGTCGCGTAGGTGCCCGAGGCCGCGCCGGTGCGGCTGCCTCGCAGCACCGAGGTCCGGTTCGTACGGCCCGAGCTCCACGCCGAGGTCGAGTTCCTGGAACTGACCGACAACGGCCGGCTCCGGCAGCCAGTGTTTTTACCGGGGTTGTGAGAGCCACGGCTTCGGTGTGAACGGAAGCCGGGTCTAGGCCGTTCGTGGCGGCGGTGTACTCGTCCATGGCGGGTGTTCTTCGGTGAGTTCGGGAGCCACTCCGGCGAGTTTGGGAGCCACTGATCGGGTGACCCCCCGGGTCCGGGCGGAGTGTCCGCAGGAGGTTGGGCCGGGGCGCCGATAGCTTGTGGTCGCGGGCCCGGGCAGCCTCCCTGACAAGACGCGGCCAGGGCCCGCCTCGACGTGCTGACGACGCTCTTTGAATTCGGCTCTCGCCGCAGTTGCGTGAATGATCTTCGAGACACCGTCCGACCCATCGAGTAGTCTCCCGATGTGACTGGGACCGAGCCGACGAATCCTCAGGTCGAGGCCGACCGCGGGCGCATCGCGCTGTGGCTGGACCCGGCCGATCTGGCCTGGCTGGCCAAGCATTGCGGCTGCGGGGTCGATGCAACCGAGGAGGAGAAGGACCGCTGCGGGCGAGTCCGCTTCCGCGCGAGTGCCGCGCTGCACAAGCACGGCCATTCTGGCTGACATCCGGTCAACCGAAGATCATTCCTGGCCGCAGGACAGGCGCTGCCGGCCGGAAGCAGCGTCATCGTGCAACGCGGGGACCTGCGGCTGCGCTACACCACCCCTGCCGCCGAGGACGCCCCGCCGCTCGCCGACCACCCCGGGATGGCCCAGTACGCCGAGCAGCACCGCCAGGCCGGGGTGAACCTGGCGACCCTCACGCTCCAGGCGCTCCGAGCTCCCTGGGCGGTCGAGAGGGCCCTTCAAGCGCCCTGCCCGCGGCTGAAAGCGCTGCTCACCGCGATCGGGGACACGCCTTACGAGCCGGATCCGCAGAAGAACCTCGTGTTCCAGTTCCCGGACGGCCCGCTGGGGCTCGACGAGGTCCCGCTGCCGGCGGACGTCCCGGCCGCCCTCGGGTAGATCCGCCCCGCAGCGCCCGCCGGAGCCGGGCCTACCGGCCCGACGCGCCCCCGCGGGCAGGGCGCAACGGTGACCCGGACAGGCCTGGTGCCCTGGGCCCAGGACAACGCGCACCCGCAAGGCGGGTCACCGGGTTCAACCGGTCGGGCCCGGCCCTCCGTCGACTCGGTCTGTTGGCTGGGCGCCAGCCGGCGCCAACGCGTCGATCCGAAACCCGCGCGGAAAGCCGTGCGGGTTTCCGGAGTGCGGGGGCTGAAGGTAGCCGAGCTGCATCGCGGCGCCGTCCACCGCCTGGTTCCAGGTGAGATCCGCGTGGGCGGCGTAGAGGTCCTGGGCATGCTGGAGCAGATCCACCTCGCGGTCGAGCAGGCGCAGAAGCTGATGTCGCTCGTGATCACCGCCGGACAGCGGAGTGACCCCCCGCAGTTCCAAGTGGTCCTGGGGCGCAATCCGTGTGCCGCGCCTCGGCCCGGGACGACCGCGCACCCGGCCGAACAAGGTCCGCGCCGACAAGGCGTACGGCTCCAGCGCGAACCGCATCTACCTGCGCCGACGCGGCATCGGCTGCACGATCCCGGAAAAGCGCGACCAGATCGCCAACCGCAAGAAGCGAGGCTCCCACGGAGGCCGACCGCCCAAGTTCGACAAGGACGACTACCGCGAGCGCCACGCAGTGGAGTGCGGCATCAACCGCCTCAAGCGCCACCGCGCGGTTGCCGCGAGATACGACAAACTCGCCGTCCGCTACGAAGCAATGGTGCTGGTCGCAGCCATAAACGAGTGGCTGTGAGACGCCATCCGCTGCGATCATGCGGCAGTGAACGCAGGACTTCCCACCGGGTGGACGATCGAGCGGGTGCGCTCCGCATCAGGGGACCCCGAAGCGGCCCTGCTATCCCTCGAACGACTCGTCGTTGTCGAGGAGTACGGCCATGCTGACTACATCCCCCTCCAGCCTGACGTCATCCTCTCCTTCCACGACCTGTGCCTCGTGCGAGCCAAGGACGACTGGTTCATGGGTCAGCTCGACGATGACGGCTCAGTCATCTGCTGGGCCTCCTACGGCTCTGATCTGGATGAAGCCATCCGAGGGTTGTGAGCTGTCAGGCAGTTGTCCTGATCACTTTCGAAACAGACCCTAGGCTTGTTCTTTATGGTCCGGCCTCGAACGTCGGCTCGAACGTGATCACCCGGATGGGTATTCGCCGGACGTGAAGGCGGCCTTCGGCTGATCCTGTGCTCCGACCAAGGACGCACTCGATCAGCACAAAGGCCGTAGGGATGAGTCTGCTGCATCACGATGTCCGGCGGGAAGCGTTCGCGGAAGCGTCACGCTTCCGGGGTAACTTCTACGCATGCCTGACCGGTCGGCGCGACGCGTTGTTCGAGCTGACCGACGCGTTGTTGTGTGCGGATGGGCCGGTGACGTCACCAGTGGACCTGACACTGCTGGCCGAGCACCGGCGCGGCCACGGCGCGCTGTACGACGCGCTCAACCGGGGACGGGTCGACGCGGTGCGGCTGCGGCGGACGCTGGCTGCGTTGCCCCAGCCCACGGCCGGCGACGGCCGGCTCGTGCTGGCTGTGGACGTGAGCAACTGGCTGCGGCCGGACGCCGAGTGCAGCGCGGAGAGGCTGTTCTGCCACACCTACGGCCGCGGCCGGGACCAGCACCTGATGATCCCCGGCTGGCCGTACTCGTTCGTGGTCGCGCTGGAGACGGGCCGCACGTCCTGGTGCCAGCTGCTGGACGCCGTCCGGCTCGGTCCCGAGGACGACGTCGCCGACGTCACCGCCCGCCAGGTCCGCCGGGTCGTGGAGAACCTGATCGCCGGCGGGCGGTGGCGTGAGGGCGACCGGGACATCCTGGTCGTGTTCGACGCCGGCTACGACGCCCCGCGCCTGGCCTACCTGCTGGAGGGCCTGCCGGTTGAGGTGCTGGGCCAGCTGCGGTCGGACCGGGTGATGCGCAAGCCCGTCCCCCGTCTGTGGATCTCACCGCCCCAGGGCGGGCGCCCGCCCAAGCACGGCAAGGAGTTCCGCCTCGCCAACCCAGAGACCTCGGGCGAGCCGGACGCGGCGACCGTTCAGGTCACCGACCGCTATGGCACCGCCTGCGTGATGGCGTGGGACCGCATCCACCCCCGACTCACCACCCGCTCCGCATGGATCGACCACAACGGCGAACTCCCTTTGATCGAAGGGACGTTGATCCGCCTGGAGGTTGACCACCTGCCAGGCGGCGGAGACCCGTTGCCGGTCTGGCTTTGGTCGTCCAGGACCGGCATGTCCGGCGCCGAGGTCGACGTGCGCTGGCAGGCGTTCCTGCGAAGGTTCGACCTGGAGCACACGTTCCGCATGATCAAGCAGACGCTCGGCTGGACCCGCCCGAAGCTCCGCACCCCCGAGGCGGCCGACCGCTGGACCTGGCTGATCATCACCGCGCACACCCATCTGCGGCTCACCCGCCCGCTCGCCGAAGACATCCGCCGACCCTGGGAGAGGCCCGTGGAACCGAACAGACTCACCCCCGCCCGAGTCCGCCGCGGGTTCAGGAACCTCCGCCCGGCCCTGGCCTGCCCGGCCCGTGCGCCCAAACCCACCAGGCCCGGCCCCGGCAGACCGATCGGCTCGAAGAACAAGCAGCCCGCCACCCGCTTTGACGTGGGCAAAACCGTCCGGCGCCCCGAAACCATCATCGAACGCGACCGGATCAGACCATAAAGAACAAGCTAATGGGGAGCGGTCTGACGGCACCCCTTGACCAGACCCCTTGTCCTGCCCGATTTGCCCTGGTCAAGGGCCTTGTCCTCCCGGTTTGTCCGTGAGCGGGGTCACGGACCGGCCTCGTCTTGCCTACAGGGACTGACCGGACTGGATCCAGGTCAGGTCGAGGGCGACGTCACGCAGCGTCTCCGGTGCCGCCACGGCGATGGTCTGGTTGCCGAGCTCGAGCATGGCCGCGAAGAAGCCGTCCCGGGTCGCCGTACGGACGGTGTGCTCCTGGCCGTCGAGGCGCAGCAGGGCTTCGCCGGTGGTCGTGAGGCCGGGGTTGTGGAGGGCTTGGGCCGAGGCGGTGGGGTCGGGGTCGTTTTCGTCGGTGAAGTTGGCGATCGTGTTGTTGAGGACGTCGTCCAGGCGCATGTGGGACTTGACCCTGAAGTGCGCCGGCACCGGGCGGCTGGTGCGCACGCGCACGCGGTAGGTGTGTTGGTGGGCGTATTGGAGGTCGATGTCGGTCAGGTAGTCGTCGATTCCCTCGCGGCCGAGCAGAACCGTCCAGGTGGGCTCGGGGCGGGCCAGCGCGGCGACGGGCCGGGCGAATTCCCGCAGCGTCTCCTCGGGGGTGGGGATGGCGGGCCCGGGCCGGCCGGCTCCTGGCGGGATACGGAACACGGTGTTGTCCTTCCTCGCGCGTGGGGCTTGTCCTGGCAGCCTGCCAGGACAAGCCCCACGCGGGCGGCGGTTTGCCGGATCAGAAGATGGCGTAGTGGACGATCACCGCGCCCGGGGCCGGGGAGCAGCTCGACCCGTCGGTGAGGGTGGCGTAGCTGGCGCTCTCCACCCGGGCATAGCCGTTGCTCGGCGACAAGCCCGGGACGTGCCTGTCACCCTTCCAGGCCTGGCGCGCCAGCAGGCCGAGCGGCCCCACGTCTGGCGGCTGGAACCGCCGGAGTCGGAGAGAGTGACCTCCCAGTAGTAGAAGATCGCCCGCTGGTCGGGGTTCAGGGTGAAACCGGTGGAGAGGTCGACACTGAGGTTGCCCACCGCGTTGCCGGACAGCCACGCGGTGCCGCACTGCGGGTTGTAGTAGTCGCTGTAGTCGTCCGCGACGTCGTGGCCTGGCTTGGCGGCCGGCTTGATGCCCCACCGCGCGGCGGCGAGCTGCTGGGCCGCGGCGTCCTCGGCCTCGGTCGCGTTCTTCTTGACGGAGTACTCGAAGCCCTGCGGGCTGGTCTTGACGGTGTAGCCGTTCGCGTCGGCGACCGCCTTGTCATAGCCCTTGAAGAGCATCCCGATCTCGATGCGGTCGGCGGTCGGCTGAGGCGTGGCGGTGTCGGCGGCCGCCACTGGCGCGGTCGCGGCCAGTGCGGACGCGGCGAGTACCGTGGCGGCCGCGGCCGTCGCGACGCCACCGGCCCTACTGGCGGCGCTGCTGACCGGCGAAGGGCTGCCCGCGGCTGCGTCCTGCCTGGTCTGCGACCGCAAGACGACCCCTTTCGTCCACGACCCGCACTGTCCGGAGCCCGACTGCGGCCTGCCGCCGGGAGCCGCCTGCGACAGCTCCCACGAGTGGGCCGTGCACGACATCCAGCAAGCGGCCCTGCGCAACCCGGCCACCCCCGCAGCCGCCGCCGCGCTCTTCGCCGACCACCCCTCGGTGCTGCTGCGCCAGGAACTGGCCGCCCGCCCCGACCTGCCGCCACAGGTGTACGCGCGGCTCGCCGAGGATCCCGTCCCCTGGGTCCGGGCCCAGCTCGCGGACAATCCCGCGATCGACGAGCCTCTGATCCGCACTTTGGCCACCAACCTCGGCCACGACGTCCAGCGCCGGCTCGCACACCACCCGCGCCTGCCGCTCGACGTCCTCGCCCACCTCGCCGGCGCCACCCGGCTCGGCTCGCCCCTGCTGCCGCGCATCGCCACGGCCTTCCCGGCCGAGGTCGAAGAGCTGGCCGCCTCACCCGATGCGACCATGCGGATGCTCCTGGCCCAACGCCGCGACCTGCCGGCCGACATCCGCGACACACTGGCCCGCGACCCCGACGCCAAAGTGGTCAAGTCCATCGCGCCACACCCAGGACTGCCCGAAACCCGGTTGCGGGCAATGGTCGAACGGCACGGTGCGCGAGTCGTCGCGAAGGTGGCAGCCAACCCCGACGCGACACCTGCTCTCCTGGAACACCTGGCCCGACACCGGCCGCCGGTGCAGAAAACGTTCCGCGAAATCGCCCGCCACCGCCACGCGACGGCCCCGGCCCTGCTCGCGTGCCTGACCAACCGGCAGGCCAGGCCCATCGCCGCCGGCCATCCGGCCCTACCGCCTGCGGCCATCGTCGAACTGCTCACCGACGACAACTACCGCGGCTGTCCGCGCCGACGACGGCGTCCGCCTTGACCGACTGCGAGTCGATCACGCCCGCGCTCGGCTCGGCGTCCCGACCCGCCTGGATGCGGACCCTTCCACGCAGCCGGTCGTGTAGCTCCTTGACCAGGCCTTGGTCGCGCCAGCGGCGGAAGAACGCGTACACCCGGTCCCACGGAGGGAAGTCCGCGGGCATCGCCCGCCACTTGATGCCGTTGTCGACCAGGTAGCGGATTGCGTCCAGCATTGCCCGGTGGCAGTACGCCTCCGGCTGCCCGCCCCTGCCTTCCAGCCACCCAGGCGTGGGCAGCGCAAGGCGAACCTGGACCCACTCGGCGTGGGTCATGTCCGACGGATAGCGTCGCACACGCTCACCATGGTCGGCCGCATTCCCGTACACGTGAGCGAGGCAATCACACGATGAAACGCGGGAGTTGGACGCAACGGGCGCGAGCGCGACAGACTGGGACAACAGGGCCTCTCTGTTGCTCGGTAGGACTTCGACAACCCCCGAACTGTGCAGGAGGCCCTGCCTCTATGCATCCACCGGCCCGCGATCACCCGATCGAGGCTCCCGTTCGATCGGCGAGCGCCCTGATCAGTGGGGCTGCGGCCCTGATGATCGGACTACTGGGCTTCTGGCTGCAACCAGCAGCCGACTCGAATCATGGTCCCAGCCGGAACCGGTGTCGCCGCGCCAGCTTCGACGGGCGTCGACGCCGGGGTGCCGTGCAATCCCAGAATTGAACGCGCTCAAAACATGTGGCAGGCTAACTCCGGCTGACAGGCGTACAGAGGCTGTGAGGAGCTGGCTCACAGCCGGCCGGCGCATAGGGGGTAGGGCATGGACCTCGGTCACAACTGCCAGCGGCGCGCCGGTATCGCCTCACCGACCCATGCCTGCCGAACACCACCTCCCACATCGGCAGGTGTTCTCCTGGGCAGAGACGGACGGTGAGTGATCCTCGGGTGCTCGACCGCGTCCTCAGCAAGCCGACCAGATGGGCCGGCTTGCTGATCCTGGTGGCCAGCTACCTGGCGGTGCTGGTCGTGATATTCCCCGCGGGCTCCAGTCATGCGGAGCTCGTCGCGGACCTCCGATCCCACCGCGCGTCGGTCGTCCAGGTGGACACCGACGGCGCACAGGTGTTCGCCCAGTGGACGACCGGCGTGTTCGTGCATAAAGCGGAGACCTATCAGTTCCCCTATAGGAACCCTGGTTCCGCCGGCGCGATCAACGCGTTTGAGCAGGTGGTCGAGCAGCAGGTCGCGGGCAGCGGCGCCATCGTCCGGTTCCACCCCTTCGATCCGAGCTACGGCTTTGGCGGGCTCAGCCTGCTGGTGGCGGTGCTCTATCCGAGCATCCTGGGCTGGTCGCCGCTGGGCGTCGGCGCCTACGTCACCGGCCTGCTGATCGTCGGTTACATCCTGTTCGCCAATAGGAATAAGGGGGACCAGGGTGCGGCCTGGCTGTGGATCTGCCTGCTGACCGGATTCGGCTTCTTCGCCCACCTCTGGGCGGAGCCGAGCCCGCTGCTGGCCTTCTCGGCGAAGCGTCGCCGAGAAGGCCGGGGTCGGCCCATGGGTGTTCCCGGGGCGCTGGGAGCAACCGCAGTGGCCTTTGCGGGGGGATCGCCTTCGTTCAGTCGATCCACGCAGCTTCGCACTGATCCACGCCCTGCACTAGACACCCACCGAACTACTACGAGGCCCTGTTCCCATGCCCGGCGCGGCCCACGATCATCCGATCAAGACTCCCGTTCGACGGACACTACTCAAGATCGGAAAGACAACAGCTCTCAGCGACCCCCACGACGAAGCTGTCGCCTGGAACAACCTCGGCGCAGCGCTGCGAGAGTTGGGTGAGGTCGAGCGGGCGGTGGAGGCTGGTGAGCGGGCCGTCGCCTTGTTTGAGGATTTGGGTGACCGGTATCGGCTGGGGGAGGCGTTGGATGAGCTCGCCGACTCTCTGCTCGCAGGCGGCTGTCCGGCGGCCGTGGTGCGGGCTAGGCGTGAGGCGTCGGTAGCGGCGTATCGCAGGGCTGGCGCGGAGGAGGAAGCGGTGAAGGTGCTGGAGAAGATGGACGAGTAGTGGTCGGCGGCGCGCAGTCGGTGTGGCGGATCGGTGCCGTGGTCACCGCTGCGGCCTGCGTGCTGGCCGCCGAGCGAGAGCGTGTGGGAAACCGCAAGGATCACAAATCGACGCTGGAGGTAAACGGGGCCCAGTGCCAGCTCGCTCGACGTTTCCATTCACGGGATCAATAGCAA
This sequence comes from Kitasatospora sp. NPDC101235, assembly GCF_044767505.1. Lineage (NCBI taxonomy): Bacteria > Bacillati > Actinomycetota > Actinomycetes > Kitasatosporales > Streptomycetaceae > Kitasatospora > Kitasatospora sp. NPDC101235. The sequence continues at coordinate 39,965 of NZ_JBIWNZ010000042.1, forward strand.
GTTGAGAATTTTCGGCGTAGACGACACCATAAAGATCAACATCAGCCCCAAGGGTTACGTTCAGGCAGCTCGAAAGGGTGGCCCTTATTCCGACATGGCGGTAGTGCAGTACCGTCGGGGGCGGAGCCCCAACATGATCGCACGGGACAATATGGCTGACAACATAGTTGACCCGGAGGGTTGAACGCGGCTCCGCTGATTGGAAAAAAAAGATCAATCGAACCTTTGAAGAAGGACGGTGCATCTCCGGATGCTGAAGAAAGTAGCAGCTTCGTGGCCTGGATGGCTTTTTCATGCCACGCTGCGGTATCTGGCTGTTTGCGCGGCGCCGGTATATCTGATTCTTCTGCTGATGGCACTCTCTGAGCCCGGCGGCCACGATGCGGACGGCCACGCGCGGCTGAGTCCTGAGGATGACTTCTGGTTCATGTGGCAGGTATTTGTCTTCATCACCGCCCCGGGGATGGTATCGCTGATGCTGCTCTCCACAGTGGCAGCGTGGGGGAAAGACGTCCGCATCGCTGCCGCATGCCTGCTGTCACTGCCCGCCCTGCTCTTCGTTAGCGCAGGATTCTGGCAGTTCGGGCTGTTCATCGCACTCGGCATCACTTACGCTTGCACCGTCATGCCGAGAACGGTTCGTAAACTCGCAGCCTAATTTGAGCGCGGGACCCGATGCGCATCTTCGCTTCGGGCCCCGGAATTTCAAGGCGCCCGATGATCGTCGCTTGGCTTTCACTTGCTCGGCATGCGAATCTGCACAACGATGACACACGCCGACCTACGGAAACGTCACGAACCGTCACTGCGAAAACCGCACTAGGTTGTCACCACTCAGCAGTCCGGATCGGAATGTCCGCAGCTCACCGGCTCGACGACAGCAACCCGAGCGCGAGTGTCACCCGTGCGGATTCCAGGTGACACTCACACGCAGATTCGCACTGGCGTGCCGAAGGCCCCGACGTAGCGGTTCGCCGCCCCCCGGTCGAGAGTGATGTTGTAGGTGAGCAAATACCCACCACGGTGGTACCCCCGTGAGTCCTTACATCGTTAGCTCCGGTGGAGTGACGGACACATTGATAATCTGCGCGATCGCTTCCAAGCTCCAAGGGCCGGCAATTTTGACCCAGGCCATCTCGCACTCCAGGTCGGCCCCGCCCCACTTGCCTTTCCAACTCCGAAGCGCGTACATGCGCGCCTCGGCCGGCCAGTCGGATCGTCGGGCGGGCAGCAATGAGACTTGGATGCCGTCAATAAAGGATGGCCCCATCTCCCGAAAATCCTCCATTCGGAGGTAGCGGATCCGCGCAAGGTGCAGCCACACCGGCGCCGCATACGGCCCCTCCTCCCCCACGAGACCGAGTGTCAGGTCCCCCTCGGGCCAAGTCGCATCCATTTGGCAGACCACTGCCTGAATGCAGTAGTCAGCCCATCGGGCAGTGATGCCTGAAATCGTATTAATCTTCCGGGCAAACGAACTGCCCGCGTCGGCTTCATCGAAGCCATTCAACATTTGCCTACCTTCATGGCAGTTTCTGAGACCGCGTTTGAGATCTCCCGTTCCTCCAGCCTGGAGCGCTTGTCGGACCTCTCGTGAGCGGTGCTGAAGGTGGGTATCCGTCGGATCTGACGGATCAACAGTGGGCCCTGGTGGAGCCTACGAATCTGCACAACGATGACACACGCCGGCCCGCGAAAACGTCACGGACCATCACCGCGGAAACGGCACCAGGTTGTCACCGCCCAGCAGTCCGGATCGGAATGTCCGCAGCTCACCGGCTCGACGGCAGCAACCCGAGCGCGAGTGTCACCCTGTGCGGATCCAGGTGACACTCGCGCGCAGATTCGCACCAGGTCTGGCGTTGGTGGTGGACGACGGGTCGGAGGTAGCCGGCTCCGAGGGGCAGGGTGTCGAGGGTGTGGAGCAGGCTGCGCAGGATCTGCGGGCGGGGCTGATGGGGGCGCCGGTGTCCTGGTCGATGGTGACGATGCCGACCAGGCGTTGGCCCAGGCTCTGGCCGGTCCGTCCTCGGAGCGGGCTGCCCGGTGGGGGGGTGAACGAGGAGCTGCGCGCGATGCGGGCCGCTCTGGAGGCCTTGCAGGCCCGGTACGGCAGGCTCACCGGCGGCGGCCTGGCCCCGCTGGACGCGGCGGACGCCGACCGGGAGGCCGCGCAGGTCCGGGCGCTGGGTCGGTGGTTCGCCCGGCACGGCACCACGCCGGTGGACGACGTCCTGGACGCGGAGATCGTCCAGGACTGAGCCACGGCGGCACCGCCCCGCGGCGCGCTCGTTGACCGGGGCACGGACACCACCGCCTCCGACGAGCAGCCCACCAACACCACCGGACCTCACCCACCCGCCCCGACGGCTGAGCGACCCGAGGACCACCTCGCGGCGCTGCGCCCGGTGAGCGTCCCGAACGGGGCGGTGAGAGCCGCGCTGCTGCTGCGCGACGACATCGGGGCCCAGTCCGGCCAGAGCATGCGAATGAGGGCGAACGCCCGCGACGTCCACGACGTCCTCGCCCCCGCTCTCCACGCGCCGCCGGCCGTACGGCCGGCGGCCGCGGTGCCCGCCCCGGCCTCGGCGGAGGTGCCCGCGCCAGCGGCCGGGGACGGCGACTGGGTGCAGTGGAACACGTACCTGCCCTCCGACCTTCGCCGCCGCCGAGGCCCTGGAGGCGTGGCTCACCGCCCGGGACCGCGCCCAGTCACACTGAGTGCCCGGACGGGGTACCTGTCGCGCTGTCACGCCCGCCGCACACCCCGGCCCCGCCGCTGTACACAGCCACCACCAAGCGCAACAGCGCGATACCCACGAAAGCCCTACAGACACCCAGCGTCACCTTGATAACCGGCCCACGCGGGGTATCAAGGTTTCCGACGGAGACCTTTATACCCGCCCGAGCACCACCAAGGTTTCCGACGGAAACCTTGGTGACCGCCCCTGGCCGAGTTGCCGCCTCGCGCCTGCGCCACCAAGGTTGGCGGTACACCTCGATGCCCCGGTTACAGACCCGGTGGCCACCGGCCCCGGCGTGTCGAGGTGGGATCCGCTCCTGGAAGGATCGGAAGGCGGTGCGCGCCACATCCCATTGCCCGTGGCGCGCACCGCCCACGCGACCGATCGACGCGGGCGGCTCCCTGACCGGCGGGGCGGAACCGGCGGAGCCAATCGCCAGCCGATCGGGAGCCGATCACGGCGGCGCCGTGTGCGGGCCGTCCGGCAGGTTTGTCTGGGATGGTGGCGCCTGCCTGGGTTGTCTGGCACCCGAGGCCCTCGGCATCCAGGCCCTGGCGGTCCCGTACGACGCCCGACCACCCCAGACAACCCGGCACCCCAGACAACCCAGACAGGGGCCCCGCAGCGACCCAAGAGCGGATGTGCGGAAATCGATCCGTTTCCGCAGGTCACAATCCGTCCGCTGATCCGTCACCTGGGACGGATCAGCGGGCGGCGGCCACGCCCTGGTCGTCGTCGAGCACCGGGGCGTCGCCGGCGAAGTGCCGGAGCGCGGCTGCGCCCTCCTCACCGCCGCCAGGAGCTGCCCGGCGGCGGGCGGGCGCTACCGGCCGCCGGGGGTCGGCCAGGCGCCGGCGGCCCGGCTCGGCGGGCGGCGTGTGGGCGGGCGGCTCCGGAACCGGGGCCGGGTCCGTGACGGTGTGGACGGTCGAGTAATTCCCCAAGGGCTGTGGTCAGGTAATTCCCCAGGTCCTGGCCGTGTGAGGCACTAGGTTGGTGATCGTGGAGACCCGGGGGCGGATGTATCGGTATGTGGGTCCGGCCGAGCTGAAGGAGCTCGTCCGGGCGGGTGGTGAGGGCCGTAGCATGCGATCGGCGGTGGACTTCGGTGTGTGGGCCTCCGAGCTGACCCCGGATGAGCTGGCTGAGCCGTTCACGTTCGTCGTCGATGCCGGCGGGGTGTTGCGACTGGCTCCGCGCCGCAGCGAGCACGTGGTGTGCGCTGGCGGCGAAGAGGTGCTGAGCGCCGGCGAGATGAGCTTCCATGAGGAGTCCGGGCGGTGGGAGGTCGAGGAGGTCAGCAACCAGTCGACCGGATACTGCCCGGACGTCCTCTCGTGGCCGGCCGTGGCCGAGGCCTTGGACCGGATCGGGATCCAGCGCCCGTCCGGCTTCACCCGTGAGGTGGTCTTCCGCCGCTGTCGCTCCTGCCGGGAGTTGAACATCGTGCGGGAGGAGGACTTCGTCTGCGTCTTCTGCGGCGAGGACCTGCCTCGGGAGTGGAACGTTTCCGAGGCGGATCGCTAGGCGGTCGGAGGCTTGTCGACGGGGTTCTTGGGGCGCTTGTTCGGCCGGTAGCTGGGGCCGTTCATGATCACCTGGTGGCTGGTGTTGATCAGCCGGTCCAGCAGCGACTCGGCGACGACGGGGTTGGGGAAGAGCGGATACCAGTCGCTGGGAGCCCGGTTGCTGGTGATGATCAGTGAGCGCCCCTGCCGCTCGGAGACCAGTTCGTAGAGGTCGTCGGCCTGGGCCGCGCTCAGCTGCCGCATGGCGAAGTCGTCCAGGATCAGGACGTCGGGTCGGATCAGCTCGCGCATGCGCTTGTCCCAGGTGCGGTCCGCGTGGCCACCGGCGAGTTCGGCCAGGACCCGGCTGGTCTTCGTGAAGCGGACGTTCGCGCCCTGGCGGACGGCGAGGTGACCCAGGGCCTGGGCGACGTGTGTCTTGCCCACGCCGACCGGCCCGAACAAGATCACCGACTCGCCGACGTGGAGCCAGCGCAGGGCGGCCAGGTCGCGGATCTGGGCCGCGGGCAGCTTCGGGGCGGCGGTGAAGTCGAACTCCTCCAGGGTGACCTGCTGCTCGAACTTCGCCTTCTGCAGGCGCCGTTGGAAGGCGACCGTTTCGCGGCGGGTGATCTCGTCCTGGCAGAGGACCTGCAGGAAGTCCAAGTGGCCGAGTTCACCGCCGTGGGCCTGGATCAGCCGTGCGTCCAGGGTCTCCAGCATCCCGGACAGCCGAAGCGCCTTCAGCGACTCGCGCAGGGCGGTGTCCATCACGCTCATCGGGCGGCCTCCTCGGCGTCGTCAGCGTCAGCGCGGCCCGGGGTGCCCTCAAGCTCGCCGGAGGTCTGGGAGGGGATGCTCGCCACCGGCGATGTAGAGCTCGAAGTCGCGGACGGCAGCGGCTATGCCCTGGTCTGCCCAGGCATCGCTCTCATCCCACTTACTGATCGTTTCAGAATGCCGTTCTGCGGAGACGGTGGCGGCCCGTGGAACAATTCCTTCGGCCGCAGGATCAGGGGGATGACGCCGTATGGAACGGGTTGGGACTGCGCGGGACCTCGTGCTTGGTTACGTCGACGCTCTGAACGCGGTTGACGAGGCCATGAGGGCGGCGATCCCCTCGCTCGAGCGACTCGCAGATGTCCTCGGGCTGGTCCGTTCGCACCGGATCATCGGCCGGAGCGGGCGGGTCGGCGCCTATTCCTACGCGGTTCATGGGGCAGGGTGCCGTTTCGTGTGCGACGACGGCGCTGAGGTTGATGTGGACTTCGCAGCCGACGGGAGTGAAGTCTTCGACGTCTGGCGACTGCGCTGTTACGGGCTGAGCCTGCCGGAGCCTCTTGACGTCACCGATGAGGATCTGCGAGCTGCGGTGCAGTCGCTGCAACCGCTTCTGGCCGAGGTGCGGCCGGGATGGTTCAGCGTCGCCAACTGATCGCTTCAGGACGAAGTCCTCAGGCGGCGCAGACATATGAGGCTGCAGGCCAGTTCGAGCAGGCCTTGGTGCAGATCGGCGCGTCGTTCGTATCGGGTGCGGAGCCGTTTGAACTGGTGCAGCCAGGCGGGTTGGGTCGGCCGCGCGGCGAGGTACCTGCCCGTGGCAGGTCCTTTTCCGCGCGGCCTCCCGCCGAACCGGACATGACGGTTTCCCTGTCATCCG
>NZ_JBIWNZ010000043.1:0-43361 GCF_044767505.1 Kitasatospora sp. NPDC101235
CGGACCGCCTTCCAGCGGACCCTCCGGGCTTCGTTCTTTCGTGTTTCCAGCTTATCAGATGTTTTCCGCTCCGTTTTCCGGAGTTTCATTCATCCGATTCCCGCTGGCGGGATTTCCTGCGAACTTCGTCCCGGAGCCTATCAAAGGCTTCGGAGTGTTCAGTCCGCGGGATTTGCTTCGTCGGAGGGCGCACATTCGTGAAATGCGCTCGCCTCGATTCGGCGGTGTCGTAGACACTAACGCCCGGGTCCGACCGTTGTCCAGTCAGTCCCAACCGTTCAAACCTACTAGCCCACCCTCACCACGTCAATGGTTTGGCCGGGACGAGTAGAAGAGTAGCAGGTCAGACGCCTGTTGATCACGCCGGCTCAGGCTGCGACAGGCTGGAGGTCCGCCCGGTCGGCCGCATCCAGGTCGCCGGACTCTCCGTCCTCGGCCGCCCGTCGGCCCAGCACCAGCGCGTAGAGGAGGAAGGCCACCTCGGCCAGCACGCCGATGGAGATACGGGCCCAGGTCGGCAGGCCGGACGGGGTCACGAAGGCTTCGAGGACACCGGAGACCGCCAGTACCGTCGCCAGGCCGATCGACATTCCGATGATCGCTCGGCCCTGTTCCGCCAGTGCCACCGAGCGGGTGCGCGGGCCGGGATCGATGACGGTCCAGCCGAGGCGCAGACCGAGACCGCCTGCCACGAAGACCGCGGTCAGCTCCAGCAGGCCATGCGGAATGAGCAGGCCGAGGAAGACGTCGAGGCGCCCGGCGGAGGCCATCAGTCCGACGCCGATGCCGAGGTTGACCACGTTGGTCCACATCACGAAGAGCACCGGAATGCCCAGCGCGATCCCGAACAGCAGGCACTGCACGGCGATCCAGGCGTTGTTCGTCCAGACCTGGGCCGCGAAGGAGCTGGCCGGCCGGTCCGAGTAGTAGGTCTCGTACTGGCCGCCGGGGCGGGTCAGCTCCTGGAGGTGCTCGGGCGCGACCAGGCTGTTGCGGACCTCCGGGTGGGTGGCCATCCACCACGCGAGCAGTACGGTGGCGGCCATCGAGACGATCGCCACCGGTACCCACCAGCGGCGCGCGCGGTAGAGCGCGGCCGGGAAGCTCACCGTGTAGTAGCGGGCGACGTCCTGCCAGCCGTTGGTCCGGGCGCCGGTCACTGCGCTGCGGGCACGGGAGACCAGGCCGGTCAGCCGGCTCACCAGGGCCGGGTCCGGCGCGGCGGCCTGGACCTTGGCGAGGTGGCCGGTGGTGCGCTGGTAGAGCGTGACCAGCTCGTCGGCCTCCTCTCCGCTGAGCCGGCGCCGGCGGGCGAGGGCGTCCAGCCGGGCCCACTCCCCCTGGTGGGTGGCGACGAAGACGTCCAGGTCCATTTCGGCGGCTCCATGATCGGCGGCGGGCGCGGACGTGCGTGCGCGGGCGGGCGGGCGGGTGGACACGTGCGGCGCCCAGCATGCCAGCAGCGGCCGCCACCACGGCCGTCGGGATCTCACTTCCCGTGCGCCCACCGGGCCCCGTATGTTTGCGGCTGCGGATCAGACTGCGGAGAGCGGGTCACGGGGAGCCGATCCGGGGTGATTCCCTCCCCCGGCACTGTCGCGCTCCCAGGAGCGAATCTTCATGGGCGAGCCGTACGGGCTCCAAGAACGTGAACGGACAGGTGTCTTGAGCGACCTGGTGACGGGTGAGGCGGTCGTTCTCGGCCTCCAGACGGCGAAGCTTCCGAGCAGGGCACTGGCGATCGTGATCGACCTGCTGGTGGAGTTCGCCGCCCTGCTGGTGTTCACGCTGCTGCTGAGCCTCGCCCTGATCAGCATCGACAACGCGGCGCTGGCCGCCACGATGATCGGCCTGATGGTGTTCTTCCTGGTGGCCGTGCCCGTGATGGTCGAGACCCTCACCCGCGGCCGCTCGCTCGGCAAGGCCGCGCTCGGCCTGCGGGTGGTGCGCACCGACGGCGGGCCGGTGCGGTTCCGGCACTCGCTGGTACGCGGGCTGGTCGGCTTCTTCGAGATGATCGTGCTGACCGGCGCCCCGGCCGTGATCACCTCGGCGGTGCACTCGGACGGCAAGCGGCTCGGCGACATCTTCGCCGGGACGGTGGTCGTCCGCGAGCGCACCCCGGGGGCGGGCGGCTCCGCCTCCCCCCTGCCGCCGGTGCACCCGCACCTGTTGCAGGCGATGGGCCACGAGCTGGTCGCGATGGACCTGTCCGCCGTGCCAGAGCCGCTCTGGCTGGCCATCCGCCAGCTTCTGGGCCGGATCGGCCAGTTGGATCCGGCGGTGATGCACCGGATGTCCTCCCGGCTGGCCGAGGACCTGTCCGCCCTGATCGGCCACCCGATCGCGCCGGGGCTGCACCCGTCGGCTTACCTGGGCGCGGTGCTCACCGAGCGCCAGCGGCGGGAGTGGATGCGGGCCCAGGAGCAGCTGCGGACGGCCGGGCCGGCCCCCGCCCAGGTGCCCGCTCCCCGTCCGGCCTCCGGTCCGCTCCCTGCGGCTCCGGCGGGCCCGGCCGGCGGACGGCCCGTCCGGGTCCTCGGTCTGCCGGCACAGCCCGCGCCCGCGGCGCCGGCCGCCGCACCCGCCGCACCGCCGGTGCCCGTGCAGCCCGCCGCACCCACTGCACCCGCCGCCCCGGCGGCTCCGTCCCTCGTCAAGTCCCCCGTCGACAAGCCCGCGGCCGACACCGGCTTCGCCCCGCCCGCCTGAGGCGGGCCGCCACGGCCGTACGAGCCCGCTACTCCTCCTCCGCTCCCACCCGCCAGGCGTTCGGCGGCGACTCCAGCTCCTCCAGCTCGATCCCCTCCGCCGCCAGCACCACGTCCCCGGCCAGGTGCACGACCTGCTGCTCCCCCGTCTCCAGGTCCGCCACCTGGTAGCGCTCGACCAGCAGCGGCCCGGAATCCGTCGGGTGCGTGTCGACGCCCTCCAGCAGCCACCCCTGGTCGAGGGTGCGCGGCGCCAGCACCGGCTCGGTGAAGGCCACCAGCCGCACCCGCGCGCTCGCCCCCTCCCGCAGCCGCAGCAGCCGGGCGGTGGCGACCAGGAAGCCGGGCGAGCGGCCGGTGAAGGCGTGCGCCCGGTCGTGGCCCTCGGCCGCGTGCTCGCCGCCCGGGTCGGCCGCGTCGGTACGGACCCAGGCGACCCCGTCCACCGCCCCGCCGCGCACCTGCCAGCCGCCGGCCCGCAACTCCATCCGCAGCGGCCGGGCGCGCGAGTCCAGCGTGAGGTCGGTGCTGCCGAGCACCCGGCCGTCCGGCGCGTAGGTCTTGGAGACGTACCGCCACCCGGCCGCCCCGGGGGCGCAGCTGAAGCGCTCCTCACCGAGCAGGACGTGGTCGTGGCCAAAGGGAGTCGTGGCTGTGTGGAGCGAGTACCGGCCGTTGGGCATGCCGGAAAGCCTACGTGCGCACTCCGCATGCAACCTTCCGACCGGTGCCCGCATTAGAGCGGCGGACGGCGCGGCAAGGCGTCGCCGCCACGACGAGAGGGGGTGCGGATGGCGAAGCAGACGCGCGACGTGGAGTTCACGGAGTACGTGGCCTCCCGGAGCGGCTGGCTGCGCAAGGTCGCCTATCTGCTGTGCGGGGACTGGCACCGGGCCGACGACCTGGTGCAGGAGTGCGCGACCAAGCTGTACGTGAACTGGTCACGGGCCGGCCGGGTCGAGAACCTGGACGGCTACGCCCGCAGGGTGCTGGTCAACACCTTCCTCGCCGAGCAGCGCTCGCCCTGGTGGGGGCGGACCTCGCGGACGGCGGCGCCGGTGGACGTCGCTGCGGTGGCAGCCGACCTCGACGCCCGGCTCGACCTGCGCGAGGCGCTGGCCGCGCTGCCGCCCAAACAGCGGGCCACCGTGGTGCTCCGGTACTACTGCGACCTCACGGTCGATCAGACCGCCGACGCGATGAGCTGCTCTTCGGGCAACGTGAAGAGCCAGACCTCACGGGCTCTCGCCACCCTCCGGACGACGCTCGCCACCCGCCCCACCACCGCCGAGAGGACGTCATGAGGTCGCACGAGCAGCGTGATCTGACCGCCCGGCTGAGCGCCCTCGCCGAGGCCCCTGCCCCGCCCGCCGCACTCGACACCTCGGCGGTGATCGCCCGCGGGCGGGGCCGGCTGCGCCGGCGCCGGCAGGCCCTGATCGGCGTGGTGGCCGGGTCGACCGCCGCCGTCCTGGCGGGCGTACTGCTGCTGCGCCCGTCCGGCGGACCGCCCGTGCCGGCCGGCCCCGCGCCCACCGCCCCGTCCTCGCTCGCGCCGTCCCCGACCGCCACGCCGGCACCGGCGGCGCACACCGGTCCGCTGAGCGCCGAAGCCCGCTTCGGCTGGCTGCCGGAGTGGCTGGCCCGACCGGCCGTCGGCTACGCGGTTTCCGACGACCGGTCCGTCGTCACCGCGACCACCAGGACCGCCGTCCAGAACGCGGTCCCCAGCCTGAAACTCGAACTGCTGCGCGACCCCGGCGAGTCCCTCGCCCCCGGGCAGCACACGGCCACCGCGCCCGCGGTCGCCGGCCGGGAGGCCCGCTGGCTGGTCACCGACGCGTCGGGAGCCCCGGTCGGCCTGCGCTGGATGACCGCCTCCGGCCGCTGGGCCCAGCTGAACGCCACGGTGTGGTCCGGGGCGAAGGTCCAGGACGACCTGCTCCGGGTCGCGGCCGGCGTCGAGTTCGGCAACCGGGACGTCCCGTTCCCGGTGCGGCCGACCGGCGTGCCCGCCGACCTCAAGCTGCGGAACGCCGAGATACACCGGCCGTCCAGGAACTCCGAGCCCCCGTGGAGCGCCATCCTGTCGTACACCGTCGACGGGAAGTGGCTGAGCGTCACAATCCAGCCGGACGGCTTCGGGGTGTTCGCGGACGGCAGGCCGGGCGGCGGCACACCGGTGTGCCGGGTCGAGAAGGGCGTCCAGCTCTGCGCCAACGGGACCGCGGCGGGAATCCCGTCGGTGCAGCGGATCGGCGGACTGGCGGGCCTGCTCGCACAGTTCGACGTGCTCGGTGCGGACGAGGCCTCCTGGGCGGCGTCGGGCCCCGCAGACAAGCCCCGCTGACGGGCGGCCCGACGGGCCCCGCAGACGCCGACGGCCGGCGCCCCCGGAGGGGAGGGCGCCGGCCGTCGGATCGTCAACCGGTCAGTAGCGGTACTGCTCGGCCTTGTACGGGCCCTCGACCGGGACGCCGATGTAGTCGGCCTGCTCCTGGGTCAGGGTGGTCAGCTTCACGCCCAGCGCGTCGAGGTGCAGGCGGGCGACCTTCTCGTCCAGGTGCTTCGGCAGCACGTAGACGCCGATCGGGTACTGCTCGGTCTTCGTGAACAGCTCGATCTGGGCGATCGTCTGGTTGGCGAAGGAGTTGGACATCACGAAGGACGGGTGGCCGGTCGCGTTGCCCAGGTTCAGCAGGCGGCCCTCGGACAGCATGATGATGGTGTGGCCGTCGGCGAAGCGCCACTCGTGGACCTGCGGCTTGACCTCGGTCTTCACGATGCCGGGCAGCTTCGCCAGGCCCGCGATGTCGATCTCGTTGTCGAAGTGGCCGATGTTGCCGACGATCGCCTGGTGCTTCATCTTCTCCATGTGCGAGGCAAGGATGATGTCCTTGTTGCCCGTGGTGGTGATGAAGATGTCGGCGATCGAGACGACCTCCTCCAGGGTGGTGACCTGGTAGCCGTCCATCGCGGCCTGGAGTGCGCAGATCGGGTCGATCTCGGTGATGATCACGCGGGCGCCCTGGCCGCGCAGCGACTCGGCGCAGCCCTTGCCCACGTCGCCGTAGCCGGCGACGACCGCGACCTTGCCGCCGATCAGGACGTCGGTGGCGCGGTTGATGCCGTCGATCAGCGAGTGGCGGCAGCCGTACTTGTTGTCGAACTTCGACTTGGTGACGGCGTCGTTGACGTTGATGGCCGGGAACAGCAGCTTGCCGTCACGGTGCATCTCGTACAGGCGGTGGACACCGGTGGTGGTCTCCTCGGTCACGCCCTTGATCGTGGAGGCGACCTCGGTCCACTTGTTCGGGGTGTCCTTGAGGGTGCGGTTGAGCAGCTCCAGGATGATCCGGAACTCGTCGTTGTCCGCGGTGGCCGGGTCCGGCGCGGCACCGGCCTTCTCGAACTCGACACCCTTGTGGATCAGCAGGGTGGCGTCGCCGCCGTCGTCCAGGATCATGTTCGGGGTCTTGCCGTCAGGCCAGGTCAGGGCCTGCTCGGTGCACCACCAGTACTCCTCCAGGGTCTCGCCCTTCCAGGCGAAGACCGGCACGCCCTGCGGGTTCTCCGGGGTGCCCTCCGGGCCGACGGCGATGGCGGCGGCCGCGTGGTCCTGGGTGGAGAAGATGTTGCAGGAGCACCAGCGGACCTCGGCACCGAGCGCCGTCAGGGTCTCGATCAGGACGGCGGTCTGCACGGTCATGTGCAGCGAGCCGGTGATGCGGGCGCCGGCCAGCGGCTGCGACTCGGCGTACTCGGCGCGGATCGCCATCAGACCGGGCATCTCGTGCTCGGCCAGCTGGATCTCCTTGCGGCCGAACGGCGCCAGGGAAAGGTCGGCGACCTTGAAGTCACCGGTGATGTCGGTCGACATGCGTCTGCTCCTCGCTGATGGGGGTGGGGCCAAGGTCAGGGCGTGCGTCGCGTGCGTCGGGCCGTACGGGTGCACGGCCACGCCGGGGCGGCCGGGTCCGTGATGGACCGGCTTCCCGTTGCGCAGCACAAACCGTCGGAGGACCTCTCTCCCTCGACCGGCGCACACCCTACGGACGCGGACCGCCGATCGACCGCCATCAGCAGCGACGTTCTGGCTCTGGTGACGAATCTACACTGATGGCCCCATCGGCCGTCCGCCGATGACCGATTTCGGCCCCCGGTCCGAGCCGCTCTCAAGCCGGGCCCCAGGCTGGGGTCAGTGCTCTGCGCCGGGGCCGGGGCCGCCGGGCGTGGCGGCCGGGTCGTCGCCCGCCGCGGCCTTCTCGGCGCTGTAGACATCGGGCTCCAGGTAGATCGCCCGGGCAATCGGGACGGCCGCGCGGACCCGCTCCTCGGCGGCGTCGATCGCCTCCGCCACCCGGGCGGCACTGTCCTCCGCGTTGACGGCGATCTTGGCCGCGACCAGCAGCTCCTCCGGCCCGAGGTGCAGGGTCCGCATGTGGATCACGCGGATGACGGCCTCGCCGTCCACCAGCGCCTCCCGGATCCGGCGCACCGACTCCTTGGAGGCCGACTCGCCGAGCAGCAGCGACTTGGTCTCCAGGGCGAGCACCACGGCGATCACCACCAGCAGGACGCCGATGCACAGGGTGCCGATGCCGTCCCAGACGCCGTCGCCGGTGATCACGGTGAGCCCGACGCCGAACAGCGCGAGTACCAGCCCGACCAGCGCGCCGGCGTCCTCCAGCAGCACCACCGGCAGCTCCGGCGCCTTGGCGGTGCGGACGAACTGAACCCAGCTCTGCTTGCCCTTGGCCTTGTCCGACTCCCGCATCGCGGTCAGGAAGGACCAGCCCTCCATGGCGATGGCGAAGAGCAGCACACCGACCGCCCAGCCCCAGGAGTCCAGCGTCTCCGGGTGGCTGATCTTGTGCCAGCCCTCGTAGATCGCGAACAGGCCACCGACGCTGAACAGCACGATGGCCACCAGGAAGCCGTACACGTAGCGCTCGCGGCCGTACCCGAAGGGGTGCTCCTCGTCGGCCGCCCGGCGTGCCCGCTTGCCGCCGATCAGCAGCAGCACCTGGTTGCCGGAGTCGGCCACCGAGTGCACGCCCTCGGCGAGCATCGAGGAGGAGCCGGTGAAGCCGAAGGCGGTGAACTTGCCCGCCGCGATCGCCAGGTTCGCGGACAGTGCCGCGATCAGTGCCTTGGTGCCGCCTTCGGCGCTCATGCGGCCACCTCGCCACGCTCGGCGGGCGCTTCGCGCAACACGCACCTTTCAGTGACGAGCTCGCTTCGCTCGCTCATGCCTCTTCCTCACAGGTCGGTCGGCGTCGTCGACCGCCTACCGTACCCGGCCGGGAGGTTCCACCCGGCCCGCCGTCTCAGGACTGCGCGGCTGCGAGCCCCAGGTAGACGGCGGCGAAGTCGGTCAGCGCGACCAGGTCGGCCAGTGCGTGCAGCGCGTCCGGCCGGGTGCTCGCGTACTCGGTCAGCCGGACGTCGTGCGCGGCGGCCAGCCGGTGCGCCCGGGTCACGCCGAAACTGCGCGGCCCGGCGTCCTCCTCCGGGACCTCGGCCGGGCCGTCCTGCTCGTCCTCCGCCGCCGCGCCGGCCGCGCCCGGGGCGTGCCGCAGCAGCAGGACCTGCAGGTGCAGCGGATCCGGCTCCTCGACCCGGTCGCGGAAGAAGTCGTCCGGGTCGACGCCCGCGCCCAGCTGCCCGGTGAACATGCCGCGATGGGCGGTGAGCACCTGCGGCAGCGGCCCGGCCAGCGCCGGCCGCCCGGCCCGGTCGGCCAGCTGGGCGGCGAACCGGGTGGCGGCCGCCCCGGCGATCGGGCCCTCGGCCCACAGCAGCGGGACCGTCCCGGCAAGCCGGGCGGCCAGGCCCTTCGCCGGGTTGGTGTACGCGGCGGCGTCCGGGCGGCAGCGCACGGCGGTGGCGTCCAGCAGGTCGGCGACGGCCAGCAGCGCGTCGTACGGGAGCTGGGTGAGGCCGATCTTCTGGGCGAGCGCCAGCAGCGGGGAGAGGTGGGACCAGAGCGCCGCCGGGTCCTCGGCCGGCAGGTCCGGCTCGGCGGCCCGGACGGGCGTGAGGTCCTCGGCCGGCACCGAGGCCACGAACGGCAGCGGCAGCGCGCGCACCTGCAGCGCGGCCTCGGCCAGCGCGCTGCCGGCCGGGGCGGTGACGACGATCGCGCAGCCGCGCGCGTACGCCTGCTCGGCGAGGCCGACCAGGCCCTGCTCGCCGCCGTCGGCGGAGCTGATCACCAGCAGGTCCAGCGGGCCTGCCCAGCCGGGCAGCTGCCAGCCGAGGCCAGCGGTGAAGGCGGCCGGGGCGCCGGCCCGGTCGGTGCGAGGCGCGGCCGCCTCGGTCGGCGGCAGCGACGTGATCAGGGAGGCCGTGCCGGCCAGCGCGGACAGCATCTCGGCGGCGGTCAGCGCGCTGCCGTGCCCGGCGACCAGGACGGCGCGCGGGCGGCCGTCCGGACGCAGCCGGTCGAGGCCGGCCGCCTCGGCCTGCCGCAGCGCGGTGCGGACCCGCGCGCCGGCACCGGCCAGGGCCAGCAGGGCGCGGTCGTGGTCGGCACGCTGGAGGGCGGCCGGGTCGTCGAGCAGGGTGTCGTCGAGCATGCGGCGAACCTCCGGCTGCGGTCCTGGGCGCGCGCTCCGTTGCGCGCCGGGCGGTCGGGGTGGGGCTTCCTCCCCAGGATTAGGCCGGGCGGCGGGCCTCGTCCACCAGGAGGACCGGAATGCCCTCGCGGACCGGGTACGCGAGGCCGCAGTCCGCACCGGTGCAGACCAGCTCGGGCTGCTCCTCGGTGCCGCCCTCGGCGAGCGCGGCCCGGCACTGCGGGCAGACCAGGATCTCCAGCAGGAAGGATTCGAGCTTCATGGGGCTCTCCAAAGTTCGGGGGTGGCACGCCGGTGCCCCGGCCGATAGGAAACCCTACCGGCCGGGGCACCGGCGCCCGTGGTCAGGCGCTCTGCTCGGCCCCCCGGCGGCGTTCGCCGGGCCGGGCGTCGCTCAGCCGCGGACGATGGCGAGCACGCCGTCGCGCAGCTCGGCCATCTTCGCCGGGTCCTTGGCCTCGACGTTCAGGCGCAGCAGCGGCTCGGTGTTGGAGGCGCGCAGGTTGAACCACCAGTCCGGGCCGGCCACGGTCAGGCCGTCCAGCTCGTCCACCGTGGTGCCCTCCCCGCCGGCGTAGGCGGCGCGGACGGCGGCGGTGCTGGCGGCCTGGTCGGCCACGGTGCTGTTGATCTCGCCGGAGGCGGCGTAGCGGTCGTACTCGGCGGTGAGTTCGGACAGCGTGCCCGGCTGCCCGCCGAGCGCGGCCAGCACGTGCAGCGCGGCCAGCATGCCGGTGTCGGCCCGCCAGAAGTCGCGGAAGTAGTAGTGCGCGGAGTGCTCGCCGCCGAAGACGGCGTCGGTCTCGGCCATCTCCTGCTTGATGAAGGAGTGGCCGACCCGGGTGCGCACCGGCTTGGCGCCGAGCTCGCGGACCACCTCGGGGACGGTCCAGGAGGTGATCAGGTTGTGGATGATCGTCGGCTCGGCCTCGCCGGCCGCCCGGGCGCGGGCGATCTCGCGGGCGGCCACCAGGGCGGTGATCGCCGACGGGGAGACCGGCTCGCCGCACTCGTCCACGACGAAGCAGCGGTCGGCGTCGCCGTCGAAGGCCAGGCCCAGGTCGGCGCCGACCTCGCGGACCTTGGCCTGGAGGTCGACCAGGTTCTTCGGGTCGAGCGGGTTGGCCTCGTGGTTCGGGAAGGTGCCGTCCAGCTCGAAGTACATCGGGACGAGCTCGATCGGCAGGCCGTCGAAGACGGTCGGCACGGTGTGGCCGCCCATGCCGTTGCCGGCGTCCACCGCGACCTTGAGCGGGCGGATCGCGGCGAGGTCGACCAGGCCCAGCAGGTGATCGGCGTAGCCGCGCAGGGTGTCCTGGGCGGACAGCTCGCCCGGCTTCACGTCCTTGGCCGGGACGGTGACGGTGTCGTCCTCCGCGGTCCAGGACTCGACCAGCTCGCGGATCTCGGCCAGGCCGGTGTCCTGGCCGACCGGGGCGGCGCCGGCCCGGCACAGCTTGATGCCGTTGTACTGGGCCGGGTTGTGGCTGGCGGTGAACATCGCGCCGGGCAGGTCGAGCTTGCCGCTGGCGTAGTACAGCTGGTCGGTGGAGCACAGCCCGATCTGCACCACGTCGGCGCCGTAGGCCGCGGCGCCCTCGGCGAAGGCCAGGCTCAGCGACGGGGAGGACGGCCGCATGTCGTGCCCGACCACGATCGCGGACGCACCGGTGACCTGCACGAACGCGGCGCCGAACGCCCGGGAGAGGCTCTCGTCCCACTGGTCCGGGACGACGCCTCGGACGTCGTACGCCTTCACGAGCTGCTTGAGGTCGCGCACTGCGGCTCCACCCTGGTCTTAGGACTGATCACGACATGTCGGGCCACCGCGCGTCCGGTCGACGGGCGCGGTGACGGTAGACGGGCAGCGTACCCGGGCCGGGCGAACGCCCCGTGCCGGGTGAGGACTCAGTTGTCGGGCGAGCGCAGGACCCGGAGGTGGCCGCGGCGGCCGCTCTCGGTGGACTCGCCCTCGGGACCGCGGCCCTGACGGGTGGTCGGCGGGCGGGCTGCCTCGCGCACGGCGTTGGCCAGCGCCTCCAGGTCGTCGCTGCTGCGGCGCAGCGGGCCGGCCTCGGCGGCGAGCCGGACGACCTCCCAGCCGCGCGGGGCGGTGAGGCGCTCGGCGTGCTCGGCGCACAGGTCGTAGCAGTGCGGCTCGGCGTAGGTGGCGAGCGGGCCGAGGACGGCGGTGGAGTCCGCGTAGACGTACGTCAGCGTCGCGACGGCCGGCCGGCCGCACGCGGTCCGCGAACAACGACGTACAGAGCTCACGAGGGTGGACGGTACCGCACTCCTCGCCGGGGAGCGAAGACCGCCTGCCCGGAGGGGGTGCCGTGTCGCCGTCCGGGCGCCGGGGCCGCGTATCCAACGCCCCGTGCGATTCCCGGTCGGAGTGGTCCACTTCCGACCCTCCAAGGACTACGCTCGGCAGTGATATGGACAGCTCCGCACCGCAGTCATCGACAGGCCCAGCGCGCCGCCCCCGGCACCGCGACCGGCACGGCAGGGGCCTGCGCGGCCCGCTGGCTCCACCCCAGGTGCCGATCTCGCTCACCCGCTCCGAACTGTTCGACGACTACGTGCGCGAGTCGGTGGAGCGCCTCGAACGGCGTTGGCCGCAGTTGATCGAGGTGGAGTTCGCCGTCCAGGAGGTTCCGCTCCACGAACCGGACGGCGCCGGCGCCGAGGACGGCGTGCCGCTGGGGCGGGTGTCGCCGGGCAAGCAGGGGCGCAAGAGCCAGATCGTGGTGTACCGGCGGCCGGTGGAGATCCGGGCGAAGACCCGGGAGGACCGCGCGGCGCTGGTGCACGAGATCCTGATCGAGCAGGTCGCCGAGCTGCTGGGGCTGTCGCCGGACGCCATCGACCCGCGCTACGACGAGGACTGAGCAGCCGGGGGCCGAGGGGCGCGCCCGGAGGCGGTGAGAGGTCACGGCCCGCGCCGGGGGCGGCCCCGGCGCGGGCTCCGGCTCAGCGCAGGACGACGCCCGGATCCTGGCCGGCCTGCGGGACCTTGACGGTGCTGCGGTCGTCGCGCAACGCCTGGACGGTGAACATCGGCACGTCCTTGGCCGGCAGGGACAGCATCCGGGCGGCCACCACCGGGCCGCCGGAGACGGTCTCCACGGTGAGCGCGAAGACGCCGTTCAGCCCGGCGGGCTCGGGCGCCGGGAGGGCGACCGTGCCGCCGGCCGGGAGCTGGACCTCCTTGGTGGCCGGGGTGCCGCCGCCGCTGCCGGCCGAGGCGGTGACCCGGACGGTGGCGGCCTCGCCGCTGGAGGTCAGGTAGAGGGTGGAGGCACCGGCCCGGTTGTCGGCGACGGTGGCGCGGGCGCCGACCGGGTTGCTGCCGGTCAGCCAGGCCGCGTCGGTCTTGCCGCTGGCCGCCGCCCGGTCGATCCGCAGCCCGGCCACGATCGGGGTGCGGTGCTTGTCGTCGCTGGGCGACAGCCGCAGCCCGGCGACCTCGTCCCGGGTGACCTTGCCGAGGTCGACGGCGGCCACCATGCCCGCCTTGACGTGGATCGACTCGTTGCCGGCCGGGCTGAACCAGCCGTTCTTGCCGGACAGCTGGATCTTCAGGTCGGCGTCGTCCTCCGGCGGCGCCCAGACCACCAGGCGGGCGGAGGCGGTGTCGGCGGGCAGGCCGGGCAGCACCTGGGTGGGGGCCGGGTCGGCCGAGGCCGGGACCCAGTCGGCGCCCTTGCCGCCGTCGGCGGCGTGCAGCGCGGCGCCGACCCGCCCGGAGCGCACCACCACGTGCACCGCGAGGTCGGTGACCGCGCCCTTGCTGAGGGTCGACAGCAGGATGGCCTGGGAGCTGCCGGGCGAGACGGTGATCCCGTTGGCGGCGTCGTTGTCGATCAGGCCCTTGTCGCCGTACAGCTTGATGTCCACCACCGCGGCGGCGGACTCGGTGTTGACCAGGCTGAGGTAGTCGACCCGGTCGCCGGCGGTGCTGGCCCCGGCAAACCAGAAGCTGGTCCCGGCCGGGGTGCAGGTGAGGCCGGACAGGCCGAGGCCGCGCTGCTCGGTGACCACCGTGGTCTGGGTGACGGTGAAGCCGGGGGCGAGGGCGCCGGTGGCGACGGCCCCGGTGCCGGGCGCGGCGTCGCCGTTGCCGGCCGGGCCGGTGGCCGGGGTGCCGGGCTTGGGCAGGGTCAGCCGGGCGTCGGCGGGCGCCGCGTTCTTGTCCTGGGCCGGGGCGCTCGGGGTGCCCGAACCGGTCGGGGCCGGGGCTCCCGAGCCGGTCGGGGCCGGGGCGGCGGGTGCCGCCGGGGCGGCGGTCGGCTGGGCGGCGGGCACGGCGGGTGCGGCCGCGTCGGAGAGCCAGCCGGCCCCGCCGGTGGCGGAGCCCGTCCCGGGCGGGGTGTAGGCGGTGAGCGTGGTCGAACCGGTCAGGCCCTGGATCGGCTGCGGGCAGACCGCCGACGTCCGCTCGACCTGCGCGGTGGTCGGGGCGGCTCCGGCGGCCGCCTTGGCCGGGGCGGCCGGCGGGCGCAGCTCGGCGATCCCGAACACCGCCGCGAGCACCACGGCCGCGGCGAGCAGGGACTGGGTGGTCTTGGCCGCGCCGCCGGCTCCGGCCCCCCCGGCGAACCGGCTGCGGCCGGGGCGGGCGGCCGCGGCCGGCCCGGACGGCTCCGCCGCGAAGGCGGGCCCGGCCGGCTCGGCGGCCTCGCCGGCGCCGGACTTCTTCCTGAATGCGGGCTTCTTCATCGCGGGTCAGCTCCCCGATCCGTGCTGGTGCGGACGGTAATCCCCAGGAGAGTGGCCGGTGCCGTTGGGGTCGTTCGGGTCGTAGTAGGGCTCGCTCTGCTGCTGACCGGGCAGCCAGGGCTGCTGGTCCGGCTGCTGCTGACGGCCGTCGTACCCGTGGGCGTCGTAGCCGTACGGCTGCTGCTCGGGCTGGTACGGCTGCTCGTAGCCCTGCCGGCTGTCGTACCCGTGGGCGTCGTAGCCCTGGCCGCCGTACCCCTGGCCGCCGTACGGCGCGGCGGCCGGCTGCTGGGCCGCGTACTGGTCGTAGCTGTACGGGTCGGCCTGCTGGTACGCCTGGTACGGGTCGGCGTACTGCTCGGTGTCCTGGACGGCGGCGGCCGCCTGGACGGCTCCGGTCACCGGCTCGCCGGTCGACTGCGCCGGGATCGCGCCCGGCTTGTCGTACACCCCGGACTCCTCGGCACCGCCCTCGGCGCCCTCGCCGCCCTCGCCGCGCTCGGCCATCCGGCGGGCCCGGCGGCTGCCGGGGGCCGGGGCCTGCGCCTGGGCGGCGGCGGCCAGCGCGGCGGCGGCCACCACCTCCTCGGGCAGGTCGTCGTCCTTGTGGCTGCGGCGGCCGGGCAGGGCCAGCACCAGGATGGTGAGGCCGAGCAGCACCTGGGCCCAGATCCAGCCGGTGTGGGCGGCGCCGCCCTCCCGGGTGACGGTCAGCTTGCCGCCTGCGGCGGGGAGCTTGAAGCCCTGGGCCCAGCCGTCGACCGTGGTGGACTCCAGGGCGGTGCCGTCCACGGTGGCCTTCCACTCCGGGGCGGCGGACTCGGCGAGCCGCAGCACCCGGCCGTCCGGGCCGGCCGGGACGGTGGCGGACAGGTCGCGGGCCCCGGACGGGACGACCACCGGGTTGGCGCCCGGGGCGGTGATCACCGCGCGGACCGCGGGGGTGCCGTTGACCTGCCAGAGCGCGGCGGCGCCGTCCTGGTTGGCCTTGACCAGACCGGGGGTGGTGTCCAGGACGTCCTTGAAGACGTCGACCACCGGCTGCTGGACCAGCACGTAGGCGATGCCGTAGCCGGCCAGGGCACTCGCCTGGTCGGCGCCGGAGCCGGCCAGCAGGCTGCCGACCACCTTGTTCAGGCCGTCCTGGGTGCCGGTCGCCGGGTCGACGGTGGACTCGGCCTGGCCGAGGGTCAGACCCGCGCCGCGCAGCACGGTGTAGCGGACCGCGCCACCGTTCTTCTCACCG
Source organism: Kitasatospora sp. NPDC101235 (assembly GCF_044767505.1). Classification (NCBI taxonomy): domain Bacteria; kingdom Bacillati; phylum Actinomycetota; class Actinomycetes; order Kitasatosporales; family Streptomycetaceae; genus Kitasatospora; species Kitasatospora sp. NPDC101235. The sequence goes on from NZ_JBIWNZ010000043.1 coordinate 15,261, forward strand.
GTGACGACCAGGGTGCGGGCCCGGTCGGTGGTGCCGGCCTCCTCCGCGATGAACGCGGGGACCTGGTCGGCCTGGCCGCGGTGCAGCGGACCGCCGGCGCCGGTCAGCGCCCACCACAGTCCGGTGCCCAGCGGAGCCAGCACGGCCGCCGCCACCACCAGGGCGGCCACCGGCTGGCGCCAGCCGAAGGCGATCCCGGCCACCCGGGCGTTGGCGCCGTCGGCGCCGATCGCGGCGGCGGCCAGCAGAGCGATTCCCGCGATCAGGGTGGCCGGTCCGGCCCAGGCGGGCACCGCCGGGCCGCCGGAGGCCGGGGTGACGGAGGTGCCCGCCACCGCGACCGCGAAGACCAGGCCGGCGCCGGCCGCGCCCCAGGCGGCGAGCACCGCGCGCCGGCGGTCGGCGCGCAGCAGCGCGGCCAGCGCGGCCAGCACGACACCCGCCGAGAGCCAGATCGGCGGCACCCCGGCGCCGCCCGGGTTGACCAGCAGCAGGCCGGCCGCGCTCGCACCGGTGCCGTGCAGGCCGGGCAGCCCGGCCTCCAGCAGCAGCCACTGCGGGTGCGACAGCACCTTGAGCGACCACGGGGCCAGCACCGCGACCGGCACGGCCAGGATCACCAGGACGCGCAGGCCGAGCAGCCGCAGCGCCGTACCGCCGGAGCCGAAGGCGCCGCCGCGCAGCACCGCGACGGCCAGCATCGCCAGGCAGAGCGGCACCGCGAGCGCCCACGTTATCGGGACGAAGGCGGTGGCCAGGGTGAGCAGCAGGACGGTCATCCAGACCGGGCGCCAGCCCGGGCGGGCGCCCTTGGCGGCGCTCTCGTCGCGGATGCCGAGGCCGGCCGCGATGGCGGCTGCGCGGGCCAGCGGCGGCAGCAGCACGGCGAGCACGGCGGTGCCGATCCGGCCCTGGGCGAGCGCGCCGGTCGCGGCGGGCAGCAGCGCGTAGGTGGCGCTGGCCCAGGCGCGGACCAGCTTGGAGTCCAGCAGCGGCCGGGACACCAGGTAGGCGCTGACCGCGGACAGCGGGACGGCGAGCACCACGATCAGGGTGAGCGCGAGGTCGGCGTGGTCGAACAGCAGCCAGGAGAGCACCGCGAGCACACCGAGGTACGGCGGTGCGGCGGCGGTGGAGCCGGTGCCGACCGGGTGCCAGGCGTCCGCGTACATCGACCAGAGGCCGCCGGCGCCGTCGGCAGCGGGCAGCAGGGCGCCGCCGAACAGCTCCCCGCTGCCGAGCAGGCTGCGACAGGCGACCAGGGCGAACACCAGCAGGGCCGCGAACAGCACCGGCGCCGGGCGCCGGGCGAGCTTCTTGAGCAGCGCGAACTGCTCGACGACCAGGTCCTCGGCGTCCTCGTCGCCGCCGGCCTCGGCCGAGCCGTGCCGGCCGCCGGTGTCGTCGCCGCCCCCTATCCCGAGCGAGCCGATGACGCCCTCGACCGCCAGCCGGGTGGTGGCGCCGGGGGCCGGGAAGAGCGTGCGGTCGTCCAGGGCGTCCGCCGCCCTGGACCGGGCGCGGCGTTTGCGCGAGGCCATCAGCCTCGGGAAGCGGACGAGTTCGTGGCCGAGGCCGGCGAGTTCGTCGAACGCCTGGCGCGGGTCCTTGCCGAGCAGGTTGGTCACGGCCCGCACCAGGGTGCCGAGCACCAGCCGCAGCAGGACGTAGGGGAAGAGCACGCCCTTGCAGTTGGCGAGCAGGGTGTAGACCGCGCCGGCCTTGTCCACCCGGTGCGGGTGGGAGGGGCCGCAGTCGATCGCGCGGCGCTCGCGGCTGGCCGCCTCGGCGTGCCGCAGCACGGCGTCGGGGGCGACCACCACCCGGTGGCCGGCGGCGTTGACCCGCCAGCAGAAGTCGGTGTCGTCCCGCATCAGCGGGAGGGCCTTGTCGAAGCCGCCGAGCTCCTCGAAGACGTCCCGGCGCACCAGCATGCCGGCGCTGGAGACGGCGAGCACCGGGCGGACCTGGTCGTGCTGGCCCTGGTCCTGCTCACGGCGGTCGAGGCCGGTCCAGCGGCGGCCGGAGCGGGCGATGGTGACGCCGACCTCCAGCAGCTGGCGGCGGTCGTACCAGCTGCGCAGCTTGGGGCCGACCACGGCGGCGCTGGGGGTGGAGTCGGCGACCTGGAGCAGTCGGCGCAGCGCGTCGGTCTGCGGCTCGCAGTCGTCGTGCAGCAGCCAGAGCCACTCGACCGGCCGGGTCTCGCGCGGGCCGCCGCGGCCGAGATCGTCCTCCTGGGCGAGCGGGTCGCCGAAGTCGTCCCAGCCGCCGGTGACCGGGTCGTAGCCGGAGGGGTCGAGCCGGTACGGCAGGTCCTCGGGGCGCAGCGGCGGGCTGTTGAACACGGCCTCGGCGACGGCGGTGCCGAAGCCGGCCCGGCGGCCGAGGACCAGCGGGCCGCTGCCCGGCAGCCAGTCGGCGAGGGTGTCCGTGAGCAGTTGCGGAGAGTTGTCGGTGGATCCGGTGTCGACCGCGAGGATCCGCTGGACCTGGCGGTCCTGACCGAGCAGGCCGGCCAGGGCCTGCGGGAGCCAGCGGGCACCGTCGTGCGAGACGATCACGGCGGTGACCAGGTGGCGCGGGTAGGCGGGCGGCCGGGAAGCGGTGAAGCCGCTCTGGTGGCTGTAGACGGTCATCGAGTGCGCGGGCCCCAGTTCTCGGTGGACACAGCCGGTGAACGGCAACCGGATGGCGCACCACACTAACGGCTCCGGGTGGCCGCCTCGTCCGGGGTGTGCGTGCGGAGGCGGTGAAGGGGGCTCCGGGAACACGAAAGCGCCCCACCATCGCGGTGAGGCGCCCGTACGGCTGTGCGGTTGTCCGTCGCTGTCGAAAGGTCAGCGGGGCCGGGGGCCGCCCCGGTCAGACCGCGCTCTTCTTGAGCCGGCGGCGCTCGCGCTCGGAGAGGCCGCCCCAGATGCCGAAGCGCTCGTCATTGGCGAGGGCGTACTCCAGGCACTCCGAGCGGACCTCGCAGGCGAGGCAGACCTTCTTGGCCTCGCGGGTCGAGCCGCCCTTCTCGGGGAAGAAGGACTCGGGGTCGGTCTGGGCGCACAACGCGCGCTCCTGCCAACCGAGTTCCTCCTCGTCCTCCGCGATGCCGTCCCCGATCAACAGCTCAAAGAGCTCGCTCATGTGGCGCGCCTCCTCTGCCCCTACTTGGCGTCCCCGTGGTTGCCGTTGCCTCCTGCGGCTGACGACACGAGTGAAATTACAGTTGCGTCACTCTGGCCCAGTCAAGCCGAGCTCTGGTATTGGGGCCGGGATTCACTCCCTGGCACCAAGCCGTTACGAATAGTGTACATATCCGGACACACCGGACCTTCTGTCTCAAGGTCCCGAACAGTGCCGAATCATCCGCAACCATTCACCAAGTGACGGCCGGTCACCGCCACAGGCCGGTCATCGGCCTGCCTTCCCGACGATCTTCCCATCGAAACATAGAGAGTGATGAATCACCCCATCCGGGCAAGATCCGGACCTAACCCACTCGAATGCCGCATCCTTCGGCTTGACACCGGCCCCGCGAATGCGGTGTCCTTGCCCCTATGTCAGAGTTCGCCAGCCCCCGGAGCGGTTCCACCCTCCGCCGTGCCGTGAACTCTTGTTGTCGCCTCTGCTCCTGCTGTATCTAGGCGCCCGCGTCCCACCGCGCGCCGCCCCAGGAAGCACAGAGGCCGCCCGCGATTCCCGCCCCAGGACATCCCGGATCCGGCTGATCCCGACGAACCAGCCGACACTTCCGAGGACGACTCCCGTGCGCATGATCCGCATCCGCAAGCGGAACCGCGACCGCAACAAGCTCGCCCGCCGTGGCCCCGCCACCGTCCGTACCGGCGGCCCCACCGACGCCCGGACCCTCCAGTGGGCCGACGGCCTCAGCGACGTCTCCATCGCGGGCGACCCGCTCGCCTTCCCGCACCTGGCCCGCACCGACCTGCCGGCCCACCCCACCACCGTCGCCGAGTACGCGCGGCTGGTGCGCGAGATCGCCGCCGACCGCGCCCGCTGGGAGCCGCTGGTCCGCTACGACGCGCTGACCCGCTGGTACGCCCGGCTGGAGACCGGCCCCGGCTACGAGGTCTGGCTGCTCAGCTGGCTGCCCGGCCAGTCCAGCGGCTTCCACGACCACGGCGAGTCCTCCGGCGTGATGAGCGTCGTCGAGGGCGAGCTGATCGAGCGCTCCCTCACCCTCCCCGAGCCTTCGGCCGGGGGTACCCCCGGAGGCGCAGTCGCCCGCACCCTGCGGCCCGGCACGCGGCGGGTGTTCTCCTCCGGCTACCTGCACGAGGTCGTCAACGGCGCGCTCGAACCCGCCGTCTCCATCCACCTCTACGCCCCGGGCCTGACCGAGATGAACCAGTACGGCGCCACCGCCGTCCCCGAGCAGCACCCGGAGCAGCAGGCGCAGGCCGAGTCGCACTGATCACGGGCTGACGGAAAGTCGGACCGTGGCAGGATGAACCCATGCGCATCGTGGCACTGGCAGGCGGAATCGGCGGAGCGCGCTTCCTGCGCGGACTCCGCGCGGCGGTCGGACCGCAGGACGAGATCACCGTCATCGGCAACACCGGCGACGACATCCACCTCTACGGCCTCAAGGTCTGCCCCGACCTCGACACCGTGATGTACACCCTCGGCGGCGGCATCAACGAGGAGCAGGGCTGGGGCCGGACCGACGAGACCTGGTCCATCAAGGCCGAGATGAAGGAGTACGGCGTCGGCCCCGAGTGGTTCGGGCTCGGCGACCGGGACTTCGCCACCCACCTCGTGCGCAGCCAGATGCTCACCGCCGGGTACAGCCTCAGCCAGGTCACCGAAGCGCTGTGCGTGCGCTGGAAGCCGGGCGTGCGGCTGCTGCCGATGAGCGACGACCGCGTCGAGACCCACGTGCGGATCACCGACGAGCAGGGCACCCGGGCGGTCCACTTCCAGGAGTACTGGGTCAAGCTGCACGCCGCGGTGGACGCCGAGGCGGTCGTCCCGGTCGGCGCGGACACCGCCAAGCCCGCGCCCGGCGTGCTGGAGGCGATCGCCGGAGCGGACGTCATCCTCCTCCCGCCGTCCAACCCGGTGGTCTCGATCGGCACCATCCTCGCCGTCCCCGGCATCCGGGAGGCCATCGCCGCCGCGCCCGCGCCGGTGGTCGGGCTCTCCCCGATCATCGGCGGGGCGCCGGTGCGCGGCATGGCCGACAAGGTGCTCGCCGCCGTCGGCGTCGAGGCCACGGCCGAGGCGGTCGCGCTGAACTACGGTGCGGAGCTGGTGGACGGGTGGCTGGTGGACACCGTGGACGAGTCCTCGGTGGCCGCCGTCGAGGCCGCCGGGATCGCCTGCCGGGCCGTCCCGCTGCTGATGACCGATGTCGAGGCCACCGCCGAGATGGCGCGCACGGCGCTGGCTCTGGCGGAGCAGGTGCGGAAGTGACGCTGGAAATCCTCGGCGTCGGGGGACTGCCCGAGATCGAGGCCGGGGCGGACCTCGGCGAACTCATCGCCAAGGCGGGGACGTACCGGGACGGCGACATCCTGCTGGTCACCTCGAAGATCGTCAGCAAGGCCGAGGGCCGGCTGCTGCACGCCGTCGACCGCGAGGCCGCGATCGACGCCGAGTCCGTCCGGGTGGTCGCCCGGCGCGGGCCGGCCCGGATCGTGGAGAACCGCAACGGCTTCGTCATGGCCGCCGCCGGCGTCGACGCCTCCAACACCGCCCCCGGCACCGTGCTGCTGCTGCCCGAGGACCCGGACGCCTCCGCCCGGGTGCTGCGGGCCCGGCTCCAGCGGCTCACCGGCCGCCGGCTCGCCGTCGTCGTCACCGACACCTTCGGACGGCCCTGGCGCAACGGGCTGACCGACGTCGCGATCGGCGCCGCGGGGCTCTCCGTGCTGGAGGACCACCGGGGCCGCACCGACAGCCACGGCAACGAGCTGGAGATGACCGTCACGGCGACGGCCGACGAACTCGCCGCCGCCGCCGACCTGGTGAAGGGCAAGGCCACCGGCGTTCCGGTGGCGGTCGTGCGCGGACTCGGGCACCTGGTCACCGCCGAGGACGGCGACGGCACCCGGCCGCTGGTCCGGCCCGCCGTGGACGACATGTTCCGGCTCGGCACCTCCGAGGCACTGCGGCAGGCCGTCACCCTGCGGCGCACCGTCCGCTCCTTCACCGCCGAGCCGGTCGACCCGGCCGCCGTCCGACGGGCCGTCGCCGCCGCCGTCACCGCGCCCGCCCCGCACCACACCACGCCGTGGCGGTTCGTGCTGCTGGAGTCGCCCGACACCCGGGTACGGCTGCTCGACGCGATGCTCGACGCCTGGCAGCGCGACCTGCGCGAACTCGACGGCTGGGACGAGGCGAAGATCGCCCGGCGCACCGCCCGCGGCAACGTCCTGCGCGACGCGCCGTACCTGGTGGTGCCCTGCCTGGTGACGGACGGCTCGCACGACTACCCCGACCCGCGCCGGGCCACCGCCGAACGGGAGATGTTCGCCGTCGCCGCCGGCGCCGCCGTGCAGAACCTGCTGGTCGCCCTCACCGGCGAGGGCTACGGCTCCGCATGGGTCTCGTCCACCATGTTCTGCCGCGACACCGTACGGGCCGCGCTGGACCTCCCGGACAGCTGGGACCCGATGGGCGCCGTCGCCGTCGGCCGCCCCGCGGAGCCGCCGAAGGCCCGCCCCGAACGCGGGGCCGACGCCTTCATCGAGGTGCGGTAGGAATCAGGGGCTTCGGCAGGTCTCGCGGCGGTTGCCCACCTTCACGACGAGGATCACCTCAGCGGTGGCGGTGGTCGTTGGGGGTCAGGCGGGGGCCGTAGCGGGGGGCGCGGGCGCCGGTGGACAGCAGGAGGCGGCAGACCCGGTGGCGCTGGGGACGGTAGGGCTCCAGCAGGGCGAGCATCTGGGCGTCGTCGCTGCGGGGTCGGCCGGCCAGCGCCCAGCCGACCAGGTTGGGCAGGTGGAAGTCCCCGACCGAGACCGCGTCCGGATCGCCGTTGCTGCGCTGCAGGGTCTCGGCGGCCGTCCAGACCCCTATGCCCGCAACCGTGGTGAGGCGGGCGAAGGCCTCCTCGTGGCCCATCGCCGAGGCCGCCTCCAGTCGCGGCGCCAGCCGGACCGCGCGCATGATCGTCGCGGAGCGCTTGGGGTCCACGCCCGCCCGGTGCCACTCCCAGCTCGGCACCATGGCCCACTCGCGGGCCGACGGCGCCACCCGCATGCCCTCGGCCGGTCCCGGCGCCGGGGTGCCGAAGTCCCGCAGCAGGATGCGCCACGCGCGGTAGGCCTCGTCGGTGGTGACCTTCTGCTCCAGGATCGCCGGGACCAGCGACTCCAGCACCAGGCCGGTCCTGGTCAGCCGGACTCCGGCGGTACGGCGCTGGGCGTCCCGCAGCGGGCCGGGCGGCAGGACCAGGGCCTCCGGGGCGTCCTCGGCGCCGAGCAGGGCGGGGAGCCGGTCGAGGAGCCAGTCCGCGCCCGGGCCCCAGGCGCTCGCCTCCACCTCGCCGGCGGCCGGACGCGGCAGCACGCGCAGGGTGCCGATGCCGGCCGGGGTGCGGGAGGCACGCCAGACGGCGCCGTCGCCGGTGCTGCGGTACGCCGGGTCCGCGGGGCCGCGGCGCAGCGGGAGCAGGGTGCGGGCGACGTCCAGCGGGAAGGCCGGGCGCCAGCGCCGTACTGCTTCCACTGCTGTCGCCTCCTGTGTTGCCTCCGGATATGAACGATACGCGGGGGGTCGGACGGACCAGGAGGGGCGGCGACCGGGCACCGGGGTCGAGCGGCCCGAGTCGCCTTCCGCAACGCGCAGTTCCCCGCGCCCCTGTCGGGACACGGGGAAGGAGGGAGACGGGGAGGAAGGAGGCGGCGGGGGTCAGGAGGCCTGGAGGCCGGCCGCCGTGGCGCGCAGGTCGGGGAGTCGGGCGTAGAGGGCAGTGCCCGGGCATTCGGTGGCGACGGCGTCGCGGTGGCCGGAGATGGCGTCGAAGTCGACGACGGTGCCCTTGGGGTAGCGGCTGGCCGAGGAACCGGAGGTGAGCTTGGTGCGGCCGCCGGCGGGCTGGGCGGTGATGCCGAGCTTCCAGGCGGCGATGGTGGCGAGGCCGTCGAGGAGGGGCTGGGCCGGCTGGTCGTCGACGTAGTTGCCGATCGCGGCGATGCCGGCGGAGTCGGTGTTGAAGCCGAGGGTGTGGGCCCCGTGGACGGGCCGCTCGACGCCGCCGGCCCGGCCCTCGTAGACGGTGCCGCAGCGGTCGATCAGGAAGTTGTAGCCGACGTCCCGCCAGCCGTTGGTCTTCACGTGGTACTGGTAGATCGCCCGGATCACCCGGGGTGCGTCGCCGCAGGCGTAGTCGGCGGCGGTGTCGGTGTGGTGGACGAAGACCTCGCGGACCGGGCCGGTGTACACGAAGTCCGGGTCGCGCAGTGACTCGTCGGCGCCCCAGCCGGCCCGGGTGACGATCGCCGGGCGCGGAGCCTGGCCCTTGGGCTGCTCGGCGGACGACCCCGCCGGCGGCTCCGCGGACGACCCCGTCGGCGGCTCCGCGGGCAGGATCTTTGCGGCGGTCGAGGCGGCGCCGTTCCCCGGGTCGACCAGGTCGAGCCGCAGCCCGGGCGGCACTCCGGCGGGCCCGGGCCGGACCTCGACCGCGACGCCGTTGCTGCGGCCGGTCCACAGCGGGGCGGTGGCGCCGCGCGCCGCGTGGTCGGGGCCGTCCGTGGAATCGGCCTCCAGCCGGTGCCAGTCCGTCCAGCGGCCGGTGGCCGCGTCCCGGGTGCGGACCCGGACCACCGCGCCGGCGAGTGCGTCCGCCGGGCCGTCCCAGCCGAGGCCGAGGAGTTCGAACTGATCGGTGCCGCGCGGGGCGAGGCCGGACCCGGCGGGCAGCGGGAAGGAGGTGGTCGAGCCGCCGCCGGCGAAGTCACGGCGCTGCGGTATCGGTTCGGGGGTCGCGGTGGCGGCGGGCTGGATGAGGAGGGCAGTGGTGCAGCCGGCGAGCAGGGCGGCTGGGAGTGAGAGGCGCATGAAACGGATCGTCGCCGCAAACCGGACCGCCCGCACGCCGCTCCGCGCCCGTTCGGCCGCCCCTCCCGGCCTCCCACCCGAAGGCCGTAGGCTGGGGCGCACCATGACTGCGCCTTTCGCTGCCGATGCCCGCACCCCCGTCGAGCTGCTGCACGCATTCCTGCGCGGCGGCACCCCTTCGGTCGATCCCGCGGCCCCGCTGGTCACCTTCTACGACGACGCCACCGGCGAACGGGTGGAGCTGTCCGCCCGCACCTTCGACAACTGGGTGGCCAAGACCGCCAACCTCCTCCAGGACGAGCTGAACGCCGGCCCCGGCGACCGGGCGGCACTGCTGCTGCCCGCCCACTGGCAGAGCGCCGTCTGGCTGCTGGCCTGCTGGTCGGTCGGGGTGACGGCGGTGCCGAGCGGCGACCCGGCCGCCGCCGACCTGGTGGTCAGCGGCCCGGACGGACTGGAGGCCGCCCAGGCCTGCGAGGGCGAGCGGGTCGCGCTCGCGCTGCGCCCGCTCGGCGGCCGCTTCCCGCAGCGCCCGGACGGCTTCCTCGACTACGCCGCCGAGGTGCCCGGCCAGGGCGACCGCTTCGCGCCGTACTCCCCCGTCGCCCCGGACGGGCAGGCACTGGAGACCGCGGTGGACGGGCTGCCGCTGAAGCTGACGGGCGAGCAGACCGTGGCACTGGCCCGGGAGGGCGCGGTGCGGCTCGGCCTGAAGCCCGGCGACCGGGTTCTGTCCACCCTCCCGTACGACGACTGGGCGGGCCTGGAGGCCGGTCTGCTGGCGCCGCTGGCGGCCGGCGCCTCGGTGGTGCTGTGCCGCAACTCGCAGGCGCTGGACGCCGGGCAGTGGGAGAAGCGAACGGAATCCGAACGGGTGACGCTGCGCCTCGGCTAACCCCCGGCCCGGCCCTGGCGGGTAGGGATCGCTGCCATGGCCGAGGATGACACCGAGCACCCCCCGACCGCCCCTCCCCCGAAGAACGGCCCCGCGCAGGACGGCCCTCCGACGGACACCCCTGCGGGCGGGACCGGACGCCCGCGCCCGCGCCGGCGGTGGCTGACGGCCACCGCCGGCGCCGGCGCGTTCCTGCTCGTCGCCACCGGGGCGCTGATCTGGATCGCCTACCGCAAGCTGGACGGCAACATCCGCACCGACTCGGCCACCGACCGGCTGCTCGCCCAGCTGGAGGCCGAGCGGCCGGGCCGCACCGCCGGAGCGCACGGCGCCGAGAACCTCCTGCTGATCGGCAGCGACGAGCGCTCCGGCGCGAACGGCGCGTACGGCGGCGAGGCGGGCGGCCAGCGCTCGGACACCACGATCCTGCTGCACCTGGCCGCCGACCGGAAGCGCGTGACCGCGGTCTCCGTCCCGCGCGACGTCATGGTCGCCGTCCCCGCCTGCGAGCAGTCGGACGGCGCCCGCAGCAAGCCCGCGCTGATGCAGTTCAACCAGGCCTTCCAGACGGGCGGTCCGGCCTGCTCGATCCGGACCGTCGAGCAGCTGAGCGGCATCAGGATCGACCACTACATGATCCTCGACTTCAGCGGTTTCAAGACGATGGTGGACGCGATCGGCGGGGTCGAGGTGTGCGTGCCGCAGCCGATCCACGACAAGGACGCCAAGCTCGACCTGCCGGCCGGCCGACGGAGCCTGCACGGCGAGCAGGCGCTCGGCTACGTCCGGGCCCGGGAGAGCCTGGGCGACGGCAGCGACACCCAACGCATGGGCCGCCAGCAGCAGTTCCTGGCCTCGCTGGTCCGCAAGGTGCAGTCGCAGGGCGTGCTGCTGAACCCGGCGAAACTGTGGCCGGTGCTGGACGCCGCGACCTCCTCGGTCCGGGCGGACGGCGGGCTGTCCTCGCTCGCCGCGCTGTACGACCTCACCCGGGACCTGCGCGGCATCCCCTCGGCGGACGTGGCCCTCCTGACCGCACCGCGCCGCCCGTACCGCTACGACTCGGACCGGGACGAGTTCGTGCAGCCGCAGACCGGCCAGCTGTTCGCGGCGCTGCGGGACGACCAGCCGGTCGCCGTCCGGCCGCCCGGGCCCACGGCCTCGCCCGGCCCGGTCCAGGGGGCGGAACCCTCGCCGGGGACGGCGGCGGACCCGGGGGCGGACACCGGGACGGACCCGACGGCCGAGGTGGCGGCGGACGCATCACCCACGACGGACGCCTCGCCCACCTTCGAGGGGCGCACCGCCGACGTGGACGCCTGCGTCGCGCAGTGAGCCGACCGCCCCCGGACGCCCCCGGGGCGCTCCGGCCGGCGCCGCCGACCACTGCGGCTGCTTCCGCAATTGCTCGGCCGCGAGCGGTATTTGCCTCCGCACTGCCGGAACATGGCACAGATCACATCGGGAACGACTCCCCCGTTCGGCTCGTCTACTGTGTCCGGACCGGCCCGTCCGTACGGGTGGTCCGCAGCCGTGACCGGTCGAAGGTAGGGAACCCCCGTGCACGAGGAGCAACCGGAAGCCGGCCGGTACCGGATGGACCCGGCCCCCGGCGTCCCCCGCCAGCGCCGCCGGGCCGCCGAAGCGCCCGAGGCGCCGGCCGCGGAGGGCCGCCGGGACGGCCGGCGGCGGGCGGCCGCGCTCGCCAAGCGCAACCGGCGCCGACGGGCGGTCAAGTGGACGGCCGGGGCGGGCGCCCTGGTGATGGTGGCGGGCTGCGGCGGGGCGTACTACCTGTACCGGCACTTCAACGACAACCTGACCTCGGTCAAGGTCCAGCTGGGCGACGAGTCCGAGCGCCCCCCGGCCGCCGGGGACGCACTGAACATCCTGGTGATCGGGACGGACAGCCGGGAGGGCCTCGGGCGGGAGTACGGTGACGAGGGCAGCACCGGGCACGCCGACACCACCCTGCTGTTCCACATCGCCAAGGACCGTTCCAACGCGACGGTGGTCAGCCTCCCGCGCGACCTGATGGTGCCGATCCCGGAGTGCCTGAACGCCCAGGGGAAGAAGATCCAGGGCTCGACCCGGGACATGTTCAACAACAGCCTCGGCCAGGAGGGGCGCGACGCGGGCTGCACCTGGAAGACCATCGAGAAGACCACCGGCATCCGGGTCGACCACTTCGTGCAGGTCAACTTCGAGGCGGTGAAGACCCTGTCCACCGCGGTCGGCGGGGTCGAGGTCTGCGCGGCCAAGGACATCGACGACTCGGGCTCCCACCTCAAGATGACCAAGGGGCGGCACGTGATCGAGGGCGAGGAGGCGCTGGCCTTCGTCCGCACCCGGCACGCGGTCGGCCAGGGCGGCGACCTCACCCGGATCCCGCTCCAGCAGCAGTTCATCAGCTCGATGATCCGCAAGATCAAGAGCGACGACACCCTGACCAGCCCGACCAAGCTCTACAAGCTCGCGGACGCCGCCACCAAGGCGCTCACCGTGGACTCCGGCATCGGCAGCGTGGACAAGCTCAAGGACCTCGCGCTGGACATCAGCAAGGTGGACACCAAGAACATCACCTTCGCCACCGTCCCCGTCCTGGACGACCCCAAGGACGAGAACCGGCTGGTGCTCAAGCAGCCGGACGCCCAGCAGCTGTTCGCGATGATCGCGGGCGACCGCTCGCTGACCGAGACCGCCGCCCCGCCCGCCCCCGAGGCCCCGGCCACCGGCGCCGCGCCCGCGTCGCCGACCCCGACCGCCACCACCCCGCCCCCCGCCACCAAGGGCATCCAGCTGACGGTGCGCAACGGCAGCGGCAAGCGCGGACAGTCCGGGCCGACCGTGGAGAAGCTCCGCGCGAAGGGCTTCGACAAGGCCGCCGTGGGCAGCGACGCGCCGCTCGCCGAGACCACCACGGTGTCCTACCCGACCGGCCAGGAGGCCCAGGCCAACGCCCTGGCCGCCGCCCTCGGCCTGCCCGGTGACGCCGTCCGGCCGGCCACGAAGCCGGACCCGAAGGGCGGGCTGCTGCTGGTGCTCGGCAAGGACGTGCTGGCCGCCCCCGCCGGCCCGGCGGAGGTGCCCACCGTGGCCCCCGAGGACCTCCAGCGGGTGCAGGCGGACGACACCGACGTCTGCGCCAAGTAGCGAAGGCAGGCCCGCGGCCGGTTCGTCGGCGTCCGCGCCCGGCTCGGTCCGGGCCGCACCCGACCCGTCCTCAGCTGTCGCCGTGCACGCCGACGACAGCGGTGCCGAAACGAATCAGCCGGTCTTCGAGAGCACGTCCTTGGAGGACGGGCCGACGCTGGCGATCACTCTTCGGGCCAGCGAGCGCGGTGAGGTCAGGAAGCCGAACCCCCAGCTGAGGTGCATGGTCGCGAAGGCCACCGGCAGCAGCGTCCTGGCCTTGAACGACAGTCCGCGGCCCTCGACCGCCGCGCCGCCGAGGATGCCCAGCAGGTACGCGCCGGGCACCGCGAGGAAGGCCGGGTGGACGGCGACGCCGAGCACCAGACCGAGGACGACCGCCGCCAGCGCGACCGGCGGGGCGAGGTAGCGCAGGTTGACCGAGCCGCGGTGGTAGCGGGTGACCACCCGGCGCCAGCGGCCGTAGTCCTTGTACTGCTTGGCCAGCGCCCGCACCGAGGGGCGGGGCCGGTACGTCACCTTGAGCTGCGGGGTGAACCAGACCAGGCCGCCGTCCTGGCGGATCCGGTAGTTCAGCTCCCAGTCCTGGGCCCGGATGAACTCCTCGTTGTAGCCGCCGAGCTTCTCCAGCACCTCGCGCCGGAACACCCCGAGGTAGACGGTGTCCGCCGGGCCGGCCAGGCCGCCGGTGTGGAAGGCCGCGTTCCCGACGCCGATCTTGGAGGTCATCGCGGCGGCGACCGCGTTCTCCCACTCGGTCTCGCCCTCGGCGTGCATGATGCCGCCGACGTTGGCCGCGTCCATCTCGCCGAGCAGCCGGACCGCCGTGGTGATGTAGCCGGGGGTGAGCAGGCCGTGGCCGTCCACGCGCACGACTATCGGGTGCCGGGAGCCCCGGATCGCGGCGTTCAGCCCGGCCGGTGTCCGGCCGGTGGGGTTCTCCACCGTCCGCACCCGCCCGTCCTCGGCCGCCAGCTCGGCCGCGATCTCCGCGGTGCGGTCGGTGGATGGGCCGAGTGCGATCACCACCTCGATCGGCCCGGGGTACTCCTGGTCCAGGATGCGCCGGACCGCCGTGCGCAGGTGACGTTCCTCGTTGAGCACCGGCATGATCACGGAAACAGCCGGCAGCTCCTCAGCAGCCTTGGTGTTCATCGGGGCCAACCGTACCGGTGCGGACGCGTCCTCGTCTTGTCCCGGTCCCGACGGCCGGGGACGCCTCGCGGCGCGCCACCGGTGCTGTGATCAAGAACACCGTACTCCCCTTTACGCGCAGCCCGGAAACGGTGTGGATCCGGTGCCCCTCCGGGGCGGGTTCAGAGGGCGTAGTGGGCGACGGTGAACACCGCGTAACCGGTCAGTGCGAGCCGGTTCACCAGGTGCTGGGGGCCGCCCAGCCGGTCCGGCAGGGCCTGCGCCGGGCGCAGGTCGGGACGGTGGGCGGCGGTGGCGACGGTCCGGGCCAGCGCCACCGGGTCGTACCGGCCGCCGAAGAGGGCGGCCAGCCAGACCGCCGGGCGGCTGAAGAAGGAGAACTCCCGGCCGCCGCGCAGCCGGATGGTGAGCAGGTTCCGGTGCACCGCCGCCGCGGAGATCTCCGTCCACCGGTAGCTGCGGGTGCGCAGCGCGGTGGCCACCCGCAGGCCGTTGCGGTCGGCCACCAGCTGCCAGGACAGCGTCTGGGCGCAGGCGAGGATCGCCAGCGACCCGATCCACAGCGGGCGCAGCAGCCCCTCCCACCAGCCGTCGTCGTCGAGCAGCACGACGGCGGTGGCGACCAGCAGCGCCGCCAGCGGTCCGGCCCCCGCCCGCAGCGGCAGCGGCATCTCCCAGCGGCGGGCGGCCAGCGCCTCGGCGTCCGGCCCGGCCTCGGGGGCGGCGGCGACCGTGTCGGCGGTCAGCGCGGCGACGGCCAGGTCGCGCTCGCGGTAGCGCCCGGAGCGCCGGCCGAAGCGCGGGGCCCGGGCGGCGGGGGCGATCACGGCCGCCACCCAGTGCGGGTCGCCGTCCAGCAGGCCGGGGCGGACGAGCAGCTGGGGGTCGGGCCCGTCCGGACCGCCGTAGAGCACGGCGGGCACGCTGCGGCCGGCCCGGGCCAGCCACTCGGCGGCCTCGGCGGGGGTCGCCCGGTGGATCAGCTCCTCGTACTCCTCCTCTTCCTCGTCGTGGTCGAGCACCGGGTCGGGGTAGTCGGCGTCCTCGTCCTCGGTCGCCAGGTGTTCGGGCACCCAGGCCGGGCCCTCGCCGTCCGGGGCTGCCTTGCTCGCCCAGCGGTAGCGGTCGCGCTCGACCAGCCGCCAGAGCCCGGGTCCGTCCGGCGGACCGTCCAGCGGCAGCACCAACAGGTCGCCGCGCTCGTCGGCGCGCACCTGTACGGCGAGCGCGGGGGCGGCGCCCACGAAGGCGGGCCTGGTCCGGCGGGCGCTCGCCGCGGCCGCCGAGCCGAGCAGCACCAGGCCCGGCAGGGCGATCAGGCCGCCGGCGCTCAGCTGGCCGGAGACGTCGTAGTCGTCGCCCAGGGCGCGCACCGAGTCGCCGTCCACCAGCAGCGGGACGGGCTCGCCGGGCTGCGGCCGCCGCTGCCACCAGAGGTCCAGGGCGGCGGTGCGCTCGGGGCCGCCGGCGGGCGGCTGGAAGTGGACGGTCAGCACGCCGTCCCGGTCGCTCCCGCCCGCGGTGCCGGTCACCCGGGTGGCCCGCTCGGCGGCGGCGTCCGCCCGGGCCTGCGCCCAGAGGCCGTACACCGGGAAGGCCGCGGCGACCACCAGCAGCAGGACGCCGAGGGCGCGGCGCAGCACGGGCGGGCCGTCCCGGTGGACGGGCGAGGGCGCGCCGGCGGTGGTCCAGGGGTAGGGCACGGGCGGGACCATCAGCTCGTCCAGCTGCTGGCGGGCGCGGCGGCGGCCGGCCTCGGCGCCGAGCAGGACGGCGGTGAGCAGCAGGTGGAGCAGCACCGCCGACCAGCGGGCGAGCGGGGTGACCAGGCCCTCCGGGAGGTACCAGAGCAGTGCCAGGACGACCGGCGGGACGAGCACCCGGACCCGGGCCCTGGTGGCCAGCAGGAGCACCTCGGCCAGCACCGACCAGCCGGCCAGCGCCGAGCCCCAGCTGTCCCGGCAGATGTTCTGGACGTTGCACCGGCCCACGTCCGGTTCCACCGCACTGGCCAGGACCACGAACCCGATCGGCACCAGCGCGAGCCAACGGCCGTCCAACCGCCAGGCGGTCCGGGCTGCGCGCCAGCGGACGACGGCCGCGACGGTGAGGGGCGCGGCGCTGGGCAGGGGCGGGGCGTCCGAGGGGAACATCGAACGATCATCCCAGCACGGGGGAAACGGAACGCACGTCGGCCGCAGCCTCCCGACGGGAGTGGGAACGGCGCCGGGGCCGGGTGCTGTGCGCACCCGGCCCCGGTCCCCCGTTCCCCCGTGCTCCGGGGCCCGGCGCCCCCGGGGCCGGGTCAGTCCGTCGCGATGGCCGCGAGGACGTTCATGCGTCCGGCCCGGAAGGCCGGGACGAGCGCGGCGAACAGGCCGATCAGCACCGAGGAGACCAGCGTGATCGCCACCATGGTGGTCGGGACGGAGAGCGTCCCGAGGCCCTGGTCCCGCAGCACCCCCTGGACGGTGACGCCCCAGGCGAGGCCCAGCCCGGTGCCGAGGACGGCGCCGAACAGCGCGATCACCACGGACTCCAGCCGGATCATCCGGCGCAGCTGGCGGCGGGAGAACCCGATCGCCCGCAGCAGGCCGATCTCGCGGGTCCGCTCGACCACCGACAGCGCCAGGGTGTTGACCACGCCGAGCACCGCGACCGTGATCGAGAGGGCGACCAGCCCGTAGATCAGGTAGAGCAGGGTGTTGACCTGGGACTGCACCAGCTCCTTGTAGCCGGCCTGGTCCTTGACGGTCAGCTGCGGGTACTCCTTGAGCCCGTCCTGCAGGGCGGCCAGCGTCCTGGCGACGTCTGCGCCCGGGGAGGCCTTGGCGAAGACGGTCTCCACCGGCGGCTGCTCGGCGGCGGGGACCGCCTTGGCCATGGTGTCCAGGTCCACGAAGGAGCCGTTGCCGAACAGCTCGCCCTTGGCGAAGACCACCCCGACCGGCAGCACCTGGGTGCGGCCCCTGCCGTAGTCGACGGTCACCCGGTCCCCGACCTTCAGGCCGAAGTCCTTCGCGAAGGCCTCGCCGATCCCCAGCGAGCCGCGCCCGATCGAGTCCACCGCGCCGGACCGGACGGTCGGGTGGAAGTCGGTGCCGAAGAAGGCGGGCGGCACGGCGTCCAGGCCGGTCTTCGCCTGCCGTCCGTCCGGCAGCTGGACCTTCGCGTGGAAGCCCTTCTGGACGGTGACGTGGTCGATGCCCGGGGTCCGGCGCACGATGTCCGTCATCTCGGTGGTGACCTCGGCACGGCCGCCGATGATGTAGTCCACGCCCACCGACTTGTCGATCTGCGCGCTGGCCGAGGTGACCGCCGAGGAGCTGAAGACCGAGGAGGCGATCACCAGCGCCAGGCCGATCATCAGCGCGGCGGCGGTGGCGCCGGTCCGGCGCGGGTTGCGCATCGCGTTGCGCTGGGCGAGCTTGCCGGACGGCCCGAACAGCGCCGGCAGCAGCGCGCCGAGCACCCGGACGACGGCCGAGGCCAGCAGCGGGCCGAGCACCACGAACCCGATCAGGGTGAGCACCACGCCCAGGCCCAGGTACTGGCCGCCGGTGGCCGCCTTCTCCGCCCGCGCGCCGAGCACCAGCAGGGCGCCGCCGCCGGCCGTCAGCAGCAGGCCGAGGACCGTACGGACCAGGTTGGCGCGGCCCTCCGCCGGGGTGCCGTGGTCGCGCAGGGCGGCCATCGGCGAGATCCGGCTCGCCCGGCGGGCCGGGAACCAGGCCGCGACCAGGGTGACCACGATGCCGAGCGCGTAGCCGGCGGCGAAGACGTCCGGCCCGACCTGGAGGTCGGCCGCCTTGAGGTCCATGCCGAGCGCGTTCATCAGCTTGATCAGGCCGACCGCGACGCCCAGGCCGGCCGCCACCCCGAGGGTCGAGCCGAGCACGCCCAGGATCAGCGCCTCGACCAGCACCGAGCGGTTGACCTGCCGCCGGCTGCCGCCGATGGCGCGCAGCAGGCCGATCTCCCGGGTGCGCTGGGCGACCAGCATCGAGAAGGTGTTGACGATCAGGAACGCGCCGACGATCGCCGAGACGAAGGCGAAGCCGAGCATCGCGTACTTCATGAAGTTGAGGCTGCTGCCGACCTGCTTGGTGTTCTCGTCCTTCTGCTCGGCCGCGGTCTTGACCTGGTAGCCGCCGCCGATCCTGGCCGCCGTGTCGGCCTTGAGCCGGTCGTTGCCGAGGCTGCCGTCGCCGAAGGCCTCGATCGAGGTGTAGGCGGGCTCGCCGAGCAGCATCTGCTGGGCGGTCGGGGTGTCCAGGAAGCCGAGCGCCGCACCCGGGTTGGTGGCGGTGAAGGTGGCGATGCCGACGATGGTGAGGTCGTGGCGGCCGCCGGAGTTCTCGATCCTGATCCGGTCGCCGAGGCCGAGCTTGGCCTTCTTCGCGGTGTCCGCGTCCAGCACCAGCTCGCCGGAGGCGCGCGGCGCGTGGCCGGAGGTGATGGTGACCGGGTTGCGCGGGGTGTCGGTCCAGTTGCCGAGCAGGGTGGGCGCGCCGCTGGTCGGGCCGACCAGCTTGTTGGTGGCCGGGTCGATCAGGACCGCGTTCCCGACCATGACCTGGCCGACGGCCTTCTTCACGCCCGGCACCGCGGCGACCTGGTCGGCGAGCGCGACCGGGACGGTCGGCGGCTTGACGGCGGCCTGCTGCTCCTCGTCCTCGGCCGGCTTGGGCGGCTGGACCGAGACGTCGGAGGCGGTCGCGGCGAAGAGCTTGTCGAAGGTGCCGGTGGCGGTGTTGGAGAACACCAGGGTGCCGGAGACGAAGGCCACCGACAGCACGACGGCGATGAGTGAGAGCGCCATCCGGCCCTTGTGGGCGAAGAAGCTCCGCAGTGAGGTCTTGAGCAGCATGGTGGTGTCGTCCCGCCGCTCAGCTGGTGCGCTTGCCGTCGAAGCGGCGCATGCGTTCGAGGACGGAGTCGGCGGTGGGCGCGTGCATCTCGTCCACGATCACGCCGTCGGCGAGGAAGAGCACGCGGTCCGCGTAGCCGGCCGCGACCGGGTCGTGGGTGACCATCACGATGGTCTGGCCCAGCTCGTCGACCGAGCGGCGCAGGAAGGTCAGCACCTCGGCGCCGGACCGGGAGTCGAGGTTCCCGGTGGGCTCGTCACCGAAGATGATCTCGGGGCGGGCGGCCAGCGCCCGGGCCACCGCGACGCGCTGCTGCTGGCCGCCGGAGAGCTGGGTGGGGCGGTGCTTGAGCCGGCCGGACAGGCCGACCGTCTCCACCACCTGGTCCAGCCAGGCCTGGTCGGGCTTGCGCCCGGCGATGTCCATCGGGAGCGTGATGTTCTCCAGCGCGTTCAGGGTCGGGAGCAGGTTGAACGCCTGGAAGATGAAGCCGATCTTGTCGCGCCGGAGCCTGGTGAGCTGCTTGTCCTTGAGGCCGGTGATCTCGGTGTCGCCGATCCAGATCCGCCCGGAGGTGACCGTGTCGAGGCCCGCCAGGCAGTGCATCAGCGTGGACTTGCCGGAACCCGAGGGGCCCATGATCGCGGTGAACCGTCCGCGCTGGATGTCGACGTCGACCGCGTCGAGCGCGGTCACCCTGGTCTCGCCCGAGCCGTACGCCTTGGTGACCTGACGGGCCGACGCGGCGACGGCGGACGTTCCGCCGGGAAGCTGGGGGTCGTACACGGCTGCTGCTGCCGTCGTCACTGGACTCTCCTATGGAAGATGCGCTCACCCGTTGGCCCCCAGCCTCACGGGCCCGCCCGCCTCACGACATGGCGCAGGCGGTAGTCCTCGACCGGGAGTTGTCTCCACCCTCCCGGTGGACCTGGCCACCGGACCCGACGTGATCGGGCCGCTTCCTGGCGGGTGGGGATGTGTGAACCACGTTAGGAGTCGTCGGCGGAGGGCTCGTCATCCGCCGGAATGAAGCCGCTCAACCAAGGTTCTACGGGGCACGGCGCGGGTCCCCCTAGGGGTTGCCGCGGCCCGTCTCGGGGACGCCCCGTACGGGCCGCGGCGACGGTCCGTCAGCTCGTCAGCGCGGGGGCGGACAGGCGTTCCAGGGCCGTGGCGAAGCCCTCCACGACCGGGGCCAGCAGCGTTTCGGTCTCGCGCTCCACCAGGGTCGTCCCGTCCTCCCGGGCGGTGATGTGGCGGTCGAGCACGAACCAGCCCTGGGTGATGTGGCCGGCGCCCATCGAGCTGAGCACCGGGCGCAGCGCGTAGTCCACCGCGAGGACGTGCGCGGGCGAGCCGCCGGTGGCGAGCGGCAGGACGGCCTTGCCGGTGAGCGCGTACTGCGGGAGCACGTCCAGCAGGGCCTTCAGCAGGCCCGAGTAGGCGGCCTTGTAGACGGGGGTGCCGATGACCACGCCGTCGGCGCGGGCGAACAGCTCGGTGACGGCGACGATCTCGGGGTGGTCGAAGTCGCCCGACAGCAGCGCGTGCGCGGGTAGGCTGCGGGCCTCGAAGGGGACGACGTGGTGGCCGCGCTCCGTCAGCCGCGCGTCGACGTGGCGCAGCAGGCGGGTGGTGCGGGAGGTGGCGGACGGGGAGCCGGAAACGGACAGGACGACGGCCATGGGTTCACCTCTGGCTGGAAGCGGGGCGGCGCGGCACAGCGGGGGGAAGGCGCTGCGGTGGGGGCCGGTACCGGGCGTGGTGCCGGGGGCCGGCACGGGAGCGGTGCCGGGAGGCGGCACCGGGGGCGCTACGTCGGCGGACGTGCGGGGACTCGACGGGCGCGCGTCAGCCGCGACAGAGCGAACAGGCCACACCGCGCCGCAGGTCGACGTGCCGCCGACGCGTGAGTGCCCAACGCTGATCCATGCCTGGCATGCAAACACGCTGTGTTCGCGCTGGTCAAGAAACGTTTCAGCAGCCGGAACGCCGGGTGTCCGGACGTTGCGGCGGAACGATCCGGTACGTGCATCAAAACTGCTACAAGAGGCCTGGCGGACCCCCCGGGGGGAGTCAGCCCCACCGGGGTCGGGCATCCTCGTCGGCATGAACACGTGGCAGCAGGGCCGCCCGGGGGGCGGCGGGAACCCGTACGGCGGAAACGGCGGAGGCGGCGGGAACCCGTATGGCGGAAGCGGCGGCGCGGCCGAGCCGCCGCTGCCGTCCTCGCTGAACCCGCGCGGGCCGGGGGCACCCGCGCCCCGGCAGCCGGGGCAGCCGGGGCCGTCCCGGCTCGGCGGCGTCCCGCCACAGGGGGCCGGCGCACCCGGTGCCCGTCCCTCCGGCCCGGGGCGTCCCGGCGGCCCGGGCGGTCCCGGCGGTCCCGGCGGTCCCGGCGGTCATGGCCGTCCGGGTGGCCCGGGTGGGCCCGGCGGCCCCCGCCCGGCCGGTGCCCAGGCCCGGCGCTGGCCGCGGCGGCGGATCGTGAAGTGGTCGGTCTTCGGCGTGCTGATCGCCGTCATGGTGACCGCCGTCTCCACCTGGTTCTGGGCGGACTCCAAGCTCAACCACGAGAACGTGCTCGCCGACTACCCCGGCCGCCCGGCCGCGGGCAAGGGCACCAACTGGCTGATCGTCGGCTCCGACAGCCGCCAGGGTCTCACCGACGCCGAGCAGGACGACCTGCACACCGGGCACGACACCGAGGGCAAGCGCAGCGACTCGATGATGATCCTGCACGTCGGGGACAACGGGAACACCCTGATGAGCATCCCGCGCGACTCCTGGGTGCCGATCCCCGAGCACCCGGGCAGCAACGGCAAGCCGGTCAAGGGCACCACCGCGAAGATCAACTCGGCCTTCGGCAACGGCGGCGGCCGGCTGCTGATCCAGACCGTCGAGCAGAACACCGGCCTCCGGATCGACCACTACGCCGAGATCGGCTTCGGCGGCTTCGTCGGCATCGTCGACTCGATCGGCGGCGTCGAGATGAAGATCGACCAGGAAGTTCACGACAAGGACTCCGGGCTCGACCTCAAGGCCGGCGACCAGACCCTCAGCGGCAAGCAGGCCCTGGCCTTCGTCCGCCAGCGCCACCAGATGGCCGACCAGGACCTCGGCCGGATGCGCAACCAGCAGAAGTTCCTCGGAGCCCTGGCCCACCAGGCCGCCTCCCCGGGCAACCTGCTGAACCCGTTCACCTTCTACCCGCTGGTCGACTCGGCGCTCGGCACCCTGATCGTCGACGAGGACTGCGGGCTGACCGACCTCGGCTCGCTCTTCCTCGCCATGAAGGACGTCAACGGCGGCAGCGGCAAGTCGCTGACCGTGCCGATCGGCAACCCGGACTACCGGACCAAGACCGGCGAGTCCGCCGTGCTGTGGGACACCAACAAGTCCAAGCAGGTCTTCGACGCCTTCAAGAACGACACCGCGGTGCCGGAGTTCAAGTAGCCCTGTGACTTCACGTGACCACGCCGCCACAATGGGTGGATGTCACTCGTCACCGCGCTGATCCGCCACCGCCGCCACCGCCTCCTGGGCCGCCTGGTCCAGGAGGCGCTCGCGCTCTACGGGATGGAGGTGCCCGCCGCCTGCGAGATCGGGCCCGGACTGGTCGTCTTCCACCGCGGCTTCGGCACCGTGCTGCACCCGTACACCACCCTCGGCGCCGGCGTGACGCTCTACAACGGCGTGACCATCGGCCGGGCGGATCCGTGGGTGCCGCAGGAGGAGAGCGCGATGCGGCGGGTGGTGGTCGAGGACGGCGCGGTGCTGTGCGCGGGTGCCAAGGTGGTGTGCAAGGAGGGGGTGCTGACCGTCGGCGCGGGCACCGTCGTCGGGGCCAACGCGGTGCTCACCCGCTCGACCGGGCCCGGGGAGATCTGGGCCGGCGCACCGGCGCGCAAGGTGGGGATGCGAGCGGGTGGTCGGGGGCCCTCGCCGGTGCCCGCCCGGCCCGCTCCGAGCCCCTCCGGAACGTCCTAGACGTACGGCAGCAGGCCGGTGCCGCACTCCGGGAAGCGGACCAGCCACTCCCCCTCGCCGCCGGCCGACTCGGTGGCGCCCGAGAAGCCGTAGTGGATCGGCTGCCCGTCGCCGCTCAGCCACCTCGCGTGGGTCAGCTGCACCGACAGCGAGGCCGGGCGGTGCGGGGCGGCAGCCGGGGCGGCGGCCGGGGCGGGCTGCTCCAGCACCAGTTCGTGCCCGGTCTCGCCGGGCCGGAAGGTCACCACGGTCTCGGTGCCGGGGCGGCGCGGGAAGGCGCCCGCCGGGTCCGTCCAGTAGGCGGCGACCATCACCGCGAGGGTGCCGTCCAGGCTGCCGGTGTCCGGCCGCACGTACTCCTCGTCCGCGACCCAGCGGGCGTGGTGGCGGACCTCCTCCGCACCCCACCGCTCGTCCCAGTGCACCCAGTAGCCCGCCACCCGCTTCACGGTCATGCCCTCGCGGGCGACCCGGACGGCGAACCGCGCCGGGCCGACCGGCTCACAGCCGGCCAGGGAGACCACCGTCACCTGTTCGTAGGTCACCTCGCCGTCGTCGGCGCCCTGCTCCATCATCGGTCAACCACCTTGCCGCGGAGTCGAGTTCGGCCGCAGCTGGGGCCGCGTCCGAATCGAGCGTAGGACCCCGGCGACGGAGGGCGGCAGGATTGCCCGGTTCCGGCCCGGACGGCCGCACTCCGGGCTACCCTGCCCGCCGCACCGCGGCCGACCGCGGAGACAGGCATGGAAACAGGCGCGGAAACGGGTGTGGAAACGGGTACGAAACCGCCCCGGAGCGGGAGGCCGGAAGATCCGACGTCCCGCTCCGGGGCGGCGTGTGCCAGGTGGCGGCGGTGATTACTCGACCACGCCGGACTTGGCGATGGTGATCTTGGCCGAGGTGCGGCCGCTCTGCGAGCCGAGGCCCTCGATCTTCTTGACCAGGTCCATGCCCTCGACGACCTCGCCGAAGACGACGTGCTTGCCGTCCAGCCAGTCGGTGACGATGGTGGTGACGAAGAACTGCGAGCCGTTGGTGTTGCGGCCGGCGTTGGCCATCGACAGCAGGCCCGGGCGGTCGTGCTTGAGCTGGAAGTTCTCGTCCGCGAACTTCTCGCCGTAGATGCTCTTGCCGCCGGTGCCGTTGTGGTTGGTGAAGTCACCACCCTGGAGCATGAAGGCCGGGATCACGCGGTGGAAGCCGGAGCCCTCGTAGCCGAAGCCGTTCTGGCCGGTGGCCAGCTCGCGGAAGTTCCGGGCGGTCTTGGGGACGACCTCGTCGAACAGCTTGAAGACGATCCGGCCGGCCGGCTCGTCGTTGATCGTGATGTCGAAGAAAACGTTGGAAGCCATGCAGGGATCATGGCACGATCGCCTGTTCGTCGCGCGCCACCCCCGGACGGGTGAGGTCGCACGCGACTGTGTTATCCCGTGCCGTCCGGTCGCGGTCATCCCGTGCCGTCCGGTCGCGCGCTCCGGTTCGCGCCTCCCCGGCCGGAGCCGGGGTGGCTACCATCGAGGTCGGCTTCAGACCTTGGTGCGGGACGACGACCGGGACGACGGGGTGGACGGCATGCGGATCGGCGAACTGGCCCGGCGGACGGGCGTGAGCGAGCGCTCGCTGCGCTACTACGAGCAGCAGGGCCTGCTGGCCGCCCGCCGCACCGAGGGCGGCCACCGGGAGTACCCGGAGGCCGCCGTCGACCGGGTCGTGCACATCCAGGAACTGTTCGCGGCGGGACTGCACAGCCGCACCATCTACAAGATCCTCCCCTGCATGCGGGACTCCGACGGCAGCCCGAGCGAGATCGCCACCCCGCTGCTGGTCGACGAGCTCACCGCGGAACGCGAGCGGATCGACCGGACGATCAACGACCTGCTGCGCTCCCGTGAGGTGCTGGACGAGGTGATCGCGGCCGCCTCCGGGCAGCCGCCGTCCTCGTCGGAGGCCGCGTAGGAGCCCTCAGGCCTTCGGCTTGCGGGCCAGCAGGTAGGCCTGCGGGGTCTTCTCGTCCGCCTCCGGCTCGCGGACCGTACGGGAGGTGACCGGCAGGCCGGCCTCCCGGGCCAGCTCCTCGACGCGCTCCGGCCGCAGCCGGCGGAAGTCCAGCGACACCGGGTACCCGAAGGGCCGCTCCTGGCGCGAGGGCTGGTCGCCGACCTGGAAGGCGAGCATCAGGTGCCCGCCGGGGGCGAGCACCCGGGCGAACTCGGCGAACACCTCGGGCAGCCGCTCCGCCGGGGTGTGGATGATCGAGTACCAGGCCACCACGCCGGTCAACTCCCCGTCCTGGAAGGGGAGGTCGAACATCGAGCCGACGCTGAACGGCACCTCCGGGTGGGCCTGCCGGGCCAGCTCGACCATCCGCGGCGAGAGGTCGATCCCGTGCACGTCCAGGCCGAGCCGGTGCAGCGGTCCGGTCATCCGGCCCGGGCCGCAGCCGAGTTCGGCCGTCCTGGCGTCCGGCCGCTCTTCGCGGACCAGGTCCGCGAAGAGCGCCAGCATCGCCCGGTCCATCGGCGTGCGGCTCAAGTGGTCCCGGAAGAGGTCGGTGTACTCGGTGGCGATGGCGTCGTAGAACGCCCTGGTCTCGGTGAGGAAGTCCGGCTCGGTCATGGTCCGCGACCCTACCCGGCAGCCGTCGGCCGTAGCATCAATCCCGCCAACCAGCCCGAGGGGGACGGAAGATGAGCACGATCGGGGTCTACCTGGCGCATCCGCGACCGGGCAGCTTCAACCACGCGCTGTACGGGGCCGTGGTGGACGAACTGCGCGGGCGCGGCTGCGAGGTGCGCGCCCACGACCTCTGCGCGGAGGGCTTCGCACCCCTGCTCACCGCCGAGGAGACCGGCACGGTGGCCGCGGCGGAGCGGTCCGAGGATCCGCACCTGGCCCTGCACCGGGCCGAGGTGGCCACCCTGGACGCGCTGGTGCTGATCCACCCCAACTGGTGGGGCATGCCGCCCGCGGTGCTCACCGGCTGGGTGCAGCGGGTGCTGGCCCCCGGCGTCGCGTACAAGCTCGGGACGGCCGACGGCGAGCCGGCCGGGCTGCTGCGGGCCGGGCGGGCGCTGGTGCTGAACACCTCGGACACCCCGGAGGCCCGGGAGCGCGAGGAGTTCGGCGACCCGCTGGAGCGGATCTGGGCAGCCTGCGTGCTGCCGTACGTCGGGGTCACCGACGTACGGCGGACGGTGTTCCGCACGGTCACCGACTCCCCCGCCGCCGAACGTGCCGGATGGCTGCGGCAGGCACGGGAGCAGGCGGCGGCACTGCTCAGCTGAGCGGCGGGAGGTCCAGTTCGGCGACGGTCTGGTCGCCGCTGGTCTCGCCGGTCGGACGGAAGCCGAGGCGGGCGTAGAACTCCGCCGGGCCGTCCGGGCCCGGGACGTAGGTGACCGTCGCTCGGGTGCCGCCACGGCGGCGGATCTCGGCGCAGACCTGCTCGACGGCGAAGCGGCCGTAGCCGCCGCGCTGCTGCTCGGCGTCGATCAGCAGCCGCCACAGGCCCGAGCGGGGGCGGTCGTCGGGGCGGTCGGGGTGGAAGGCGATGTCGAAGAAGGCCATCACGAAGCCGACCGGCCGCTCACCGTCCAGGACCAGCCGGGGCCAGGCGGTCTCCCCGTGCACATAGGCCTCGGCCAGCGACTTCACCACCGGCGCCACCAGGCCCTCCTGGCCGGGGCGGACCCGCAGGGCGAGGGCGGCGTCGAGGTTCTCGGGGGTGAGGGGGGCCAGGCGGAGCGTGGGAGGCGCGGTCGACATGGCGGGCAGCCTACGGAGCGCGACTGCCCGCCGTCGCGCGGTTTTCCGTCGCACGGCCGTCCCCGCGCGGTCTTCCCCCGCGCGGCTTTCCGGCCGCCCGGCGGGTTACTCGCCGGCCGGGAAGTCGGTGCCGCGCCCGACCGCCGCCCAGGCCTCGGCCTCCTGCCGCGCCTCGTCGAGGGTGCC
Source organism: Kitasatospora sp. NPDC101235 (assembly GCF_044767505.1). NCBI lineage: Bacteria > Bacillati > Actinomycetota > Actinomycetes > Kitasatosporales > Streptomycetaceae > Kitasatospora > Kitasatospora sp. NPDC101235. The sequence continues at coordinate 42,300 of NZ_JBIWNZ010000043.1, forward strand.
GAGGACGGCGTCCACCGCGTCACTGCCGAGCGCGAGCCGCAGCGGGGTCCGCTCGGCGGCCAGCGCGGCCAGGATCGCCTCGGCGGCCTTCACCGGGTCGCCGGGCTGCTTGCCGTCGGTGTCCGGCAGCCCGGTGCGGACCGGGGCGACGATCGGCTCGTACGCCTCGATCGGGGTGGAGTGGGCGAGCGCGCCGCCACCCGCGAAGCCGGTCCGGAACGCGCCGGGCTCCACGATCAGCACCTTGATCCCGAAGCCGGCCACCTCCTTGGCCAGCGCCTCGGACAGCCCCTCCAGGGCGAACTTGGTGGCCGAGTAGGCGCCCACCCCGGGGAAGCTGAAGCGGCCACCCATGCTGCTCATCTGCACCACCGCGCCCGAGCCCTGGGCCCGCAGGTGCGGCAGCACGGCCCGGGTGAGCGCGGCCGGGCCGAAGAAGTGCAGCTCCATCAGGTCCCGCAGCTCGCGGTCGGTGGACTCCTCGACGGCCCCGACCAGTCCGCGCCCGGCGTTGTTCACCAGGACATCGATCCGGCCGTGCCGCTGGACGGTCTCCGCGACGACCGCCGGAATCCGCTCCTGATCGGTGACGTCCAGGGCGACCGGGAAGAGCCGGTCCGGGTGCGCGGCGGCCAGTTCCGCCAGCGTCTCGGGGCGCCGGGCGGCGGCCACGACGGTGTCACCGGCCGCCAGCGCGGCCTCGGCGATCGCCCGGCCGAAGCCGGAGTTGGCGCCGGTGACCAGCCAGACCTTGCCGCCGGGGTGCTGCTCGGGGGTGCTGCTCATGATCGTCGATCTCCCGCAATCGTCGTGCCCCTGCAAAGAATTGACGATCATTTATGACACCGGGAGGGGCGCCACGTCCAGGAAGGTTCGACGCCGGACGAAACACGGCCCCCGACCGCGGACCGGCGGTCGGGGGCCGTGAGTGCCGAGCCCGGGGTTGAGGGGCCTCGGGCTGCGGCTTCGGGTTACGGGAGGTTGCGGGCCATCACGATCCGCTGGACCTGGTTGGTCCCCTCGTAGATCTGCGTGATCTTCGCGTCCCGCATCATCCGCTCC
>NZ_JBIWNZ010000044.1:0-43230 GCF_044767505.1 Kitasatospora sp. NPDC101235
GGATGACAGGGAAACCGTCATGTCCGGTTCGGCGGGAGGCCGCGCGGAAAAGGACCTGCCACGGGCAGGTACCTCGCCGCGCGGCCGACCCAACCGCCTGGCTCCACGGCTTCCGCCGCCTGCGCATCCGCTGGGAACGACGCGACGACATCCACGAGACCTTCCTCGACCTCGCCACCTGCCTGATCACCCACCGGCACGTCCAACGCCTTTGTTAGGACCTCTAAGTGGGTGAGCGCGGCGGGTCACGACGGGCAGATGGAGTGAGTGGACCATTCCGGAAGGTACGCCGCCTGCTCCTCGGGTGTGATGTTGCGGTGCAGTGCCTGGCAGATCCTCGTGATCGCTGTGTCCGGTCCGGGCACTAAGACGTCCCACAGCCGTACCTTGCCGTCGCCACCGGCGGTGGCCAGGGTGTGTCCGTCGGGGCCGAACGCCAGCGCGTAAACGGGACCGAGGTTGCCAGTGAAGGTGCTACGGACGGCACCGGTGGTGGGGTCCCACAGCCGTACCTTCCCGTCCTCGGCGGCGGTGGCCAGGGTGTGCCCGTCAGGGCCGAACGCCAGCGCGTAGACGGTGCCAGCCTTGTCAATGAGGGTGGCACGGACCCCGCCGGTCGCGGTGTCCCACAGCCGCACCGTACCGTTCTCGCCTGTGGCGGCCAGGGTGCGGCCGTCAGGGCTGAACGCCACCGCGCGGACCATACCCCCGTAGTTGCTGAGGGTGGCGCGGATGGTGTTGGTGGTGGTGTCCCATAGTCGCACCGTGCCGTTGTCGGTAGCGGCGGCCAGGGTGCGGCCGTCTGGAGCGTAGGCCAGCGGGCCGGAAACATCGTGGGGGCTGGTCAGGGTGGTGCGGACGGCACCGGTGGACGTGTCCCGCAACTGCACGTTGCCGTTGAGGTCCGTGCTGGCCAGAGTGCGGCCGTCAGGGCTGAACACCACGCCGCGGCCGACGTCGGTGATGGTGGTGCGGATGGCACCGGTGGACGTGTCCCGCAACTGCACGTTGCCGTTGAGGTCCGTGCTGGCCAGAGTGCGGCCGTCAGAGCTGAACAACACATTTTTCGCGCCGCGGCCGACGTCGGTGATGGTGGTGCGGATGGCACCGGTGGACGTGTCCCGCAACTGCACGTTGCCGTTGACGTCCGTGCTGGCCAGAGTGCGGCCGTCAGAGCTGATTACCACAAAGTCCCGGGTATAGGTGTCGGTGATGGTGGTGCGGATGGTGCCGGTGGCGGTGTTCCACAGTCGCACCACGGAATCGCTGCCGGTGGCCAGCGTGCGGCCGTCCGGGCTGAAGGACACTGCCATGCTGTCGGTAAGGCCGACGGCGATGGTGCGCGAGGTCCCGGTGTGGTTCTCCCACAGCCGCAGCGCACCTTTGTGGTTCACGGCGGCCAGGGCGAGCCCGTCGGGGCTGAACGCCATGGATGTCACACCGTCCACAGGGAGGGTGTCGTAGGACAGGCCGGTAGCCGTGTCCCACAGCCGAACCATCTGGGCAGTGCCGCTGCTGGCGGCCAGGGTGCGCCCGTCCGGACTGAACGCCACTATCTCCGCCGACTCGTCATGGCCTGTGAGGGTGGTTCGGATAGCACCGGTGGCGGTGTTCCACAGCCGCACGCGACCAGAATCGCTGCCGGTGGCCAGCGTGAGGCCGTCCGGGCTGAAGGACACCGAGCTCACGATGCCGTCGAAGGTTTTGTCGTCGGAGAAGAGCGTACGGAAGGTACCGGCGCCTGTGTCCCACAGCCGTACCGACGAGGTTTCCACCGCGGCCAGGGTCTTCCCGTCGGGGCTGAACGCCACCGACCGGACGGGATTGTCGCCGGCGGTGAGGGTGGTGCGGATGGTGCCGGTTCCAATGTCCCACAACCGGACTCCGGCATAGGTCGCGGCAGCCAGGGTATGCCCGTCAGGGCTGAACGCCACCGAGAGGGGTGCCTCGGTGAAGGTGCTGGAGGCCGTGAGGATGGCACGGGTGGTGTTGGTGGTCGTGTCCCAGAGCCGCACCCTGCCATCCTCGGCGCCGCTGGCCAGCGTGCGCCCATCAGGACTGAAGGACACCGAGCGCACCCGGCCGGTGTGGCCGACCAACCGCTGGCGCAGCGGTCGGTCTGCGGCGGCGTCCAGAGCGGCGGTCGCCTCGCCGGTGGGACTGGTCCGATAGGCGGCGATGGCCAGGAGCGATGCGAGGTCGGGGTCGGTGTCGAACATGGCGGCGGACTGTGCCGCGAGCTGGCGAGAAAGGGTGTCCTGCCGCTCGGCGAGAGCGGTCTGCCACTGCCACAACCCGGAGGCGACCAGCACGAGAGCGAGGACGCTGGCCAGGATGACGTTGATCCGCCTGCTGCGCCGAATGGCTACTCGCTGGTGTTGTCGGCCAGCCGTGACGAAGGCGTCGAGGTCGGCGGGCAGGCGCCGCTGACGGGCCCACTCGACGCCTTCGGTGAGGGTCGTCCCGGCGGGCAGGTCCTGGAGGTGGCCGGATGCCTGCCAGCGGGTCTGCTGGGCGCGGGCTCGGTGGAGCCAGTCACAGAACCGGGAGTCCTGGTCGAGCCACCCGCGCAGCGTTTCCCAGTCGCGGATGAGGGCGTCGTGGATCAGCTCGGCCACGGGGATTCCTGGGGAAACACCGTCCTGCCCGGGTAGACGCACCATTTCGGTGGTGACGATGCGGTGCCGGGTGAGTACGGCCAGGACCTTGTCGACGGCGTGCGGGTCTTCGGGTGCGCCGGCTCCGGAGGCCAGAGCACGTAGCTCAGCGAGAGGAACCTGCTGGCGCACGGCGGGGATGTGCCGCGTGTCGCTGGCCGGGCGGACGAGCGCGGTCAGAATCCTTTGCGCGATGGATCGTTGGTGTTCGTCCAGTTCGGCGAGTGCGCTGTCGCACCAGGTGGCCAGAGCCCCGGTGACCCCGCCCAGGCGGCGGTAGGCATCGTGGGTCAGGAGGCCGTCGTAGTCGAGCCGACGTTCCCACAGTCGGCTGAGTGCCACCTCCAGGAGAGGCAGTGCCGTCACTGGGACCTGGAGGGCGGCAGCCGAGCTGGGGTCGGTGGCCAGGACATCCGCGATGATCTGCTCGGCCAGCCCCGGTTGGAAACGTGCGCCCAGGTCGCAGGCGGGCCCGGTAATGATCGCCTGCAGTTCGTCATGGGTCAGGACGGAAGGCACGTTGAGAAGCCCGGGTAGTGCGGCTTGCAGCAAACGGGGGGCCAACGCGGACAGCCGGGAGTAGAAGTCGTCGCGCATCACGATCACCACGCTGAGTGCGGCCGAGGAGTCGATCGCCGCGGTGATCTGTGCGAGCGCGTCCTCGCCTCGGTCAGAACACTCCGGTCCGGCGACAAGGTGGGCGAGGAGCTCTTCAAACTGGTCGATGATTAGGACGACACGGTCGTGAGCCGGGTCGTCGGCGAGCAGGCGAGTGACGGCGGGTCCGATGCCCTCCTCGGCAGTCATGGGCAGACCGGCCCGTTCGAGCGCGGCGGGAAGATCCTGGCCTGGCCGGACCACTACAGGTCGCCACCGGTCACTGCCGGGCAGTCGGCCAGAAGCCAGTGCCGGCAGTACGCCTGCCTGTACCAGGGACGACTTACCCGACCCGGAAGGCCCGAGCAGCAGCACTGCCCGCCGCCCGCCGCCCAGGCCGGCCAGCACCTGCCGCACCGCTTCCTCGCGGCCCCTGAACCAGCGGGCGTGCTCCGCGGTGAAGGGCTCCAGCCCCCGGTACGGTGACACATCGCTCTCGGCCAGGGCGGGCCAGACGTCTCGCAGCGCCGATGCGGGAGTGACGTAGACGATGCCCCGCCCACGGTCGTGGCCGTCCGATGCGGTGATCGCGGCCACCATCCCCACCACCAGGCCGGTCACCTCATCCAGCACCGGCCCGCCGCTGAACCCGGTGGTCAGATCGTTGGCCTCGGTCAGCTGCAGCAGATCACCGGCGCTGTCGGCGGCCGGCAGCAGCCCACCGGCCGTGGCGAACCCGAAGTGACCGCCCGGCGGAGCCTGCTGAGGGAAACCGAACGAGCGCACCCGGTGCCCGCGGCAGCCCGCAGCCGACCCCAGGGACAGCGGGGCCGCCCCCACCGCGCGCTCCAGCCGCACCAGGGCGATGTCCTGGCCCTGCGGGTCGCGCCATCCGTCCTCCAGCACCCGGCCCGCGACCGCCGGCGCGCCAGGTGCATGCGGGAACACCAGTTCCACCATCGCCCCGGGATCGCATCCGCCATTCACCAGGACGTGGGCACACGTGACCAGCAGGTCCTCAGCCACCAGGAAGCCCGCCCCCACCACGACCCCGGCCCCGTCACGGACCTGGGCGACAGCCGCAGGTACCGTCCCGGCCCGGGAGACTTCATGCCCGGCGCCCACCCGATCTCTCCCCCTCGGAGCCTCACCGGCCCCATGCGTGCGTGTCCCTCTCCCCGTACCGCTCCCACCAACCCGGCCGACGCGAAACCCACGGACCTGACAAGCCAGGCAGCGGGCCCACCGTACAAGGCCGCACCTGAAACCGCCTCCGGAATGGACAGAACCGCCGCCAACTCATATATACGTACAGGGACTTGTCGATCAAAGCAGCGGACTCGCCCGTCCCCGTTCGCTGCTCACGGTGCTCGCCACCGTACCGGCTCTCCCGTCCTGCCCTCCTCCGGAACGGCAACGGGCGGACCGTCAGCCTCTCGGCGCCACACCGGTACTCTGACGACCCTGCTGCGCGGCAGCCGCGGGGGCAGCGGCGCTCCGGCGACACCTCGAGTGGCACTGCCGACACGCCACCGCGACCGGCCAACGCCGGAAACGCATCAGTCTCCGCGCCCGGCCCTGTCCCGTGCCCCGCGGCGGGTGGCTACCGTCCGAACCGTCAAACATCCGGCGGTCCGGACGGGCCGCCGTCACACGCCTTCTGGAGGTCACGGTGACCGCGAACCACCCCACCCGCAGGAAGCATCCTCAAGTCCACCGGCGGGCTCGGCGCCGCGCTGGCGCTCGGCGGCGCGAGCGTCCTCGCGACGGCCTCGACCGCCCACGCCACCAACGACGGCTTCGGCCTGCACATCACCGACCGCAACGAGGGAGACGCCCGGATGTGGTACTGCCGCTTCCGGACCGCCGAGATCGGCTGGGACCGCGGGGTGCCGATGGCCGGGATGTCGAGCTGCGGGGTTCGACGGTGGCGCGGGAGCGGGAGCTGCAGCGGCGGGTCGAGGGGGCGCTGGAGGAGATGCTCGGGGTGCGGTTCCTGGCGTCGGAGTACTCGACGGGGCCGTGGCATCAGGGGCGGATAGACACGCTGGGGCTGGACGAGGGACGGCGTGCCGGTGGTCATCGAGTTCAAGCGTGGGCGCGATGCCGGGGTGATCACCCAGGCCGGGTCCTACCTTGTCTGGCTGCTGGCGCACCGGCACGAGTTCGAGGCGCTGGTGCGCAGACGGCTGGGCGTCGAGGTGGCGGAATCGGTCCAGTGGCAGCGGCCTCGGGTGATCTGCGTGGCGGGCGAGTTCTCGCGCCATGACCGGGCGGCTGCTTCGCTGTACCAGCGGGATCACCGCGTTGACCTGGTGCGTTACCGGGTTTTCGGGCCGGACCTGCTGACGCTGCAGCTGGTCGAGACCGTTCCGGGTTTCTCCGCTACGGGTGCCGCGCCGGTGTCGGCCCGTGCGGCCGACGAGGCGGGTGGCGAGCCGGAGGTGGTCGCGGTGCTGGCGGGGTCCTCGCAGGTGGAAGTGCCGGAGTGCCTGCGGGAGCTGTACGGCGAGCTGGACGAGGCACTGACCGAGGCGGGCGAGCTGGAGGTGGTAGTGCTCAAGCACTACATCGCCTACAAGCGGCTGCTGAACGTGGCGTCGGTGGTCTTCCGGCCCTCCGTCTCGCACCGGGCGCTTCTGGTGTACCTGCGGCTGGACCCGGACACGGTGGAGCTGGAGGAAGGCTTCACCCGCGACGTGCGCGGCATCGGGCATCTGGGGACGGGTGACCTGGAGGTGCGGGTCGTCTCGTCGGCGGACATGAAGAAGGCGTTGCCGTTGATCCGGCGTGCGGTCGAGGAGTCCTGAGGAGGCGGGAAGGGCGGCTGGAGTCTGGTGCTCCGGCCGCCCTTTCGCGTCTTCGGCCGCGCGCCCTGGTGGCGGTTCTGATGCTCACGCCTCCGGTCCGGCGAGGACGAGGTCGTCCTTGGTCAGCTCGGCGCGCAGCCGCTGTTCGGCGATGTCGGCGTAGTGGGGCGAGAGTTCGGCGCCGACGAATCGCCGGCCTTCGCGTAGGGCGGCGACGCCGGTGGAGCCGCTGCCGGTGAAGGGGTCGAGGACAGTCCCGCCTTCAGGGCAGATCTGGACGAGCTGCTGCATGATCTCCAGCGGCTTCTGGGTGATGTGGACGCGGTCCTTGCGGGGCTGGCTAGCGATGAAGTGGCCGGGCAGGTAGAGGGCGCGGCTGTTGTCGAGGGTGCCCTTGACGCCCCAGGTGATGAACTCCGCGCTCTGCTTGAAGCCGCCCTTGCGGGGCCGGCTGGCGGGCTTGATCCAGGGGATGGTGCCCTGCCAGGTCCAGCCGGCCATCTGGAGCGCGTCGCTCGTGGTGGGTTCCTGCCTCCAGTCGGAGAAGACCATCGCGACGGCATGCTCGGTGCTCACCCGGTACGCCTCGGTGAGCAGTTCGGTGAGCCAGGAGCGGTAGGAGCGCTGGTCGCGGTTCTCGCCGGGGAAGGTCTGGAGGTCGTGGGCGGAGCCGGTCTGCACGTACTTGGCGCGGGCGTCGCGGCTGGTGCGCTCGGAGCTGGTCCGGCCGCCGCTGTTGTACGGCGGGTCGGTGATGACGGCGTTGACGGACTCGTCGGGGAGGGTCTTGAGCACGGTGAGGGCGTCGCCTCGGTGCAGCGTGTAGGTCACGGGTTTTCCTTCGGGGCGTGGTTGGGCCCGCTCCGGGCGGCGCCCGGCGGCAGCCGCCGGGAGCGGGGATGCCGAGGAAGGTAGCGGCGATCGGCAGCCGGACCTAACGGCTGGCAGCGGGGGTGCCGGGCCTGGTCGGGGGTCGTTTGGTGCGGCCGACTTTCGCGTCTACTGTCTCGCCATGCCAACCGGGCAGCAGGCCAAACGGCCCTGGCCCGGCGAGTGTTGATCCGTGCTGCCCTGTGCTCGCGGAGCCACGCGGGCAGCATCTCCCCTTCCCCCGATCCCGAGGAGCGCCGTCGTGTTCCGGCTGAGATTACGAGCGCGGCTGGCTGCCGCGCGTACCCGAGACCGGCGTCCTGGAGCTACCAACTCCCGTGACCCGGGCCCGCCCTGAACGAGGGCGGTTTCACCACCGGCGCGGTGCCGGCGACTTCTTCGCACGAGAGGCCGGCACCGCGTTCTCCTACGAACCCCCAAGGAGCCGCTGCGATGCAGCATGCCCTGGCACACCCGTGCCCTCATCCACCTACGCCACCCGGTCGGCCGCTGCCTGGTGACCTGGGGCCGTCGTGAAGAAGACGGTCGGCGCGCTCGTCGGCGTCGTCGCGTGCGGTCCGCTGGTGCTGGCCCTGCCCGTGGCGATCGTCGGCGCGGGCAACGCCTCGGCCGCCGCACCCAGTTCCTGCCCTCCCGGCGGAAATTCACAGGGTGTGGATTCCTCGGCGGTGGCGGCGCAGGTCGAGGCGATCCTCAAGGGCTCCAGTCCGCTGTCGGCGCCGGCCGTGGCCGGGCTGAGCAAGCCGTCCGAGCAGATCCCCAACGCGAGGGCGATCCAGGCCACCGGCGTCGCGATGCACATCCCTGTGCGCGGTCAGGTCGTCGCTCTGGCAACAGCCTTACAGGAGAGCGAACTTCGCAACGTCAACGGCGGCGACCGGGACTCGCTGGGCCTGTTCCAGCAGCGACCGAGCCAGGGCTGGGGCACGCCGGAGCAGATCATGCAGCCGGTGTACGCCTCGACGAAGTTCTACGAGGCGTTGCAGAAGGTCAACGGCTGGGAGTCGATGACCGTCACCCAGGCCGCCCAGGCGGTGCAGCGCTCCGGCTTCCCCGACGCCTACGCCAAGTGGCAGCCCCTGGCGGAGGCGCTCCAGAAGGCTCTCGCGTCGCTGCTCGCCCCCGCCGCCGGTACCTCGCCTACGCCGAACCCGACGCCGACACTGACCCCAACGGCCAGCGCGAGCGCCAGCCCGGCAGCGGGTGGCGGATGCGGGACGCCCACGGCGGGCGGTGACGGCAGCGACTTCGGCACGATCCCGGCCGGCTCGCTGCCAGGCGGCTACATGATCCCGGCCGACGCACCGCAGCCGGTGCAGACGGCGATCCGGTGGGCGCTCGGCCAGCTCGGCACCGCCTATCAGTGGGGCGGCAGCTGCGCGAACTCGCATGGTGCGGACCCGATGGGCAGGTGTGACTGCTCCTCGCTGATGCAGATGGCCTATCGGTCGGCTGGCGTCTCGCTGGAGCGGACCACGTACGACCAGGTCAAGCAGGGCACCGCCGCTTCGGCGGACGCGCTCAAGCCGGGCGACCTGCTGTTCACGCGCGGCACCGCCGCCGTGCCGGAGCACGTCGGGATGTTCATCGGCAACGGGCTGATCGTGCACGCGCCGAAGACCGGTGACGTGGTCAAGATCTCGACCCTAGCCTCGTGGCGGCCGGAGATCCTCGCGGTCCGCCGGGTCGTCTGACCCGCGCCCTCGTCTTCCTCTCTCCTCTCCCCCTTTCTTTGGGCTGCCTTCGCGCGCCCTGAATTGCTCTGGAGCTTCCCTTGTATCTCGCGGACGCAGTCGTTCAGCTCGCCTACGACCCCGGCATCACCCCCAACGAGGGTGGCCTGCCTGGTCTTTCGGTCCTCAAGCAGGTGATGGGCAGCCTGAATTTGTTCGGGATCATCGCGGTCGTCGGCGCCCTGGCCGTGAGCGCCGGTGTGTGGGCCTGGGGCCATCACTCGGGCGGGCACCAGGCGGAGGCCAACGGCAAGAAGGGCGTCCTCGTCTCGGCCGGCGCGGCGCTGCTGCTCGGCGCGGCTAACGGGGTCGTCTCCTTCTTCTCGACCCTCGGAAGCCAGGTCAAGTAATGCAGAAACGTTCCTTCAACCCCAGTCCTCGCGCAGGGGGCTCCGGCGGAATGCTGGTCCGCCGCCGGGCGGTGCTGGGCTCGCTGGTCCTGGTGGTGCTCGTCGCCTGTGCCGGCGTGCTGGCCTACGTCACCCGGGACGGGCGCGAGGCCGCCAACCCGGCTGCTGCGGCTGCTGGTTCGGCCGCGCCCTCCGCTCCGGTGGCCTCGCCGATGCCGGGTGGGCGTCCGAAGATAGCGCCGGGTCCGCCCTCGACGCACGATCCGATCGCGTTCGCGAAGGCGGCGGCGGTGGCGCTGTGGTCGTACGACACCCGCTCCTCCTCGCAGCCTGAGCTGGTGGCCTCCCTCCACCGGTGGCTGACCAACGAGGGGCAGTTCCTCGACGTCGACTCGGTCGACCGCCTGGTCCCCTCCCCGGTGCTGTGGGGACGGATGGCCGACTCCGGGCAGTTCGCCACCGCGACCGCGGACGAGGCGCACTTCCCGGACCGGTTCACCAAGGCGCTGCAGGCCGATCCGGGCGCGATCACGCAGGCGTACGTCTACGCCGTGACCGTCTCCGGGAAGCAGTCGATCTCCTGGAACGGCGCCCCGGCCGGTGGTTCCGAGGACCGTTCGGCCACCCTCGCCGTCCAGTGCCGTCCTGACCGCCCGTGTGCTCTGGCCGGTGTGCTGCCGGCCGTGGCGCCCTGACCTGGGGAGTTCCTCGTGGACATCTGCAACCTCCCGATGGTCGCCCAGGTCTGCAACGTGGTCGACGGCATCAACTTCGTCAGCGACCCGGGCAAGTCGATCACCGATGGCATCGGCGCGTGGATCGCCAAGAGCATGGGCGAGCTGGCGGCCAGCGCCGTCGACCTGTGCGCGAAGGCGGTCGACGAGACCACGGCCATCGACCTGTCGGCGCCGTGGTTCCGGGACAACTACCAGCTGATCCTGCCGATCGGGCTGATCCTGACCGTGGGCACCTTCTGCGCCCAGCTCGTCCTGGCTGCCTGGCGGCGGGACGAACGGGCGCTGGCCAAGGCCGCCTGGGGCACGATGACCGGCGTCCTGTTCGCCTTCGGTGCGATCAGCTTCACGGCGGTCGCGGTCACCGTGGTCGACGCCTTGTCGGCCGGGCTGTTCCAAGCCGCGCACACCAGCGTCGCCGACGCGGTCAGGCGCATGATCAAGATCAGCCAGTTCGGCCCCATGTTCGCCCTCGGCTGGGCGATCCCCGCCCTGGTCGCGGTCGGCAGCGCGATCGGTGCGTTCCTCTACTGGTGCGTGATGGTCGCCCGCAAGGTCGGCGTGCTGATCCTGGTGGTGCTCGCCGCGTTCGCGGGTGCCGGCGGCGGCTGGGAGGTCGCCCAGCGGTGGCGGCGCGGCTGGATCGAGGCCACCGCCACCCTGATCGTCTCCAAGCTGCTGATGACGGTGGTGTTCCTCGTCGGCGTCTCCGCGCTCGGCAAGACGGACGCCAAGGACGGCATGGCCGCCCTGTCCGACGCCATGGCGGGTGTCGTGATCATGGTGATGGTGCTGCTGTGCCCGTACGCCGTCTACAAGTTCGTCCACTGGGCGACGGACGGCAGCGGCCACGACGACACGCACCGCACCGGCATGGCCGGCATGGCGGTCGCGGCCGGGGCGGCGAAGACCGCCGGTTCTCTGGCCATGCAGATGGGCACCGGTGTCCCGGCGCCGCAGGGCCCGGCCCAGGTCCCGGGCATGGGCGAGGGCGTTGGCGGTGCCGCCTCCGGCATCGACCCGACCGGCCGGATCAGCAAGGAGGGCATCGACGCCGGCCCCGCGCAGCAGCCGACGAAGTTCCGCTTCGGCGAGGACCCGAGCGCGCCCGGCGACCGCGGACGCGCCCTGGTTACCAGGCCCGGCCTGCCGGCCCTGGTCACCCGGGCATCGTCCGGCGCAGGTGGCGGGCAGCCGCAGTCCGGCGGCGGCCAGGAGTCCCCGGCCGCACCGCCCCTCCAGGACGCTGTCGCGGCGGGCACGGTCTCGCCGTCCGGAACTGCCGTGCCCACGGCCGCGAGCCTGCCCACGCCCGGGGCCTCCGCACCGGCGCCTGGAGGACCGGCCGCCCCGGCACCGTCCCCTGCCGGAGCATCCGCTCCGGAGCCGGTCCGGTTCGTCTTCCCGAACCGGCCCACCCAGCCCGGTTCCTGATCGGAGCCCCGTAGCCCGGGGTGGGCGGCAGAGCGCCGCCCACCCCGGGTCCTGCCCCCGAGCCCCTGGAAGGAGCATCTGCGATGACGTCCAGAAGAGCGCCGCGCCCCCGCCCGCCGCCCGCACGCTCACCCCGCTGGAATCCCGATGTCCTCCTCGACGCCCGACACTCCTGCGTCCGTCAAGTTCCCCCACCGCAGCCGCCGAGGTGTGCTGCTCGGTCTGAGCGCCCCGCAGCTGATCACCACCGCCGCCACCGGCCTGCTGCTGCTCGCCGTACTCGTCACCCGCGGCATCACCGGCGCCCTGCAGCTCATACCCCTGTGGGCGGGTGTCGCCGCCCTGGTGTTCATCCGCTACCGAGGCCGCACCCTCGCCGACTGGGCACCCGTCGCCGCCCGTTACGGCCTGCGGCGCCTACGTGGCCAGCTGATCTGGCTCGCCCGTCCCTCCTCCCGCCCGGTCCGCGAGGGCCTGCTCCACCTGCCCGGCAGCGCGGCCAGCCTGCACGTGGTCACCGCCCCCGATGGCCGCTACGGCGCCGTCCACGACCCCCACACCGGCACCCTCACCGCCATCGTCAAGGTCTCCTCTCGCGCCTACGCCCTCCTGGACCCCGGCACCCAAAACGCCAACGTCAGCGGGTGGGGCCGCTCCCTGGCGGCGCTCGCCCGCACCGGGCAGGTCGCCCGAATCCAGGTCATCGAGCGGACCGTCCCGGACACCGGTGACGCGCTGCGCCGGTACTGGGAGGAGCACGGCCGCCCCGATGCCCCGCTCGCCGGTGAGCTGTACGGGGAGCTGATCCGCGGCGCCGGTCCGGCCGCCGCCCCGCACGAGGCGTACGTCGCCGTGGCCTTGGACTTCAAGGGCGCGCGGCGGCTGATCAACCAGGCCGGAGGCGGCCTGACCGGCGGTTTCGCGGTCCTGGCCCAGCTCACCTCCGCGTTCGAGCAGTCCGCCCGCACCGCCGGCCTCGCCCCGGCCGGCTGGCTGTCCGCAGGCGAGATCGCGGCCGTCGCCCGCACGGCCTACGACCCGAAGTCCCGTGCGGCGCTGGACCGCTGGTCCGAGGACGGCCGCCCGGCCGCCGACCCGGCCGCCGCCGGCCCGGTCGTCGTGGTGGAGAAGGCCGACCACATCTCCACCGACTCCGCCCACCACACCACCTACTGGGTGGAGAACTGGCCCAGGACGCAGGTCAACCCCGGCTTCCTGCACCAGCTCATGTTCGCCTCCGGCGTGCGCCGCACCGTCTCCCTCGCCTACGAGCCGCAGGACCTCGACTCCGCGCTGCGCGACGTGCGCCGCAAGAAGGCCAGCGTGATCGCCGACTCCGCCGAGCGCGCCCGCAAGGGCCAGGTCTCCAGCGAGGCCGACTCCGTGGAGTACCAGGACATCCAGGACCGCGAACGCCAGCTGATCGCCGGCCACGCCGACGTCGCCCTCACCGGCCTGCTGACCGTCTCCGCCGACACCGAGGACGAACTGCGCTCCGCCTGCGCCGTGGTGGAGACCGCCGCCCTGGGCGCCCAGCTCGACCTGCGCCCGCTCACCTGGCAACAGGCCGAAGCCTTCACCGCCTCCGCCCTGCCGTTCGCCCTCGCCGCCTGATGCCAGCCTCCCGCCTCCCGAAAGAGCACCCCTGATGCCGGCCACCGCCCCCGTCGCGCAGGACTTCGTCCCGTACGCGACCGCCGCGATCGACTTCCATCGCGCGCTCAACATCCCCACCGGCCCGCTGGTCGCCTCCCGCGCCGAACTCGATTCCCTCCACGAGCACCTGGTCGCGCTGCACGGCCTCCTTGATGCCCACGCCCAGCGCACCTTCCGGCTGCTGCCGGGCGAGGGCGACCACCTCAAGGCCGCGCGCACCCGGCTGTGGCAGGCCGCCGACCACCTCCACGCCGCCTACCACGCCTCGCCCCGGCCCGGCAGCGGCGAGGTCCCAGGCCCCGAAGCCTGCCGCGCCCGGCTTCCCGAGGGCGCGCCGGAGCTGAGCATCTGCCGCCGCCACCAGGAGACCGCGCAGCTGGTGCGCCGCCGCACCACCCCTGCCGACCTGCACACCCCGTTCACCGGCCTCGTCCGCCGCTGACCCTGCACCCCGGAATCCGTGATCATGCCCAGGAACCGCGCCACCGCCAGCCCCCTGTTCGTCCCGCGCAAGATCACCCGCGCCCAACAGCGCGCGGCCCGAGCCGAGTTCGCCCAGGCCCGTACCAAGGCCCGCCACGCGCAGCCCGCCGCCGAACGCCCCCGGAACGTCGGTCCCGACGCGGACCTCCGGCCCGTCTTCCCGGCTGCCGGCCGCCCGGGTCCGGCCTCCGCTCGCGGCGGCAAGCTCCGCCTGCCCAAGCACCGCCTGACCACCGCCGTCGCGGGCGGGGCCTACCCGTTCCTCGCGGAAGCCGGCCTCGGAGCCGAGGGGATCTTCGTCGGCCGCGACCTCCATGCCGAGGGCTCGTTCTGCTACGACCCCTTCACGCTCTACAACTCGGGCCGAATAGAAGGGTTCACGAACCCGAACGGCATCTTGTGCGGCGTCATCGGCATGGGCAAGAGCGCCCTGGCCAAGTCCATCGCCACCCGTGCCATCGCCCACGGGTACAAGATCTACGTGCCGAGCGATCCCAAGGGCGAGTGGTCGGGACTGGCTGAGGCTCTTGGCGGCCAGACCATCGCCCTGGGCCCCGGCCTCCCGGGCAGGCTGAACCCGCTGGACGCCCCGCAGCGCCCGGAGGGGGTGAGCGAGGAGGACTGGAGCAGCGAGGTCCGCAAGCGCCGGCTCCTGCTGCTGGCCAGCCTCGCGGCCACCGTGCTCAAGCGGGACTTGCTGCCGATGGAACACACCGGCCTCGACGTCGCGCTCGACCTGGTCGTCGCCGACGCCCTCGCTGCCGACACGGTGCCCCTGCTCGGTGACATCGCCCACGTCCTCGGCCGTCCCGAGCGCCTCGACGCCGCCCTCGGCGGCCAGGCCGGAAGCCTCGGCCACGCCGCCGACGACCTCGCCCACGCCCTGCGTCGCCTGGTCCACGGTGATCTCAGCGGGATGTTCGACGCGCCGTCCACCGTGACGTTCGACGCGAACGCGCCGATGCTCTCCATCGACCTGTCGCGTCTCGGCAGCAGCGGCGACGACACCGCCCTCGTCCTGGCGATGACCTGCGCCTCGGCATGGATGGAGGCGGCCCTTGCAGACCCTTCCGGTGGCCGCCGGTGGGTGATCTACGACGAGGCGTGGCGGATCATGCGCCATGTCGGCTTGTTGGAGCGGATGCAGCAGCAGTGGAAGCTCTCGCGAGGCCTCGGCATCGCCAACTTGCTGATCCTGCACCGGCTTTCCGACCTGCTGTCCGCAGGCGACGCCGGATCGCGCGGGCGGGTTCTCGCCGAGGGCCTCCTGGCCGACTGCAGCACGAGGATCATCTACCGCCAGGAACCGGACCAGATCCCCGCCGCCATGGCCCTGCTCGGCCTCACCGGCGTCGAAGCGCAGGCCATCGCTGCCCTCACTCGCGGCCGGGGCCTGTGGAAGGTCGCCTCGCTCTCCTTCATCGTCCAGCACCTCCTCCATAGCCGCGAACGGGCGCTCTACGACACCGACTTCCGCATGGCCGCATGACCTGCATGACTTCAGAAATCCTGAACTCAGGGGTCCACCACGGACGACTCGCGCCTCACACCGGACAGCGAGGAGCGGGTCCCAGCCGTCCTCGTCCGCAGCGGCCGCCTCCCCGGCCAGCTCCCCGACCTTGCGGCGCGCGCTTCCGGATGCGTGGTGCCCGGCCCGGCTGACATGCGCTCTACCAGCAGATTCCGGCCGGGCCAAACTCCCGCTTCTCCGCATCATCAGCTCCGCCGGAAGCCGTCCTCACGGCCTCGGCCGCCCTTGTCCGTACCAGCGAAGCGGAGCCCCCCGTGCCTGCCGCCGACCCCACCCAGCTTCCCGACGTCGCCATCGGCCACCACCCGAGCCACGGCATCGTCGCCTCCCTGCCCACCCAGAACCCAGCCGCCCAGTGGATGCTGGAACGCCTCGACTTCCAGCACCTGCCCGGCAACCCGCGCCTGTACACGCTCACCGACCAGCATCGCGAGGCCCCCGAGCGCGCCGCTTGGGCCGCCAAGCTCCTCACCGGTGCCGGCTACCGCGTCGACACCGACATGTCCCTGGCCCCCGAGACCACCACTGGAAAGCACCGGGCACAAGCCCGGAAGACCGGCGCCACGCCGGAGCCCTCCGGGCCGCAGCGCATACCCGCGCCGGACGCCGGCCCGGATGTCGCCATCGCCGAGCACCCGAGCCTGGGCATCGTCGCCGCTGTCAACGACGACCTGCCCTTCAACCCGGGCATCTTCCTGGACACCGATGGCTGGCGCTACCGCCGGGACCTGGACGTCTACCTCCCCCCGGCCGGCACCCGGGAGGAGTCCCTCGACGTGGTGGCCCACACCGTCACGGGACTGCGGCGCGGTCACTTCCAGGTCGCCATGCAGCCCCAGCTCGCCGAGGACGTCGCCGCCCACCGCGTAGCGGTCCGCCAGGCGTTCACCACGCACAAGTTCCGCGTCGACGAGGCCGCGCTCAAGACGCCCGCCACCGTGCCGCCCGCTGTCGCCGTGAGCCCGCCGCCCGCGGCGGTCGACCCGCGCATCGCCTTCGCCCGCGCCCGCTGACCGACCCCGCCGCACCGTCCGGCCACCACCCAGGGGGCCGCCACCCACCGGGCCGGTGCGCACGCCTGATGTCCACTCCCCCGATCACCAAGGAACAGAATTTAGATGGCTGTGAAGAAGGTCTGGCAGATCACCCACCAGTGCGGGCACGAATCGGCAAGGGATCTTGGTGACCGTCCGGCCGACCGCCGGGCCGGCTTCGCCGAGTGGCTGGCGAAGCAGGAGTGCACCGACTGCTGGCGCGCCGCCCAGAGCGAGGATGAAGCGGGCAAGGCGCAGTGGTTGGAAGCCAAGCGCGCCGCCGAACAGGCCGAATCCGAGGCCTGGTCCGAGCAGTTCCGGATGCCGCCGCTGGAAGGCTCCGCCAAGGGTGTTGCCTGGGGGGTTCGCTGCCGCCACCAGGTCCTCGCCGCCGCCTACACCGCCCTCGTCCTCGATGCCGGCATGCCGGAGCCGCAGTGGGAGCAGATCGAGGACCAGGCCCGCACGATCACCCGCGCCGGCTGGTGGATCGACCAGCGCGCCTGCGAGCCGGGCGACCTGCCCGAGCTGCTGGAGGCGGCCGTCGACGCCGACCGGCCGACCGAGAATCCCTTCGTCTGACCCGCCGGCGCCCCGCCCCGGCGCAGGGCACCTGCCCCAACTCCCTGCCAGCGCGCACTGATTCGGAACACAGCACCATGGCCACCGCCCCTCTGTATTGCACCGTTAAGCGCACCGAGAGCACCCCCGACCTGCTCGCCGCGCTGTACGACGACGGTCCCGGCTTCGAGTCCTACCTGCTGGCCTCGTGGTCGCCTGGCCCGCCCGCCGAGGAGGACCTCGTCCTGCCGGACCTGGCCGCGCTGCTGGACGAGCCGGTGGCTTTGCGCAAGCCCCGTACCGGCCACGCCCCTTCCCGGCGTCTGACTTGGCACTGCTCGATACGCAGCACTGGCGCGCTCAGCGACGACCAGTGGTTCGAGCTGACGTGGAAGGTGCTCGACGCCACCGGCATCGAGCCGGACGGCGACCTGGGCGCCTGCCGGTGGGTCGCCCTGCGCAACACCGGCGACCGGCTCGACCTCGTCGCCACCGTTATCCGCAAGGACGGCCGCTGGGCCCGGCTGCACAACGACCAGCGCCTCGCCCGGTGGGCCTGCGAGGACTTCGCCCGCGACCACCGGCTCACTGCGCGGCGCTGACCCCCGCGCGGCGCCGGGCCAAACCGGCGGATCTGCGGATTCTGTCCCCTGTCAGCCTGCCCGCCGGGCCCCGCCGTCCGCCGTCCGAGAAGGGGACGTTCGTGATCGCTCACCTGCAGCGCGCCGCCACGACGGCCGCGCTGATCCCCGCCCTGTACGGCCTGGACGACCCACGTGGCCGCCGGCGCCCCTGGCTGATCGGCGCCGACTACCGCGGCGCCGACAAGCAGCTGCCGCTGTTCGGCGACCCGCAGGAGGTCCTCGGCGGCGGCGTGCTCGACGCCCCGGCCCTGCGGATCGGCTCCCGGGCGCCCGAGCAGCCGGTGTGGATGTGCTCGGTGCGCTCCGACCCCCGCCACCCGGACCTGAGCGACGCCCAGTGGGTCGACGTCGCCCGGCGTCTGGTCGCCGCGACCGGGCTCGCCCCCGTCGGCGACCCGCACGGCTGCCGGTGGGCCGCGATCCGCAACGACGACCGGTCGGTGCACGTCGTCGCCACCGTCGTCCGCGAGGACGGATACCTCCACAACACCTACCGGGACCCCTTCCACGTGCAGGCCGAGTGCACCCGCATCGCCGCCGAACTCGGCCACCTCACCCGCACCGTCACCACCGCCAAGGACCACCGGATGCCCGTCATCACCATCAGCGCCGCGCCCAGCGGCAGCGTCGTCGCCACCGGCACCGGCGACGACCTCTCCGCTACCCTGCTCCGGCACGCCGGGTTCCAACAGATCGACGACTGGCACGGCCGCCGCCACCGGCTGCCCACCACCACACCCCGCCCCGAAGCGGCCTCCATCGCCACCCACGCCGCCCAGATGCTTCGCGCCGCCCGCTACAACGTCGACGTCGACCCCAAGCTCCACGTCGAGCCGCTCGACCCCCCGGGCCGGCAGATCCTCCACCTCACCGACGCGATCCGCGGCGCCGCCGACTTCGCCGAACTCGCCGGGGTGCTCGACGAGCTGCTCGACGCGGACGACGGGATGCTCGTCCGCCTCCAGGAGGCCCTGGAGACCGCCTCCGAGCAGATCACCGATCTCGACCCCGACCAGTACGAACTCTCCGACCGGTTCGGCGCCGCGTCCGACCAGCTCGTCACCGCCCAGGCCGAACTCGCCGGGGTGCTCGACGAGGTGCAGCTCGCCATGTCCAACACCGCCGGCACCGCTGACGTCCTTGCCGCTGAGGACCTACGCACCCGCGCGGCTCTCGCCCGCAGCACCACCACTCCCGCCGCCAATGCGCCGGGCGCGCCCGCCGCAGCAGCCTCCACCGGGCTTCCGCCCGTGCTGGCCGCAGCGGTGGGCGCTGCCGGCCGCCCCCGCTGAAACGTTCCTGCCCTTCACTACCGCCCAGGGAGCCCGGATGCCCGAGCACTGCCCGTCAATCGGAGAAGCGGTCGGCGCCGCCATGCAGCACAACATCCGCCTGGCCCATCGCGACCCGCAGACCCTCGCCGACCAGCCACTCCGGGTCCGCTACATCCCACCGCCCGCCGCCGACCCCTACTCCCTGCCGGGGATGGTCGTCCGGCTGGAGGAGGACGCCGGCCCCGGGGAGGTGGCGGCGATCCTCGAGGAGACGACCAGCGCCCTGACCGGGCCGCTGACGCAGCTGACCGAGCTGGTCGCGGCCGCAGCCGACTGGGCCGGAGCCCGGGTGGACTTCGACCCGCCCGGTTACAACCTGACCTACGACATGTGGACGCGACTGGCCACCGCGCACCAAGCGCTCCTCACCGTCCGGGAGGACCTGGAGGCCGCCACCGAGGGAATCCCGGCCTGCCCCCGCCGAGCCCAGCCCCACGCGCCACCCGGACATGACGCCCGTCCTGCGCACCCGCGAACTCCTGCACGACGTCATGGGCGCCGAACCTCCGCCCGGCCCAGGCACGCCGGACACCCGCCGCCAGGCAGCGGCCCTCGCCACCTCCCCCAACGCCACCGCCCGCAGGGCCACCCCTACAGACCTGCCGACCCCCGCGTCGGCCACGGCCGCCACCGCCCGCCCCCGGCCCACCCGCTGACCGAACGAAGGAGGACCAGGAAGATGCGCACCCTCGCCGACGTCTTCGGCACCGACGTCGAGATCGTCCACCGCTCGGACGACATAGTCCGAGCCTTCTGCCGGGCCGACGCCCCGGAGCAGATCCACGACGTCCTGCGCCAGTGCGGGTTCACCGCATCCGAAAAGCACAGCTCCTGCTGCTACAGCCTGCCCCCGGAAACTCCCGGCGCCGACCAGGCCGCTACGGCCTCCACGGCAGCCGCCCTCCTGGACGACGCCGGGCACCGGGTCGGAATCGCCCCCCACCTGGTCGTCGGCTACGTCGGCCAGAACTGCATCGTCCAGACCGAGGCACAACGGCACGCCGCCACCCTGCGCACCGGACCCTCCGCCGCTGCCAACGCCGCCCCCACACAAGTCGGCACGCCCGCGGCGGCGCCTGTCCGGCCTGCCGCCCGCACCCGCTGAAACGTTCCGCCAACCCCGCCCCGAAGGGAGAGCAGTCCCGTGGTGATCCGTACGAGAGCCGAGCGCGCCCCGCCCGCCGCCCGCTCGCACCCCCATGGATCTCTTGTGCCCGCCCCGCGCACCGGCGCTCCGTCGACCACCACCGGTACGGACGCGCTCCTCTACTCCCTGTTCGCCGTCGTCGGCGCAGCCCTCGCCTTCGGCTCCCTCGCCTGGCTGACCGGCAACATCACCAACGCCCTTGTCGGGTCCGGCCCGTGGGCGCCGTTCCACGCCACCGAGGCCCTCCTTCACCCCGACCGGCTGTGGCCGGACCTGGGCCCGGTCGCCGTCCTGGCCGGCGCCCGCATCGTCCCCGGCGCGCTCACCCTCGCCCTCGCCGTCACCGCGCTCATCCTGTGGCTGCGCCACCGCTCCGGGACGAGGAGCGGCATGGCCCGGTCTGCGGACATCGCGCCGCTGCTGGACAAGGAGATCACCGCCAAGGCCCGCAGCCTGCGCCCGAGCCTGAGGGACGTCAAGGACATCGCCCCGGCCGACCGCGGTATCCCCATCGGCACGCTCTCCCCGGGCAAGGCCGAGGTCCGGGCCTCGTGGGAAGACGTGATGGTCGCGATCATGGCGCCCCGCTCCGGCAAGACGAGCGGCATCGCGATCCCCGCGATTCTGGCAGCCCCCGGCCCCGTCCTGTTGACGTCGAACAAGGCCGCCAACGACGCCTTTACGGCGTGTATCGACGCCCGTGCGAAGGTCGGCACGGTATGGACGCTCGACCCCCAGCAGATCGCGCACCACCCACGCGAGATGTGGTGGGACATCCTCGCCGACGCCCGCGACCTCGCCGGCGCCAAGCGCCTCGCCGGGCACTTCGTCACCGCCAGCGTGGACGAGTCCAGCGGCTCCGACTTCTGGTCGACCGCGGCGAGCAACACGCTCGGGTCGCTCTTCCTGGCTGCGGCGAGCCATCGCCGCCCGATCACCGACGTGCTGGCCTGGCTCGCTTCCCCCTCCGACCGCACCCCCGTCGACCTGCTCACCGACGCCGGCCACCACGCGGTCGCCGCCCAGCTCCAGGGCACCGTCACCGGCGCCACCGAGACCAGGGATGGCATCTACGAGACGGCGCGCCAGTACGCGAGCTGCCTGCTCGACCCGGAGATCGCCGCCTGGGTCACCCCCACGCCCGACCTTGCGGAGTTCAAGCCGTTCGACTTCGCCTCCTCCCGCGACACGCTGTTCCTGCTCAGCAAGGACGGCGGTGGCAGCGCATCGGCGATCATCGCCGCTGCGGCCGACGCGGTGATGCGCGCAGCCGTCATCGTCGCCGAACGATCCGGCGGCCGGCTCGACCCGCCCGCCCTGTGCGTCCTCGACGAGGCCGCGAACGTCTGCCGCATCAGCGACCTGCCGGACCTGTACAGCCACTTGGGCAGCCGTGGCGTCATCCCGATCACCATCCTGCAGTCCTACCGGCAGGGCCAGCGATGCTGGGGTGAGGCCGGCATGGACGCCCTGTGGAGTGCGGCCACCGTCAAGGTGATCGGCAGCGGGATCGATGACGCCGACTTCGCGGACAAGCTGTCGCGGCAGATCGGCGAGCACGACGTGCAGACCGTCTCCGTGTCCGACTCCGGCAGCGGCAAGTCGACTTCGGTGTCGATGCGCACCGAGCGCATCCTGCCGCCCGACGAGATCCGCGCCCTGCCCAAGGGCAAGATCCTGCTCTTCGCGACTGGCATGCGCGTGGCGATGCTCAACATCAAGCCCTGGTACAAGGAACGCTCCGCCAAGGAGATCGGCCCGGCCTCCTCCCGCGCCACCAAGGCCATCACGGATCGCGCCATCGCCAAGAGCACCACTGGCCGCGACGACTTCACGCTCTCGGCCTGACCCGCCCCGCCCGGCGGCACCGACCAGGAGTCCGCCCTTCTCCGGCCGGCGCCGCCACGGCCCTTCCCCCTCCTCCACTCCGACCGGGTGCGCCACGTCCACCCGCCCACGCCAAGGACACCAGCGCAGCCGCCAGTCCCTGCCGAGGCTGGCCCGGCAGCTGCCCGCCGCAGCCGCTGAACCACCGATCGACTCCTGGAAGGTCTTCATGTCCGACACCAACTCGCCCGTGGCCCAGCACCGTTCGGCCCTGCTGGCCGGAGCGCCGGTCGTCCGGCGCGGCGGCCAGTGGTGGCTGATCACCGGTACCGGTTCGATCCTGGCCACCGATCCGGTCTTCAGCGGCGAGCTGGACCGCTTCGCCGCCGCGATGGCCGCCGCCGACCACGAGGTCAACCGGCTACGGGACGACCAGGCTGCCGCCCGCAAGCAGCGGAAGGGGAAGCGGTGATGGACGCGCTGCTCAAGGGTGAGCAAGCCCTTCTCGGCGCGGTCCTGCTCGACCCTGCCCAGCTCGACACGCTGGCCTGGCTGACGCCTGCCGACTTCTACCGCCCGGCCCACCGCGCCCTGTTCACCGCGATGCGGACCCTGGCCACCGAGCGGCGGCCCGTACGGGAAGCTGACGGCACGGTGCCGCTGTCGTGGGTGACCGACACCCTTGCCGAGGCCGGCCGCGAGGTGCGCGGGCTGAGCGCCTCGTACGCGCACACGCTGATCGCCGCGTGCCCGCGCCCGCACAACGCCCCCGTGTACGGCCGGATGGTCCTCGAAGGAGCCATCCACCGCACGGTGCTGGAGCACGCCCTCCGGCTGGAGAACGTCGCCCGGACCGACGCCGAGCAGCACCAGGTCGAGGGCGTCCTGCACCACGCCGACATCCTCACCGGTGTGCTCGGCGACCTCGCCCGGCACTGGGGCGCCGAGCCCCGGCCCGTCCCGCCGCCCGCAACGGGCCCGGCCGTTCCTCCCTCACCGGTCGGGCCCGAGGAGGCCGAGGACGAGCGGTTCCTCCTGGCCGTCCTCGTCAACCAGCCTGCGGCGATGGCCGAGGTGTACGAATGGCTGCGACCCGGCGACTTCGCCGACGCCGGCCACGGCCAGGTCTACCGCTGCCTCGGCGCCCTCCACCACCGGGGCGAGCCGATCGACGAGGTGACCGCCGTGTGGGAGGTCCAGCGGCGCGGCCTGCTGGCCGATGGCACGATCTCGCGCGAACAGCTCGACGCTCTCTTCGGCGGGCCGGGGGCGGGTTCGGCCGAGTGGCTGGGCGACCAGGTCATCCGCTCCTCTGTCGTCCGCACCGCCGCCGGAGCCGCTGCCGCGATCAAGGCACTCGCCGAGGGCTCGACTACGGCGCCCGGCCGTCTCATCGGCCAGGCCCTGCACGTCCTCGGCCCGCTCGACGAGGTACGCACCCGCTGGCGCACGGCCAACCAACTCCCCTCCCCCGCAACCGAGAAAGCAGACCCGGCAGGGCACTCGGACCCTGAGGCCCGGGTACGCGCGGCACTGTCCCGAAGCCCCCAGCCGCCCTCCGTCCCGAGGGCTGCCCCGCCCGTCGCCGCAGCGACCCAGCGAGCCCCAGCCCGCTCACGCTGAACCGATCCCTTCGTCCCCTACACCACGGGAGCCCCCACCATGGACGTCACCCCCTACCGGCGCGAGCGTGAGCAGTTCCACGCGCGCGCCGACCAGCTCGCCGACGCCGCCCGGCATCTGGCACGCCTGAACCCGACCAGCCGCGTGCCCGCCCCCGAAGCGGCCTCCGACGTCCTGGCCGCCCTCGCGGGCCTGCAGCAGTACGTCCTCTCCTGCGCCGGCGACGTCAACGAAACCGGCGCCCTGCAACGCGACCCAGGACCACGTCCACCACCGCGCCGAATTCAGCGACGCCCTGCTCGCGCCCGTCATCGCACGCGCACGCCCTTCCGCAGAACCTTTCAGGGGTACGACTGGGGATCCGGTCCGACGCCGCGATCAGTCCGCTTCGGGGAGCTGTCCCACCGCCTGGGCGCTGACCGTAGCCGTGACCTTCGCCCCGGGATAGCGGCCCTCCAGCTTCTTGACGAGGCTCTGCACCCGGCGGGGGGTCTCCGCCGGGCTGACCCCCCGCAGCACGGGAAGTGGCGGCAAGTCCTCGCCGTTGGACCAGGACCCCTCGATGACCAGATCGGGACCGATCATCCGGGATCCCCGGTCCCGGGCCTCTTGGGCTGCCCAGTCCGGCCGCGCCGTTCTCGACACGCTCAAGGTCAGGACGTGGCCTGCGTACTGTCCCTCTCGGACGGGCTCGGGAATCGCTGGCCGTGCGCGGCGCGGCTCCAGTGGGTGTCCACGGCCGATCGGCCACAGCCTGGGGGCGTGGAGCTCACTGTCGTAGGGCTGGAGGTACGGCCTGCCGGTTTCCGGGTTGACGGTCTTACGGGCCTGCTCGATCCAGCGCTCGTACTTACGGGAGGGCTGAGCACGCTCACCCTCGGCTTCCACCAGAGGGAGGTCATAGACCTCCGAGATGGCGCGCTTCGGAGAGAGGCCCAGCTTGAGCGCGTAGTTGTACATCGTGGCAATGGTGGCGGCCCGCAACTGCACGCCGTCCGTCTTCTTCCTGTGCGGCGTGGGAAGGGCCAGGGAGACCACCCAAATCGAGCTGCGGGGGAGTTCCTTGGCTGCCTCAGCTGCCTTTCTTATGCGCCGGACCAGTTCGGGGTCGTCGGTCGGTCGCCGGGCGTTGCTCCGGGTCCGAGGGGGCGGGGCGTCCCGGACAGTGCGCGAGCTCCAGGTCGACCAGTCGATGTCGACCTCTATCACCCAGCCCGGCCACCCGTAGAGATTCCGCAGGGTGACGCCGGTCTCGGTGAGGTCCATCTCGATCTCACCGGACCCCATCCCGAATGCCATACGGCCACTATCTCGCAAGCCGGCATTCGGCACGTCGCGGTCGTCCGGAGAAACACCCCCGATTTTGTCGGGCAGGATCTCCCGGCGATCGCAACGATGCTCGTGCCATGACGAACATCAGCTCCACCCAGACGCCTTCCGCCCTGCCCCAGCAGTCCTACCCGGCTCCCGCAGGCCCGGCTGCCGCGGCCCTGCTCCCTCTCCTGATCCTGCTCTTCGTCCTCGTCATCCTCATCATCGGAGCCGGTCTGCTCTACGTGACGCTCGCGCACCCCTGGCTCGCGACCCCGCTCACAGTCGCGGTCGCCGGCGTGACCCTCATCGTCACGATCGCGGGAGCGATCGCCGCCTTCCTCACCGTCTCCAAGAGGTAGACAGCGCGACGCACACCGCCAGGCCAGGATCGAAGTCACCTGAAAGAGAGTGATGGTCCTGATCTGCCAATCTCACGACGGCGGCACAAGTGCCAGCGTTGTGCCATCGAGCCCGAGACTGTGTCACGGAACCTGAGGCCCTACAGGCAAGGAACGGCGGCAGCCAGCACCCGGCGAAGCGCAAGAGCGGCGGCCGCGGGCCGGACCTGGCCGACGAGATGGACTGGCTGCTACTGACGCCGAAGGCGAGCGACGGAACGAAGGGTTCGCCGAACAAGCGACACGGGAACGGCGACCTGACCCTGCCGTCCGCGGCGGCGTTCCTGCTGCCGACCCCGAGGGCAAGCGACACCGGCACCCAGGGCCGGTGGCCGGGCAAGGGCTGGCGTCCGCCGCTGTCAGCAGTGGTGCTTCCGCTCTGGTCGCCCCCCGACACCCCCGGAGACTCCGGGTGGTGGGGCCAGTGTGCCCCCGCCATCGCCCGCTGGGAGATGCTCACCCGGCCCGCGCCACTCCCGCGGACGCGGGCGACCGGCTTCGCGCGGAGTGGATGCAAGGGCTGGAGCTGGGCTGGGTGACCGTCACGCCGGGTCTCAGCCGACCCGCCCAGCTCACCGCCCTCGGCGACGGCCTCATCCCCAAGAAGCCGCCAGGGCATTGGAGCTGGCTCCACTCTGCGCGCTGCCCGCGCTGCCGCACCGGCTGACGGGCTTCTACCTGCTTTTCCCGGCCGTACCAAATCCCGGAATCCGTGGACTCTTCTCCCCGCAGCCGCACCGAATCGAGGGGCTGTCATGCCCTGCGCATGCCCCGGTCCGGCGCGCCCGCGCGCCGCCGGCCGTACGACCGAAGGACTTCCTCCTTGAGCACAACCACCGACCGCGGCCCGGACCAAGACAGCAGCAGTTACCGCACTGTCCTGGGTGCGCCGCACGTCGCCCGTCTGCTGGGCGGCACCCTGATCGGCCGCCTGCCCACCGGCATGGCGCCGATCGTGATCCTGCTGCTGGTGCGCGCCGCGGACGGCCCGCTCGCCCTGGGCGGGCTGCTCGGCGCCCTGTACGGCCTCGCCTCCGCGCTCGGGCAGCCGCTGCTCGGGCGCCTGGTCGACCGCCACGGCCAGACCCGGGTCCTCGTCGCCGCCACGGCCACGGCTAGCACGGCGTTCCTGCTGCTGCCGTACACCGGTCCGGTGCGGCACCCGGTGTTCGCCGCGCTGACGGTGCTGGTGGCGGGGCTGGCGACGCCTCCGCTGGAGGCAGGTCTTCGGGCTCTGTGGCCGGTGCTGCTGCCGGACGCCGGGCGCCAGCGCAGCGCGCTCTCGCTGGACAGCAGCACCCAGGGCCTGGTGTTCGTCGCAGGTCCCCTGCTGGCCAGCGGCTTCGCGGCCGGTGCCGGAGCGATGACCGCGCTGGTGGCGACCGCGGCACTCGGCCTTGTGGGCACCGGCCTGGTCGTCACCGCCCGCGCCTCCCGTACCTGGCTGCCTGCGGAGTCCGTCGAGGCCATGCACTGGGCAGGTCCGCTGCGGGTTCCGGGCCTTCGGGTGCTGTTCGCCGCACTGATCGGCACCGGTGTCGCGCTCGGTGCCGTCGACGTCCTTGCCCTGTCCGCCGCAGAGCGCCACCACGCCGGGTGGCTGGCCGGGGTGATGCCGGCCGCGCTGTCCATCGGCAGCATGCTCGGCGGCCTCGCCTACGGCCGCCACGCCTGGCCCGGCGCGCCTTCGAAGCACCTGGTCGCCGCCTCGGTCGGCTTTGCCGCCGGATGGCTGCCGCTGCTGCCCGACCCCGTGCCCGCCGTCGCCGTCCTGGGTGCGGTGCTGCCCGGAACCTTCCTCGCGCCGCTGCTGACGGCCGCGTTCCTCACCGTCGACCGCCTCGCCCCGTACGGCGAGAGCACGGAGGCGTTCGCCTGGCTGATCGCCTGCATCGGCGTCGGCCAGGCCGCGGGCACCGCCCTCGCCTCCCTCGCCGCCACCGCCGGGCCGCTGCTCGTCGCCGCCGTCCCGCTCGCCGGGGCCGCCTTCGCGCTGTGGCTGCTGCACCGCTTCAACGACCGCCTCTCCGCCTGAACCACCCACGCTCACCCCGAAGGACAACCGCCGTGAACACCCCCTTCCTCGCCGCCGCAACCGCCTCCACCCGCATGCACGTGGTGTGGGACTGGAACGGGACGGTCAAGGACGACCTCGACGACCACGTCGACGCGCTGAACGCGACCCTGCCCGCCCTCGGCGGCGAGCCGGTCGACCGCGAAACGTACCGGGCCAAGCACACCGTGCCGATCCCGAACTTCTACGCCCGCCTGCTCGGCCGCACCATCACCGAGCAGGAGTGGGTCTCCAGCGACAACGCCTTCCTGGACCACCTGCGTGCCCAGCCGGTGCGCGTGCGCGAGGGCGCCGTCGAGCTGATGGCCGCCCTGCGCGAGGCCGGACACACCCAGTCGCTGCTGTCACTGTGCCCGCACGACACCTTGCTTCGCGAGGTCGAGCAGGCCGGCATCGGCCACTTCTTCACCCGGGTCGAGGGCCGCACCGGGCCCTCCGGCGGCACCAAGGCCGCCCCGCTCGCCGCCCACCTCGCCGCCCTCGGCCTCACCGACCAGGCGCACCGGGTGCTGCTGGTCGGCGACGCCGTCGACGACGCCGAGGCCGCCCACGTCTGCGGCGCGTACGCGGTGCTGCACACCGGCGGGCTGCACCACCCCGCCAAGCTCGCCGCCTCCGGCCACCCGCTCACCGCAACCCTCGCCGACGCCGTCGCCCTCGGCCTGCGCCTCATCCAGGACCACGGCACCCAACTGGCCTGCGCCTAGCGCGAATCGGCGGCCGGACCAAACCGCCGATCCTGCGGACCATCTCCCCCAACGACCGCTTCACCGGAGCCCCGCTGTGACCAGAAGAAGACCCGCCACGCCCGCCCTCCCCGTCCGTACGAACCTCCTGGATGTGCCATGTCCGAGTCCGACCCGATGCCGGGCACCCCCGAGCCCGAGCCGATCCGTATCCCCGACGAGGACCTCGACGACCTCGTCAGCGCCCTGACCCGCACCATGGCCGAGGTCCGCCAGCACGGCGTCATCCTCGACCGCCTCGGCTCCGAAGCCGACGACGAGACCGGGTCCGGCCCCGCGCGGCCGGACCCGGCGGCCGGGGCCGAACCCGCCACCGCCCCACCTCTGTTCATCCTCGCCATGGGCGGCGCCCAGTACGCCGCCGAACTGGCCGAGCTCTCGGCCTGGGTCACTCACCTCCTGCTGCCCGTCTACGGCCGGGAGATCGGCTCCACCCGCCCCTGGTGCGCGAAGTGGCACGAACACCCGGAGGCCGTCGCCCGTCTCCACGCGCTGTGGCTCGCGTGGCAGCAGCTGACGGCCGCCGAGGCCGGCCAGAGCGGGCCTTCGACGTGGCACCGCGACCACCTGGACCACGCCCTGCTCCAGCTCCGCGCTCCGGACGGCCCGTTCGCCGCTTGCACCACCAGCCCGTCCCGGCTGGCCCACCGCGTCCTGACCACCCCCGACCAGCTGGGACTCGCCGCATGAACACCCTCGACTTCCGCCTCGACGGCCTCAAGCCCGCCGACGAGTCCCCCGGCCATGCATACAACTACCCCTGGGAGAACGACTTTCAGCTCATCTCCCAGCACGACGTGGGCGAGCGCAGCTTCATCATCGCCTTCGACAAGACGGCCACCTGGGACTACCCCAACAAGGCCAACATCGTCTCCTTCGACGCCGACCGCGACAGCAGCCGAGGCATGTTCAGCATGCACCGGGAACGGCACGCCACCTTCGCGTTCGCGCAGAACTGGCTCGTCAACCGCGGCTGCCCGCCGGACACGCTCGCACCGGTCCTCGGCGGCCCCACCCCCGCCGACGAGCTGTCCGTCCGGGTCGAGGACCGCATCCGGCGCTCGGGCGAGCGCCTGGAGGTCGCCGACTACCAGGTCATCGACGGGGCCGAGACCGAGGGCTGGAGCATCGCCGTCGACAGCGAGGCCAAGGAACTGCCCGTCCGCCTGTTCATCGAGACGCTTCAGCCCGATCAGTGGACCTACACGGTGCGCGAGGGAGCTTTCCCGGACCACGCCGCCGCCGATGAGTGGCTGGAGAAGCGCTCCACCCCGCTGCCCGAGCCGCCCGAGTACCGCCGCGACGCCCTGCGCACCCGCGCCGCCCTCGCCCGCAGCACCACCTCACCGGCCAACGCCGCCGCCGTGCTGGCGTCCGCGCCCGCAGCCGCCGCCGTCGCGCAGCCCGATCGGGGGCGGTCGCTGTGAGCCGCGCCAAGTTCGCCTTCTCCGCCCACCCCGACGCCATCGCGGACCTGCGCCAACTCCCGGACGCCATCCGCGACCAGGCCCTGTTGAGTCTGCAGGACCTCGTCCGTGGCGAACGCGTGGCCACTCGTCTGGAGGGCCGGCTGGAGGGCTACCACAAGGTCTACCTCGGCGTCGGAAATGAGTGGGCCAGCCACCGCTTGGTCGTGCAGTTCCGCGACGCGCCCGCTGAGTCCCAGCACCGGCGCGAGGTCCATCTCGTTGCTGCCGGCCCCCGGCTCGACTACCAGGTCTACCGCTCCGCGCAGAACCGCCTGGGCCGTACCGGACTCAACCTGCCGTCCGGTCTCGGCTCGGCCGAGGAAGCCCGTGTCCGGGCGGCCCGTACCCGGTCCGTACGCCCTGCACCGGTGGCTGCCGGCGGTCCGGCTTACACCACCGCCTCCCCTGGCTTCGCCACCGGC
Organism: Kitasatospora sp. NPDC101235; assembly: GCF_044767505.1. NCBI lineage: Bacteria > Bacillati > Actinomycetota > Actinomycetes > Kitasatosporales > Streptomycetaceae > Kitasatospora > Kitasatospora sp. NPDC101235. Next base: position 29,470 of record NZ_JBIWNZ010000044.1, read on the forward strand.
GCCGCCGCCCGAAAGGCCCGCTGATGACCACCCCGACCCCCACGCACGCCGATCTCGCCGTGTGGCTCGCCGAGGCCGCCCAGGCCGTCTCCGACATCGTCACCGCCCGGCACGACACCGCGCCCTCGCGTTCCCACCTCCACCCCGTCCTCGGGCCGCTCACCGCCGGGCCGCAGGTGATCACCGCTCTCGCCGAGCGGATGGAGGACCTGCTGGACGCCAAGCTGTCGACCACCCCCGCCACCCTGTTCACACTCGCCTCCTACGCCTCCGCCCTGGGCTGGCTGAGCGAATCTCTCGCCGAACTCACCCAGGCCGTCGACCTCCTGGTCTCCGAGGCCGCCCTGCCGGACGATGCCACGGCCACCGCCACCGACGAGGCCCCGGACCTGTCGGGCTACACCCCGCAGGACCGCCAGGCCATCACCGCCCTCGCCGCCGAGGCCGCCCTCCCGCCCGGCCTCTACCTGCAGATCCTGGGCCAGGCCCTGCTCGCCTCCACGGAATTCACCGAGGCGTGCACGGAGATCATCGGTGCCCTGACCGAGGACGCCCACCGTCTCCTGGACGAGTCGGTCAGCGTCGTGCGCCTCGGCGGCGACGGCCCCGACAGCCTGCCCACCCTGGTCCGCTCCCTCCTCGCGCGGATGGAGACGGCGCGGTGAACCCGCACGACCCTCTGGTGCACCCTGGCGCCCACCTCGTCTTCGAGCGCCTCGGTGCGTACAACGCGTCGGAGCTGAGCGCCGGCTACCCCGGCTCGGACCCTCTCGGGCGCCTTGCCTTCATGGTCGCCTCCTCGGCCCGCGAGGTCGACCGGCTCCACCAGGAACTCACCGCTCGCGCCCAGACGGTGATCGAGCGCCTGGAACCGATCGCCCGCGGTGACCACGCGAGCATGCGCGGCGTCAACGGCATCATCCAGTCCGCCGGCCTCCAGGTCGAACTGCTCGCCGCCCGCCGGGGAGCGGCCTACGAGCAACTCAGCAGCGCGGTCACCGCCTACGAGCGGTGCGCCGAGGCGCGCCTACCTGCGCCTGAGAGTCCGCTTGCTCTCAAGCACGCGACGGCCAGCGTCCCCCCGGTGCCAGCCGCAGGGCCCGACCTGCCCAGCGCGGCGACCAGGTACAACCCCCGCCTCCGGGAGATCGAGGCCCTGGCGACGATCGACCGCGGTGATCTACGGCTGTGCGAAAGCGTCGTCTACGGCTACAAGTTCATGTCCGACGGCAGTGGCAAGCCTTCCTCGGTCTGGCCACACACCGTCGAGGAGCTGATGGCCGAGGACTTCGTCGTCGCCGACACCAGCTCATCGTCCTACCGGCCCGGCCACCTGCTCTCACTGACGCCCGCCGGCAAGGCCCTCCTCGACACCTCACGCGCCGCCGACCAGCGCGTATCCGCCGCGCTTTCCCGCAGTGCCACCGGCCCCACCGCACCACCTGCCGCCGGGCCTGCGCCGTCCGCCCCCTCCGTATCCGCCCAGCCGACCCGCTCCCGCTGACCAGGAACCACCGCCATGTCCCAGCCCCTCGCCGCCATGTCCCAGCCCCTCGCCGCCACGTCCTCCCAGCCGACCACCATGAGCACCTCCGACGCGCAGCGGTCCGAGGCCGTCCTTCGCCGTCTCGCCCCGAGGTGGACCACCCACGTCGTCCACACAATCGCCAAGTGGGGCCCGGATATGCGGGTTTCGGACGTGACCCGGCACCTCCCGTCGATCTCCCAGTCGTACGTCAGCAAGCGCCTGGCCGCGATGTCCGAGGCCGGCCTGGCGGTCCGGGACGGCGAGTTCGACCGCGTTGCGCCCTACCGGCTCTCGGCCTCGGCCCGCACGCTCGGCCCGGTCTACCGCGCGCTCGCCCAGTGGTCCGCCGACCACGTCGACCACCCCCCGCAGGGGCGCTACGACCGAATCGAGGACGCCCTGCACCGCCTGCAACTGGCGGATACCACCGAGACCGTCCGCCTGCTCTCCGAGCAGGGGAGCCTGCGTCTTCCCCACCTCGCCGAACGCCTCGGCGCGTCCGAGCAGTCCGCCGCCGCCAGGCTGAGCCGCATGCAGGCGGACGGCCTCGTCGCCCGCACCAGCAACCGGGTGCACGGCGCCCCCTACGTCCTCACCGACGCCGGACGGGCGCTCGGCCCCGTCTACTCCGCCCTCCAGCAGTGGGACCAGCGGCACACGACCACCGTGGCCCCGGCAGTGCCGGCCGCCACGCGCACCCTGGCCTCTCCCGCGCCGTCCGTGCGCACCGCTGCGGCGCTGCGCCGAAGCCCGGTCCCCTCCGCGCTGTTCAGCCACGACCCGGTGTCGCAACCGTGCGTCCCCTCCGCCGCAACCGCGGCCTCCCGCCCCGCGCGTGGTCGGTGACCAGCGTGGACTCCCAGCTCAGAGCAGCTCCCCGACCTCAGCGTCCCGGGCCCGCACGCCGTCTCACCGCCGTTGGCGGTGTGCGGGTCTGCTCCCCGCCGCGTTCAGGAGCCCCCGTTGTCGTCCGCCGCCCCTCTGCTCGTTCGTCCGCTGCGTCTCGCCGGCCCCGGTGACCACCGCCTCGTCTCCGGCCTGCTCGGCTCTGCCCCTGGTTGGAGCCGCGCCCGCGCGCCGGACGGCGGCATCTCCTTCACCAGCCCCTGCCGCACCGCCGCCATCACCGGCTCCGGCACATCCGACCACTCGTGCGCCTGGACCGTCCACGGCTACCCGGCGCCCGGATCAAAGCCGCTGTGGCGTGCGGCGTTCGGCCCCGGCACGCCCGCCGAGATCACCGCCGCCTTCACCGCCGTCCTCGTCGATGGCCTGCGCAGCGGGCACCGCGACTACCTGCGCGGCGGGCCGCACCATCGGCCCGGCACGCCCGCCTCCGTCCTCTCCGACCGCGGCTGACAGCCCGCCCCAGGACCGAAGGGCTTCCACGACCAGGTCGCTCCGGACACCACCGCCCGCTACCGGCACCGCGTCGGCCACCAGATGGCCGACGCGGAGGTCGCCGGCCTGGTCCCGCCGTCGTGGACCATGCTCGCGGGCGACCCGCAACACCCGTCCTGGCGTGCGGACTTCACCATCGGCGTGCCGTTCTACCCGCTCCTGCGCGCCGCCCTCGCCTTCAGCTCCCCCGAGCCCGTCGAGAGGCCCCTCGGCGGCGTCCCGGCCCGCCACCTGCCCTACATCACCGCCCTCCGCGCCCCGGCCCCTGCTCACCGTCCGAACGCCAGCCCGCCGCAGGGCCCCGCCGCCCCTGCCGCTGCGGTGCCGGCGCCCGGCGGAGCGCGTCGGCGCTGACCACCCGAAGGAACCCCTCATGCCGTACACCCCCGAGAAGCCCCGCGAGTACCGCGTCCAGCCGCGCTACCTCGCGGGGTCGGAGGCCGACGCCACCGATGCCATCACCCCGCTGCTCAGGGCCGGGTGGGCTGCCAGCAACGACGAGCTGGGCAACGCCTACGTCACCGCGCCGGACCTGACTGCCCGCCTGGCGTTCATGCCCGAGGGCCGGGACTCGACGCTCTGGAAGATCAGCGCGGGTCCGGAGGCGACCGCGATGCCCAGGTGGCTGGTCACCTTCGACGACCGGGTGCCCTACGAGATCGTCCAGGACTTCACCACCGCCCTCGCCGACGCCTACACCCAAGGCCCCGGCGCCTACCTCGGCCCAGGCAAGCCCGCCCCGCGCCGGGTGGCAGGGCGGTGGACGGAGCCCATCGTCGTCCAGAGCCCCGACCAGCTCGTCACGCGCGCGACACGCCCCGGCTTCCTGCCGCACGCCGAGGAGATGGACGACACCAGCGCACGGTGGCTCTTCGAATCGGGACCGCCCGAGCACCGCTGGTACGCCACCGCCTCCTCACACGTGCCCGCACCCCTGCTGGAAACACTCACCGTCGCCGCCTTCGACCCGTCGCCGGTGCACCGGTACCTGCGGCGCGCGGAGGTCGCGCGCCTGCCTGCGGGCGCCGTCGCGACGCCCACGGCGCCGAGCCCGCTGGAGGTGGCGCGCGTGCGGGCCGCCACCTCCCGCTCCGTCACCGCGACGCGCGCCCCGGCCGCCGCGCTCGCCTACACCACCTCGACCCCGCCCCCGGCGCCCCCTCGGGTCGCCCTCGCCAGGCCCTCCCGCTGACCATCCCACCAACGTCTCGGAGGACACCGTGTCCGACGCCACCGCCCTCGACCACGCGGACGCCATGATCGAGCAAGCCTGGAAACGGCCGATCGCCGAACTGGAGAAGGCCGCGCCCCGCCTGCCCGTCGAAGATGCGATGCTGCGCGCGGCCATGCACCACCGCTCCCACCTCGTCATCGTGTCCAACTCCATTGCCGTGCACCAGGACCGGCTGCACGCCCTCACCCGGCCCGGTCACGTCCCCGCCTTCTACGACCTCGACCGGATCACCGCCTCGGCGAGCGCCCTGCGCGCGGCCTACGCCGAGAGCAACACGGCCGTCCAGATGATCCGCCACGTCATCGACGCCCGCGAACTCGCGCTCACCGCCGAGGGCAGTCCCAACGCCCAGCGCGTGCGGGCCGCCACCGCCCGCAGCTCGCGGGCACCCCACCCCCTCGGGCTTCCTGCCGACCAGCCCGCCCCGCCTTCGGCTGCCGCCGCGGCCCAGCCGGTGGCGAACCGTCGCTAGCCACAGGTCAGTTCGCCTCCGGTTCGTGGCGGGTGCCCGGGTCGGTGGCGCCCACCACGCGGGCCAGCTCCTCCACGGTCAGCTCCACCCGCCGACCGTCCACCAGCCGCGCCTCCACCGCCTCATCCTGCTGCCGCTCGGCACGGCTCCCGGTGCGCACGGCCCACTGGCCCTCGCCGATCGCCGTGACGTCGCCCAACGTCCACGTCCGTCCCGCGCTGCGGATCTTGTGCTCCAGCGCCGCCATGGCCCGGCCTCTGCCCGCCGCCATCGCCTTCATCCCCCTCGTGATCCCGTACGGCGTAGCGCCGTAACCCTGCTTCAGCATCCGGGCGCCCCGATCCATTCCCGCCCAGTTCGCCCACGGCAGAGGGCGGTTCCCGGTAAACGACTACGAACTTCGGGACGCTGCATGTCAACGTACTCATGTCGCCGAAACCGCAGGTCAACTAAGGGACCGGCCCCCGTGAACACCCCCAGCAGCCTCCTGCCAGCCCCCGTCCGCCCGTCCGCCGAAGAGCGCTCCTGGCTCGCGTCCGACCACAGCGCGGAGCCGGTCCTCGCCCTGCTCTCCGGCCTCGGCTGGCCGATGGTCGACACCCCCGAGGCCAACGTGCACTGCACCAGCCCGGACGGGCTCGTCTACGTCGGCTGGCTGCCCGAGGACCCCGGCGCGTGGAAGCGCGGCATCCTCTGGCGCATCCAGGTCCAGCCCACCGGCGCCGCCCCGTGGACCCAGGAGTTCGGCGTCCATACCCCCTCCGAGGCCGTCGCAGGCTTCCTCGCCGCACTCATCGCCACCCCCGCCCACGGACACCGGCCGACTACCGCTCCCGGAGGACTCGTTGCCCACACCCCGCCTCGACCACCGCATCGCCCACGGCACCGCGCGCGACGCGCTCAGCCGCGCCCTGGCCGACCCGCACATCGCGTGCGCGGACGGCTTCCGCCTCTCGGTGCTCGCCCCGACCGCGCCGACGTGTTCCTGCTGCCCGCCGTCACGCTGGAGGTCGGATTCCCCACCCGCCGCCCCGAACCGTGGGCCCACTGGCGCGAGCACCTCGACCCCGGCGCGGACGAGAACGACCCCACCGAATCCGTGTACCTGCACGTCCCCGTCGCCCTGGTGCGGGACCTGATCGAGGCCCACGGCGGCGAAGCCCCGCCCATACCGCGCCAGCGCGCCTGACCAGCCACCGCTGCCACCGACTCCGGCAAAGGAAGCATCCCTGCCCATCACCACCGTCCTCACCCGCGCCCCCGGCCCGGTCATCACCGCGCTCGGCCTGACCAACGCCTTCTTCGTCCCGCCCGTCTCCACCACGTTCGCCCTCAGCCTCGGCTTCGCCGTGAGCGGCCTGCTGCTCACCCTCGACGACGTCCACGAGAGCGACCTGCGCCGGGATGCCCGCGTCCTCGCCCAGCTCGCCAAGACACCGGTCGGCACCCGGGTCCGCCGGATCGGCACCGCTCTCGGCCTGAGCGACCGCACCGTCGCCAGGTCCCTCGGCCGCCTGGCCGCCGACGGCCTGGTCCTCCTCGGCACCGAAAACGGGCCGCTTCCGCAGCGCTCCTGCCGCCTCGCCGACTGAACCACCAGCGGCTGGTCCGGCCCGCGCCTGGGGCAGCCGCCCACCACGAGGGGCAGTGCCATGACCACCCATCACGTCGCCTTCCACCCGCTCATCGTCACCGCCGCCACCGCCCACCGCGCAGCCCGCCTCCTCCTGGCCAGCCCCGCCCTTCGGATCGTCCGCGCCGACGAGGTCCGTCCCGGCGACCTGATCGTCTCCGCCTTCACCGCCGACACCGCGCGCCTGCGCTGCACCGACTACTTCGCCGGCGGCCCCTACCCGGCCGACCCCGGCCCGTACGACCCTGCCTGCGGCTGCGGCGTCTGCGGCCTGCCCGAGGTCGAGGGCCCGCACGGCACCGTGGTCCTCGCCCGGGACTTCCCCTGGGAGTGCTGCGACCCGTGGCCCGCCGACGAATCCGTCCTCGTCCGTCCCCGACGCCGCCTTCCCGCCCCGACGATCCCGGCCCCCGAGAGGACCTGAGTGACCGTCCACCGCGTCCCGCTGACCAACCACCACTCCGACGACTCCCTCTGCCCGCCGGACCACAAGCACACCAGTCCGGCAAGCCCCTGCACCCCGACTGCCCCGGCCGCGCCTACTCCAGCGCCGTCTGCACCTGCGGCAGCTGGGAGTTCAAGCGCCCCGGCAAGGGCTACGTCAACGAGTCCCGCAAGCGCCACCTCGACACCCACCCCCGGCCCCGTCCGAAGGCCCCGCCCGTGCTGCGCGAGAGGCTCCGCCTCGACCTCCCGTGACCACCGCCCACACCCCCACCGCCGCCCCCTTCACCACCCGGAGACCGCTGTGCCCCAGTACCTGACCGTCGCCCACCTAATCGCCCAGCTCAAGGACCTCGACCCCAACCTGCGCGTCCGCCTCGCCGTGAACCCGGACTGGCCGTTCTCCCACCTGCTCGCCTCGAACGTCACGGTCCACGACGGCCTCGTCTACCTGGCCGAGGACGGCCAGGAGGGCTACCTGCCCACCGCCGTCCGCGAAGAGCTCGCCTGGGCCTGAACCATCGCCCGCCCGAAGGAGACCCACATCCCCACCACCCGCCGCCCCGCCCACCCGCAGCCGCTGGAGCGCTTCGCGCTGCACCCCATGCCGCCGTGGGCCAGCGGAGCGCTCGTCCACCGCGCCCCCGCCGTCCCCGACCGGCCGATCCAGATCCTGTGGCTCCCGAACACCGCACCCAGACTCCCCTTCGGCCGCGTCCTGCTGCGGTGGGAGAAGGCTCCCCAGGCCGGCTGGGACGTCACCGCCCGCCTCGGCCTCGCCATCACCGACGTCCACCTCGCCACCTGGCCCGCCGCCCCCGACGACTGGCCCCGCCTGGTGCGGCCCACCCTCCACGAGGTCACCGGCCTGTGCTCCGCCCTCGCCGTCGCCACCGCCGCCCTCAACCTCGCCAACCACCTCGCCGATTCCTGAACACCACCGCACAAGGCCGCCCCGCGCCGACCAGACCGGGGTGGCCTCGCCGTACGCCCACCCGAGCGGCGGCGCGTACGCTCGTCACCGAAGCACCGAGGAAGGACACACGCATGGCCGACGACCAGCAGCTCTGGAGCTACGCCGAGGTCGCCGCGCACCTGGGCATCAGCGTCGGCGCCGCCCGCAACCGCCGAAACCGCGGCACCCTTCCCGCCCCCGACGACACCAGCATCCCCGACCGCCCCCGCTGGAAGCCCTCCACCTTCCGGGACTGGAAGCCGATCGGCCAGGGCCACCGCAGCGACCTGCGCACCAGGACGGCCACCGACACCAGCAGCTGACGAAATCCGCCGTGACCGATCGCCCGATCCGCCGCCCCGGCGCGCTCATCGTCTGCTGCGCCCTCGCCCCCCTGGGCGCCGCCACCGCCGTCCCGGCCGCCCTGACCGACGCCTACGGTGTGCGCCATCGGCATGTTCGCCCTCGCCTGCGGCGCGCTCGGCGCCTGCCGCACGATGCGCGCGGCCGACGAGCGGACCGACCGCGCCGTCCTCGAACACCTTCAGCAGGCCCCCGGCCTCGCACCGGAGACGCTGGCCGACAGCCTCGGCCTGCGCCCGGCCGCCGTCCGGCTCAGCCTCCACCGGCTGGCCGTCTCCGGCCGACTCCCCTCACCAGCACCTCCTCCGACTCCGGAGCGCTGACCAAGCGCAAGGGAGCGCCGCCCGACACCGGGAAGCGGTCCCTTCGCGTTTCCTGCCTATACCGGCGGAGAGCACTTATTCCTTTGCCGTCGTATTCCTCTGGAGGACGTGATTCGCTCCGCCCACCACGACCCGCGAGGCCGGTACGAATCCGCCTACGCCAGGCCGTGCAAAGGTCCGGCATTGGTGTGACGCACGCGACTGTCTGAGACTGCCTCGCTGGTGCGGCCGGGCAGTGTGCTCTGCCCGGCCACGACCGACTGGCGGCCGGAATAAAGGTCTGGTCGCCCCCGGCGTCGCAGCCGATCGTGTCCTGTAGGCAGGGCACGGTGATGGCGTCCGGCCGACGCCGGAGCACGACACCATCGCCCGCCGCGACGAGTTCCCGCGTCACGGCCGTGACGCTCTCCAGCCCGCCGGGCACGCCGAGCCGCTCGCCGACGGCGGCCAGGGTCACCCGTCACAGCGGCGAGGGCACGCCGCCTCAGCTCCCGCCCTCCCGGTTCGGGGAGACGGGGTGATGCGCGGGGCGGCCGGAACCATCGAGGTTCCTTGTGATGTTCAGCGGACGGTGACCTGGATGCTCTTGGAGATGTCGCACCGCTCCCACTCGAACTTCGGTACGCCGGCACTGCAACCCCCCTCCCCGAACAACCACGTCAGTGTGGTGGTTCCGGGCGCCAAGGCGCTGAAGGTCAGGTCGAACTCTGACGTGCAACCCGGCAGGGGTGGGCAGGAGCTGACGACGAAGTCCTTACCGGGCCGCAGCACGCTGCCGTCGCCCGCCGAGTAGAGGTACCACTTCTTCTGCAGGGCGCCCCCGATCGTTCTGACGCCGAGCCGCTGTCCGACCGCCAGGGTCACCGTACTGGTCGGATACGGGGTGGTGGCGTCCCACGCCTTGTCGGGGAGAGGCACCTCCACCTCCGGTCGGGTGGCGGTGGCGACCGTGGTGCCGGTCGGGCCGGAGTCGGACCACCAGCCCTCGAGGTAGGAGACGAGCAGCAGGGCGCCGGCCAGGAGTGCCGCCACGGTGGTGATGACGGTTCGGCGCATCAGTTGCCCTCTTCCCGGACTCGGCGACGCATGGTGATCAGGAGCGCGACCTCGGCCAGCCAGCGGGCGAACAGGACCTCGCGCCCGAGGTCCGCCCCGCCGGCCGCGGCCGCGCGCAGCCAGCCGCGGACCAGCTCGCCCGGTTCCCGGCCGATCACCGGCTCGGGCAGGGCGAGCGCGCCGGCGAAGCCGCCGGCGCGGACGTACTGGGCCAGGAAGCCCAGCGGGTCGGGGCCGATGCGTAGGGCCTCGGCCTGGTAGGAGGCGGCGATCGCCGCCTCGCCGAAGAGCACCCGGCGCGGGACTCCGTCGATCAGCAGGCCGCGGGTGATGGCGGCCTCGACGTCGTAGCCGGTCATCAGGTCGGCGTCCGGGAGGATGTCGGTCATTTCGGCAGCTCCGCTCCGTAGGGCCGGTTGATGTTCGTCGTGCCGGTGAGGCCACCGTCGTTCAGGTGGTTGTGGATGAACTGGTCCTCGGTCACCCACACCGACTGGCCCCACGGGTTGTAGACCTGTAGCCGGTCGCCGTCCCGGGCCACGATCACCATCTGGTGGTAGTTGCCGTTCTCGCCCTTCGCGGCGCTGGCCTCGTCGAAGGCGCAGAACGGCACCGGCTTGCCCTCGTCCAGGGCCTTCTCGATCCGGGTGACGGCCGCGCGCCGGTCGTCGTCGGTGTCCAGGTTGACGTACTCGTAGGTCGAACCCGTGGCCTTCCCGAGGTTCTGGTCGGCGAGGAAGGTGTTGCCCTTCGGTCCGATCCCGCCGTTGTTCTCCGGGTAGACCTTCTGGCCGCCGTCGGCCAGCTGGCCCTGCTGGTACTGGCCGATGAAGAGCTGCTGGAGGCGCTGCTTGAAGTACTCGGGCGAGTCGGCTCCCGGGACGTCGGTCATGTTGCCGGTGGTGAGCTGGAGCATCGTCACCGGGTCGATCTTGAGGCTCGCGACCACCGTGGAGGCGGCGACGCAGTCGTTGACGCTGCCCTGGCTGTAGACGTCGATGCCGTCGAGGACCGCGGTGCCCTTGTAGGTCAGCCCGGTCGCCTGGGTGGTGGACTCCTCCCGCAAGGGATCCGAACCGAGCGCCGGAACCAGGTGCTCGGACAGCCAGCGCGGGTCGTCGCCGTGGGGGTGGATCAGCGCGGCGAACTTCTGGACGTCGGCCACCGAGTGGCCGGCCGCCAGGGCCTTCCAGAGGTAGGCGGCCTCCTCCGGTGACTTCGCGTCGGACAGGAGCTTCTGGAACGCGAGCTGGTCGGCGCCGTTCATCACGGACATGAACTGCTTGGCGCGGTCGAGTTGCCCGTCCGTCAGGATGTAATCGCCGTCCGCGTTGCCGCCGGGGCCCTTCTCGTTCGCCAGCACCAGCGCCGCGAGGGGATCGATCGGCCCCTGTCCGGCGCGCTCGGTACGGGCCCTGGCGGCGAGCTGGTTGAGCATGCTCGCGGCGCGGGTGCCGCTGCTGTCCGCCCGCTGGGCGGCCGAGATCCTGGTTCCCACGGCGGTGTTGGCAGGTTCGATGGCGGCTATGGCCTTGCTGACGTCGAAGGCGTCGTGGGCGAGTGACTTCTGCACGTTCTCCAGGGCGGTCACGCCCTGCGCGTCGGTGCTCTGAGCCCCTTCCAGGCTGTCCGCCCAGGCGTTCAGCTCGGTGGCGGCCTGCTCCAAGGACTTCTGGGAGACGGCCAGTTCGTTCGCCAGCGCCCGGATGGACTGGGCGGCGTTCTCGGCGACCGAGCCGGTCCAGGCGTTCGGCAGCCGGTTGTCGGCGGCGTCCCCGAGGTCGGTGGACGCCTTGGCATAGGCCTTGGCGGTTTCCGCGTACGCCTTGGCCCGCTCGCGTATCACGCCCGGGTTCCCGGCCGGCCCGGCCACGGCCAGGGCCTTGCCGATCGCGCTGAGCAGCGCGGGGCCGATGAAGAAGTCGGAACCAGGGTGCGTGATGGACTGCTGCGCCTTCTGCAGGTCCGCGACCTTGCTCATCGGGTCTGCGCCGGGGTCAGCGATGCGGCGGCCGTTGTTTCCGCGGCACGGTAGTTGGCGCTGGTGGCCGACATCTTCTGGACCAGTTGCGCCACGGCGCGCTGGGTGACGTGCAGTTCCTGGCCCCAGTTGGTGTCGAAGCCCGCCCACGCCTGGTCCACACCGAACTCGCCGAAGTCGGCGGACTGGTAGGGCTTCTGCGCGGTGTAGGCCTGGTTGGCCGAGGCCAGGTCGGTTGCGACGTTGTTGAGTCCCGTGGTCACGTGGTCCAGCGCGTCGGGCTGGACGGTGTACCCCACCGAGTCGGACATCGGCTGCTCTCCCCCAAGAAGCTCCATGGCTCGCCGTGATCGAACGAGCACGGTCGCCGAGCATAGACGCTTCGGGAGAAGTGTCGGTTGCGGGGGCAGTCCAGCCGACGAGCTTGGCGCTCGTTACTCCAGGTACAGCCCGGCGAACATGCCATCGAACCCCAGAGCGATTCGGGCCTCGGCGAGGCTGCCGTACCGCGTCCAGGTCGGGTCCGCGATCATGGCGTCGAAGTCCCGCCGGGTGATCTCCGGCTCCAGCCACTCCGCCCCGCAGCGACAGCCGATCCAGACGTGGCGGCGGTGGTTGATCAGCAGCCAGTCGCGGCGCCCGCGGCAGCTGGAGCAGGTCACCGGGATGCCGCGCAGCGCCAGTTCGGAGGGGCACTGCGCGAGACGGACGGTCTCGGGTCCGCTGGGCGGCTGGGTCTCGTACTCCAGCTGCAGGAGCGGGTCGGAGGCGGCCGGGACCGGGGTGGTGATCGGGGCCGGGGTGGTGGTGGCGTGCTCGGTGGTTCTGGTCACGGGGCCTCCGTTCGCGGTGCTCGGGTACTTGCGTAACACCTGGTGGAATCGGGTGTCGGGGGATTTCGCGGTCAGCGGCGCGGTGCCGGGCGGTGCGGGCCGGCCGGGGGCTGGGGCGGTGCCTGAAGTTCCCCCGCTGAACTGGACAGCCTGATACTGGGACGGTTGGGTCCCGAAGGAAGCAGTTCAGGCAGTGAGTGGCAAGAGCAACATGAGCAAGCGGTACACGGCCGAGTTCAAGCGGGACGCGATCGCGCTCATCCGGTCCTCGCCGCATCGGAACGTCACCGAGATCGCCCGGGAACTGGGAGTGGGCCCCGAAGGGCTGCGGGGCTGGGTCAAGCAGGACCGCACCGACCGGGGCGAGGGGCAGGCCGGTGCGCTGACCACCGATGAACGCGAGGAGTTGCGCCGTGTCCGCCGCGAGCTCGCCGAGGTCAAGAAGGCGAACGAGATCCTGGTAAAAGCCGCGGCCTTCTTCGCGAAGGAGATCGTGAAGTAGGCGCTGTATGCCTCTTCATCGATGCGGAGAAGGCCACCGAGGACAACCCCGATGTCTTCAGTGTCGCGCTGCTGTGCCGCGTGATGGGCGTCAACCGCTCCACCTACTACGCGTGGCTCGCCTCGCGGCCGGCGGTCGCCGAGCGAGAACGCACCGATGACGAGTTGGCCGGTCGGATTCGCGAGATCCACGCCGCTTCCCGGGGCGCCTACGGCGTCCCCCGGGTGCACGCGGCCCTGCGCAGGCAGGGCCACGGCATCAACCGGAAGAAGGTCGAGCGGATCATGCGCGAGCGGGATATCCGCGGTGTCACCCGTCGCAGGCGCCGCCACCTGACGAAGCAGGATTCCAAGGCCGCCCCGGCTCCGGACCTGGTCGGCCGGGACTTCACCGCCGAGCGGCCCGGCACGAAGCTCGTCGGGGACATCACGTATCTCCCGACGGTCGAGGGCTGGTGGTACCTGGCGACGGTCATCGACCTGGCAACCCGCGAGGTGATCGGCTACGCGATGGCCGACCACCACCGCGCCGAGCTGGTCACCGACGCCCTGAAGATGGCCGCCGGCCGCGGCGGCCTGAAGCCCGGCTGCATCATGCACACCGACCGCGGCAGCGAGTACACGAGTACCGAATTCCGCAGGAAAGCAAGGAAGTTGAATCTGAGGCAGAGCATGGGACGAACCGGCATATGCTACGATAACGCCGCAGCTGAGAGCTTCTTCGGCTTGCTGAAGGCGGAGATCGGCACCACCGTCTGGGAGAGCCGCGAGGCCGCCAGAGCCGACGTCTTCCGCTTCATCGAAGTCGAATACAACCGCACCAGGCTCCGCAAGCACCCCGAGTTCGGATACCTCACCCCACTCGAAACCCGAGCCAGGCTGCAGCAAGACTTCACCCCCGCAGCGTAAGAACCCGCTGTCCAAGATCAGGGGGGAACTTCAGCAGCAGGTGGCGTGCTATCTCCCGTAGGCCGTCGGCGAGGGCCGTGGCCAGGCGTTCAGGGGGAAAAGGCCGCTTGCGCGGTCACTTGGCGACG
>NZ_JBIWNZ010000045.1:0-42845 GCF_044767505.1 Kitasatospora sp. NPDC101235
CGAGGTATCGCGACCCGGTATGACAAGAGCCCGGAAAGCTACCTCGCCGGCCTTCACCTTCGCGGCGCAATGATCTGGATCAAGGACCTCACCCGAACCCATTGATCACGACCGAATACACGTCCTAGTACTGCAACGGTGTTTATAGTGACGAGGCTTCAGCTCTTGGGATGTGGCCTCGTCGTTTGTAGTGGCTGGTCCGGGCCTGGTGTTGGCGTCGGCGGCGCCATCGGGACCAGTGCAGGACGTGGGCGATGCTGCGGCGGACGGGCCGGGTGAGGTGGGTGACCAGTCGGCGGATCTCGGGGACGGTGAGGGGGATCAGGTCTGGCGTTCGAGCGGCTCCGGCCCCTTTTCGAGGTGCTGGGCCCGCAGGACGGTGAGGTAGGCGTGGGCGGCCATGGCGAGGGTGATGTGCCGCTTCCAGCCGTCGTAGCGCCGGACCTGGTAGTCGTCCAGGCCGCACTGGCCCTTGGCGGTCTGGAAGCACTCCTCGATCACTTAGCGGGCGCCCGCGACGGCGATCAGTTCGTTGAGGGTGGCGTCGGCGGGCGCGTAAGCGATGTAGTAGGCGATCTTCGTGGGCTCAGTGAGGCTTCGGCGGGCCAGGACCCAGTGCTTGCGGTCCGGGCGATGCCAGGGGCGGACCTCCACGCGTGCCCAGTCGTAGATCCGCAGGCCGTGGGCGCCCTCACCACAGGAGCGGCGCTTCCATTTCTGGCGGGGCAGGTCGGCGATCAGGTCGTGGAGCGGGTGGTCGAGGGCCCGGCGGGTGACCACGGTGTCGTGGCGGGTGGTGGCCACAACGTGGAAGATGTCGGCTTGTTCGAGTTCGGAACGCCAGCCTTTGCTGTGGCCGTAGCCGGCATCCGCGGTCACCCAGTGGAACGGGATCTTGTCGTCGATCGCCCGGCGGACCATCCGCCGGGCGATCTGGACCTTGGTGGCGAACTCGACCTCGTCGCCGATCCCCGCCCGCCGGCAGCGTTCGCGGTCGTCGGTCCAGGATCTCGGCAGGTAGAGAGCCCGGTCGATCAGGGTCCGGCCGCGTGGCCCGGAGTAGGCGAGGAAGACCCCGACCTGGCAGTTCTCGGTCCGGCCCGCCGTGCCGGAGTACTGCCGCTGGACGCCGGCCGAACGTACGCCCTTCTTCAGGAACCCGGTGTCGTCCACGATCAGCACTCCGCCCGGATCGGCCAGGTGCTCGACGACGTACGCGCGTACGTCGTCGAGCACCCCGTCCGCGTCCCAGTCGATCCGGTTCAGCAGCCGCTGGATCCGGTCCGGACCGCCGTGACCGGCCTCCTCGGCCACGGTGTGAGGTCGGTCCGGGGCGCCCTGCCGACGTTGCCGCCGGTGGGTTTCCCCGGACCGCCTCCCGAACCGGACGTGCCCGTTTCCAGGCATCCGGCTCTCCACAAGCCCTCTCAGGCGACCGCTTCGATCGTGGTCCCGCAGGTCCACGGCGAGGGGATCTTGGCTCCGCGATACAGGTAGCGGTTGGTCCGCATCTTCGCGGCCTTGAACAAGACCACCTCGCCGTCAGCGGGCCACCATCGACCCGCGCAGTAACGACGACGCAGGGTCTTCCAGTTGGTTCGGCGATGCTTGCGCCGCAGCCATCCGAAGACCTGTCGCCAGGTGAAGGCCGACAGGTACTGGAAGGTCGCGGACGACACGCCGTGCCGGAAGTACGCCGTCCAGCCCCGCAGCACCGGATTGAGCCGGTGGAGCACGACTGCCAACGGTAGGTTCGTGTCCTCGACCTGGCCAACCCGCAACAGTGGAACGGCTACGCCTACAGCCAGAACAACCCCGTCAACCTCAGCGACCCGAGCGGCCTCAAGGCTGAGGAGTGCGGCACCCTCTACGACTGCGGCACGGGCGGCACGATCACCATGACGAACTACGCCGAGACAACGAAGGACTACGTTCCGAACGAAGCCCAGCGCCGCTACTACGGGACGATCAAGGACGACACCCAAAACGCAAGCCACCAGTGGATAACCAACGAGATCACCAGCCACCCGGGCTTGCTCAAGAAAATGCCGCCCATCAAGCCAAAGAGCCCATTCTGGCAACACGTCGATAATGTTGTCGCCGGTGCGTACCAGGTGGTCAATGATCTCAAGGGATGCGCGCTCGGCTGGGG
Source organism: Kitasatospora sp. NPDC101235 (assembly GCF_044767505.1). Taxonomy (NCBI): domain Bacteria; kingdom Bacillati; phylum Actinomycetota; class Actinomycetes; order Kitasatosporales; family Streptomycetaceae; genus Kitasatospora; species Kitasatospora sp. NPDC101235. The sequence continues at coordinate 2,153 of NZ_JBIWNZ010000045.1, forward strand.
CCTGGACGCCTGCAAGCCACTCGCTCACGACCTAAACCCGATAGAAGCCTTCACCGGGACTATCGACTTTGTCGACAATATTGTCCAAGAAGTCCGGAACGGCGAATACGGGGCCGCGGCCGGAGATCTCACAGGCTTCTTCCTGGTCGCGCTAGTAACACACAAGGCCACCAAGGGAATTCGCCCCGGCGAAAAGCCGAAAATCCCGTGCGACAGTTTTCCGCCGGACACCCAGGTCCTCATGGCCGACGGAACCACCAAAGCAATAGGTGATGTCGAGGTCACCGACGCCGTCGTCGCGGCCGACCCTCAAACAGGCGAGAAATCACCCGAAGCCGTCACCGCAAAAATCGTCACTCCCGACGACACCAAGTTCACGGAAGTGACCCTGTCAGCCCCGGAAGAGAAGGCCGCCTCGCAGACGACCAGGACTATGACTCTGGTCTCGACCGCCCATCACCCCTACTGGGACGACACGACCAGGACCTGGACCGAGGCGCAGGACCTCCAGACCGGCCACCTGCTCTACTCCCCCGGCCACGGCCCAGTCGTTCTTCTCGCAACCCGCACCTACACCACGGCACCGCAGACCGCCCTCAACCTGACTGTTGCAAACCTCCACACGTACTATGTGCTGGCTGGGGCTACGCCAGTCCTGGTGCATAATTCGAGCTGCGGTCTTCTGACTAAGACAGACAGGATCGCCGAGCACCTCACGTTCCGAGACCTTGATGCGGCCAGGCGAGAACTCGCCGGTGAAGTCGTGGCAAGGAAGCCGGACGGAACTCCGTGGGATCATGTCGCTGAAGTTCGAGATGCGCAGACGGGCCTCTTGAACCGCATGCACCAGATCAAGGTCCAGATGTCGAAGGCGGGAGTCGATGATCCGAGCTTCCCGGGGCTCCAGGCTGAACTCAGCCAAGCCAGTAAGCTGCTTGACTACTCCGAGAAATATGCCCCGAGGCACTGATGACAGACTTTAGAGAAATGCTCGACCGGGCAAAATCAGGGAAGCTGACTAATGAAGAGCTCAGCGCCGCCATGAAAGCAATCTCCGCAGGTTGCGAAAATCGGCGAGACCTGTATACGGCCTTGCATTTGGTTGGGCTCGCAGGCTCGCCTGCCCAGGCAGAAGCCGTTCAGAGGTACCTCTGTACGCCGGCGGACCCCATGCTGTCTCGGCTTGCACTGCAGATTCTCTGCGACTACTGGGGGATGTCTTCTGAATTCTTGCCTGAGCTCCAGAGATTCCTGACCGGAGTTGATTGGGACATTGATGGCGATGTTCGAGAAATTGCCATTCCCATCGCGGGCAGGCACCTCCGAGAGGTGGGAGGGCCCGTCGGCCTGGCTCAGGCATTGACGAATATCGCCGAGGATGGGGGAGAGCTTGATTTCGTACGAGAAGGAGCCCTGCGCGCCCTGGCCGCCGCGCTTGGAGATTCGCTTCTCGATGTGTCATCTCCCGCAGTGCGAGTGCGTGTTGGATCTACGCAAGCGGTAGATGTCCTGGCTCGCGCAAGGAAGAGATATGCCCTGCAATAACTGGCATCAGCGAATTATGATCCGGTGATTTGAACGGGAGAAGCCCCGCCAGAGTCCGTGCCGGCTCTGGCGGGGCTTCGCGCTGTTTTGACGGTAACGTCAGCGGACGGGTTCTGCACTTGGCGGGTCGTCAGGGATCTCAGGTGCCCGGAGTGCGTTGCCGAGGGCGTTGATGGCTTGGCGCTGGAGGCGGAGTCGGACGTGAAATGGTGACGTCGGGTATTGGAACTATCCGAATGCCTGCCGTGTAGAGCTGCTCGGGGCGGACTCACAGGTAGTCGAAGAAGCGGCCCCACCAGGTTGGTGGGTGGTCCAGGCGGATCGGTAGGCGTTGAGGGCTTTGCGGAGGCGCCGCGCTTCGGGGGTGTCGGGTAGGCGGAGTCTGCGGTGGGAGAGGTCGGCGGTGGCGCGGCGGACATCGGATAGCACCGCGGTGTCGGCCCTGGAGACGCAAGCGAAAGCCTCGCTTCCGGTCGCTGCGGCCGGGCTGCACGACCTCGGACGGCAACCCGGATGGACCCGGGCCCCGGGCCTGTTCTACGTCCGCAGGAACGGGCGGGCCCTCGCCTGGACCGAACACGGTGTCAACCGCCTCGACGGCTGGGGCGTCGTGATCGAGGGCCACTTCCTCTCCTACACCGCCGACCCGCAGCGCCCGCTGGCCACCACCACCGTCGAACAGGCCGCCCGGCTCGTCCGTGACGCCCTGGGCGGCGGGCCTGGTCGACGCCGACACCGCACCGACCCGCACCTGACCGGCCGAACACCGGCGTCCCAGGACCGGGTGTCCGCCGGCCCCGCGCGGGTACGCTGATCCCCCTACGGCCCCAGCGGTGATTCCGCGCCCCGCTGACGCCCCGCCAGGGCCCAAGATTCCCCCTCCTGTTTCCCGACCTGTTCCCCCTCCAACTCCTCGACCACCAGCCACCACCGGAACGATCGCGTTTCCGTAGGTCAGGCACCCGAATCAAGGCCAGCTAAACCCCGGCAACCTCTCTGTGCCCTTGTCCTTGTCTGTGTGGTGGTTGGTTGTTGGCGGTGGGCCTGGGGCTTGCGGCGTTCTGTGCGGCGCTCCAGGGCCGCTGCTTGGCCCTTCTTCTCTTCTCTCCGGCCGGTCGGCCGCGCCCGCTCGATGACCGGGCTGGATGGTGGGCGGGTCGGAAACGCCGTGCGGGGAGGGGTGGCCGGCCACCCCTCCCCGCACGGCATCCGCCCAGGCCACGGCGGGGCGTCGTGGCGGCAATCATGTTTGAGCGCAGGCCAGAGCGCTGGTAGCGTCCGCATGCTCGCGGCAGTTCGGCCTCGGAGCGCTCGTCCACGGGGGGACCATGCTCACGCGCGTGCCTTGCCGGCACCGGTGCCGGCACTCGCCGTCGCGTCCTGATGCCCCGTCCGCCGTTCGTTCGTGATGCGCCGCCAACCCGGCTGCCAGCAGGAGGAATTTTTCTATGAGTGCCGTCTGTCCCCAGTGCGCTTCGGCGGATCAGTGCGTGCTTGTGCCGCGAGCTCAGGTGGACGGCGACCTTGATCGGGGAGTGCGGGCGGCACTGGCCCCGCCGCCTGAGCCGCAGCCGGGCCCGGTCCGCCTGCACAACGTCTCGATCGCGTTGTTCGCCGTCGCCGGCTTCTTCCTCATGACCGGCATCCTTGCCCAGCTGAAGTCCGGCGATCAGGACGGTTCCAGCAGCGCCTACCAGGCGGGTGCCTGGGTCGGCGTGTTCCTGCTGCCCGGGCTGCTGGCCGGCGTCGGCCTCATCGTGCACTCCACGACCCGCGAGCGCCGCACCGGCACGTCCGTGGCGGACATCGCGCGGCGGGGAATGTGGCAGCGCCACCTCCAGACCTGGCAGGCCGGCTGGCTGTGCCGGAGCTGCTGGACGGCGTTCTTCCCGGCCGGCACGTTCCACCCGGATTCCCCCGCCACGCCCGCTATCCCCCTCGCCCACTTCCCGCACTGGGTGATGACCGGCACCGCCCCCGCCCCCGGCCGGACGGAGGCGTGAACCCGGCCCCCGCCCGGTCGTTCGCCACCGCGCGGGAGCCAACCGCTCCAGTGCGGTCACAGGTTGTGGAGGTAGGCGAGCTGGACGGTGCGGGCGGCCTGCTCGGGGGTGTCGTGGAGCATCGCGTCCTGGGTGGCCTGGTCGCCGATGAAGTAGCCCTCGTACACCGCCACCCACCGGTCGCCGAGGCCGGGCAGGCCACGCTCGACCCAGCCGACCTGGTGGCCCTCACCGAGAACGAGGTACACGTCGGGGTTGACGGTCCATCCCGCGAGCGACCACCAGTCGCCGAACACGTGCGGGTTGAGGACGACGGCGGCGTCGCTGTCCGGCAGCCGGCGCAGCGCCGGGTCGGTCGGGACGGTGACCTCCATGGGCTCCGGCCCGGTGGGCGCGGCCGGAGGAGGGGCGGTGGCGGTCTGCTGGGTCAGGTGGCGGTCCACCGGGCTCGCGTAGCGCGCGCTCGCCCGCGGTGGGGGAGGTTTCTCCCCGGGGCGCCATGGGCGAGACGGACGGGTTCGTGGCAGTGGGCGAGGTTTCTCCCCGGGGGGCTTCGGTGCCGTCCGGGCGGTCCTGGCGGCCGAAGGGGGCCTGACCTGCGGGCGCCGGGGTTTCTCCCCGGGGCGGCGTGGCGGGTCCTTCGGCACCGGGTGCCGCCGCCCGGCCGGCAGGCACGACAGCCGGATCCGCCCCAACGGCGCCTCGGGGGGCCACCGGGACGGGCCGCGTTTCACCCCGGGGCGAAACGGTGGCCGCCGGGGCGGCATCAGCGGGCGTGCCCTGCCGGGTCGGGTGAGCAGCCAGGATCCGTTCGGCGAGCTCGCGGTGGCGGGCGGTCAGGGCGTGGGCGGCATGGAGGACGCCGTCCAGGGCCTGGCGGGCCAGGGCGGCGTCACCGCTGCGGGCCGCACGGTCGAGCTGGAGCAGGAACACCCTGTCCTGGCGGCGCAGCTTCTCGCCGAGCTCCAGCAGCTCGACCGCCTCGGGGTTGCCGACCAGCCCGTCGGGCAGTGGGGTTTCACCCCGGGGCGATTCCGAGGCCGCCGCAAGCGCCTGCTCCTGGCGTTCCCTCTCCCGCTGGCGGTCGCTGCGCGAGGAGCAGGCCTTCGAGCAGTACTTCCGCGGGCGGCCGCCCTTGCCTTTGCCGCCCGGCTCCATCTCCTTGTCGCACACGGCGCAGGTCGGCGCTCCGAACAGCATCGGCTCAGCGACCGCGTTTACCCCCGGGGAGAAACTCATGCCAGGATGCTATCCCTGCTCTGAACTGGGGTTTTCCCTCGGGGCTGAATCGTCGGCACCACCGCACACGCGCAACCGGCGTTGCGCGCCACCACGGGGCGCGGGCGTTCGGCACCGATCCGGCGATGGCCGTCGAACGGCTGGTGGACGCGCTCCGGCAGCAGCTCGCCGCCCGGCAGGACGCGATCGGCGAGCTGGGCCGCGAGCTCACCGAAGCCGCGCGGAACAGGCCGCTGCCCGGGTGGGCCGCCGGCGCCAGGCGCGCATCGAGGGCGTCCGCTGGCGCCATGCCTGCCAGGCGCTGTTGGAGGCCATCGCCCGCCACCATCACAGCCCCTGCCAGACGGGGAACCGGATGGCAGGCCGTGGTGATCACCGGTACCCGGGGCACGGAAGAATGACCAGGTGACCAGCAGCCAGCCCCTGCCCCGGGGCCTCACCTCCCTGATCCCCGACGCCCGCACCCAGGCAACCCCCGGCGAGCGCGCCGCCTCCCAGCTCCTCCACCTGCGCGAGGCCACCATCCCGGTACCTGTCCTCGCCGCGGCCGCCGAACTGATCACCCCGCAGCTGAAAGACCCGGACCCGGCCACCCAGGAGGCCGCCGCTCCGGGGCGGTAACCGACCGCCCGGTTAACAAGCTGGCGGCTGAGCACCGGGAAGAGGCCCTCGGACTTGAGAGCCCCCTCCCGGGAGAAGGCCTGGCGCGTCCACACCGCCCTGGGGGGGATTGAACAACCCGACTGAACGCGAGGTCGGCTTCATCCCGTGGCGGCTTTTGGGCTCGGCTTGGCTGGACCCCAAGCGGGGTCTGCTCCAGTCACCCGAGGCCGGCTACAGGACCTAGCACTCGTAGGCGTACTCAGCGCGGCCGTCGGCCGGATTCCAGGAGATGCTCAGGGTGCGCCCCGCATTGATGGTGATGCAGGCGGGGTCCCAGGCCCAGTCGACGGACACCGTCGCTCGGATCTGGTAGTTGCAGATGTTCTTGATCGTCGCGCGGCCGTTGGCGTTGCTGGCGAGAGACGCACAGCCGGTGGTGATTCCGGTGGTGTCCGCAGGAGTTGCGGCTGCTGGCGAGATCCCGGTTGCGACCAGAGCCCCGGTCGCGAGAGCCAGGCCGAAAGCCGTAAGGCCGGTGCGGGTGGAAGGCATCGTTTTCTCCCTGTCAGGATGTCGGTAGCCAAAGCCCAACAGGCTGCTGGGGATTGGCTGAGATAAGCGTGCCGAAGAACGGTCAGGGAGTCCTTGTGTGCCAAGGCGACTCTCCTACGTGGCGTTCCCGGGGTGCCGTGTGGCGTGTGTCCAGATTGCTGTGGAGCCTGTTCCCCTGCCTTGGACAAAGGCGCACTCTCTTCACGGGATTCGGCTGACGCGCGCCCGCCCGTGGGCCGCAGATGGAGGTTGAAACGCCATGGAGTCAAGGAACAGGGGCGGGTACGCGGAACGTCGCGCACCCGAGCGGTTACGGGCTCAGGTCGTGATGTACCGAGGTCATCGCACTGCGGGGCCGAGGCCGGTCAGGCTCACTCTTCCCTCCGCCACAGTGACGTTGATCCTGGGTTGGGGAGATCCCCTGCGCCTGCTCCGCTGCACCCGGGGTGTCCCGGCGGAGCGGACCACGTCGCATGCGGTGCTCGCCGGTCTGCACACATCATCGGTGAAAGGGGGCTACGAGGGAGTTGCGGAGTCGGTCGAGGTGGAGTTCACCCCGCTCGGCGCGTACACGTGCCTGGGGCTGCCGCTGCACCACTTGGCAAACCGCCACATGCACCCGGACGAGGTGCTGGGCACCGGCTGGTCGGCGAGGCTCACCGAGCAGCTCATCGCCGTGCCGGACTGGGAGGGGCGCTGGGCGGTCATCGACAACGTCCTGACGCGGCGCATGGCGGACGCATCGCCCCCCTCGCCGGTCGTCGCCGAGGCATGGAGACGGCTGCGTGCCAGTCACGGGCAGTTATCCGCCAAAGATCTGGCTGTTGCCACGGGCCGCGGCAGCCGGCGGTTGCAGGTGCTGTTCCGAGAACAGATCGGACTGCCGCTGCAATCCGTCAGCCGGATCCTGCGGTTCCAACGGGCGCTCACCCTGCCGTCCGAAACCCGCCGGTCGCTGGCCGATCTGGCGGCTCTGTGCGGCTACTACGACCAGGCGCACATGACCCGTGACTTCCGTGACCTGGCCGGACTCACCCCCGCGCAGCTGTGCACTCTCGCCGACCATGCCGCCGCCAGGAGCGGGGCCCCTGCCGACGGACGGCTGCCCAATGTCTTCGACCGCTGAACCACCGTCTCTCGAGCTCGAACCGCTCCTTCCCAGCACGTCCGGTCCTCCATGTGGCGGATGTGTGACGAATTAGGTGGAAACCAGGGCAAAGGAGACTCCTGATGACCACCACAACCACTCACTTGTTCGAGGCTGCTGACGGCATGTTGCTTGCCTCGACTGCCGGGAACCCCGACGGTGCGGGGGTGACAACGATCGGAAGCACCGTTTCGGGCGAGGCCGGCGGGGACGGGCTGAGCCTGGATCTGCTGGACGCGCTCACGCTGCTGGCCCGGGACCGGGTGCGGGCCGGCGGGTTGAAGCTGCTGGGCGAGGGCGGGCTGCTGCCACGCGTGGAGACCGTCGGCTCCGGCGCCGGGCGCAGCCGGGCCAGCGGTGTCGACGATGGGGTGCGGGCGGCGGTGAGGTACTGGGGGATGACGGCGGTGAGGCCGGCGGCGGCCTTCAGGAGGATCGGGTCCCGCGCGTCGATATCTGCGCCGGCCTTGATTCGTCGCGCGTCGTTTCCGGTCTCCATGATCGGGAGGGTATCCGGCCGCCCGGACAGCGCGGTGACGCCGGTGGCGTGCGGCCGGCCCCTGCGCATGCGCAGGCCGTCCGCGCGCATGCACATGGGGCGGTGTGCGCGGGGACGGCAGGCGACGATTGCGCAGGCGCGGCCGGTTCTACTCGGGCGGGGTGTGGGCGAGGCCGCCGGGTCCGAGGGCACGCCGGGCAGTGGGTCGGGCGGGCTGGGCCGGGGTGTCGGGTGTGGCCGGTGCCGGGGCGGTGAAGGGGTCCAGGTGCTGCACCGGCAGGAGGCGCTCGCCGAGCGGCTGGTCGACCGCGGCCGCCTGGTGGGAGAACGGCTGGGCCAGCGGGCGACGGGCCGGACGGCCGGGTTGGTCATCACGCATGGCTGAGAGTCTGTCACCCCGGGGCGGGTCCGGTGACGGTATCGGCCCCATGCGCGTGCGGCGTCCCGTAACCCGATCGGCCCTACGCGGGTTCACCCGGTCATGACGACCAAGACGACGACGGTGACCGTCCTGCCCGGGCGCGACGCAGGCCCCTACCCCCGAGGACGTCCTGCAGCCGGGCCCGGATACAGGGGAGCGGTGGCATGCGGTGAACGAGGCGCTCGCCCTGGCGGGCGAGGCGGGCCGACGGGCCGCCGGATGGGTGCCAGAACTCGCCGCCCGGCAGATCGAGGAGGGCCACTGCGCGGTGCTGGAGCGGGCCGCCGACGCCATCGAGCGGACCAGCGGCCGGGAGATCGTCCCCGGCGGCGAGGGACAGCTCGACGACGAACTGCGCTACGCCCTGGCCGCCGGCCTGGTGACCGGCAACCCGTATTCCGGCGGCCTGCCGGTGCTGGGGGCCGGGGAGCGGGTCGCGCTGGCGGCGGTGTGCGCGGTGGTCGCGGCGATGCCGGTCACGGTGCTGAACGACCCGGTGCGTGAGCTGCCCGTGCTGTGCGCGGTGATCGACGATGCGCTGGCCCTGGCCGCGTGGGAGCCGCTCCTGGCCGGGGACACGGCCGGGCGATGACACGCCCTCCCGCCCCTGCCGGCAACGCCGGGTTAGGGCGGCCGCGGGCGGGCAGGGGGAGGGTGTGGGCGAGCGGCGGGACCAGGAGCCGGGCTGCCCGGTCGGTGAGGCCGAGGCGCGGCGGCTGACCTGTGTGCTGCGCGAGTCGGTGGAGCAGGTGCGCGCCGCCGTCCTGGTGCTGGCTGAGCGGGTGCGCGCGGCGCACCGCGGCCGGGTGTGGATCGCCCTGGGCTATCCGTCGTTCCCTGTTGAATCGGCGTGTCTGAGCCGTAGCCTGTCCCCCTAGGTTGATCAACTCGGCGGGGGTGTCATGACCGGGGGCGGGGCTGTGGACGAGAGCGGTCGGACAACGAAGGGCCTGGTCGCCGGGGAACCGGTGTCTGAGGACAATGCGGCACAGGGGGCAGCGGGTCCACCGCCCGCTCCCCCGCAACCCACGGTGCCACCCCACCCTCCACGGCCCACAGTGCCTCCGCAGGTGCTCATACCTTCGGGCCGGCCCCGCGGGTCGCGGCGCAAGCGACGGACAATCGCGTTCGGACTGCTCACGCTGGCGATGCTGCTCATCGCACTGACCTACGCTGCGGCTCAAGCCGCTTGGTATGGCGGACTGGTGGTGCTCATCGAGGTCTTCTACCACCCGCTGCCGTACGGCGGCGTGGTACTGGTGCTGGTTGTCCTCGCCATCCTGATCGGGATCCGCTCCTGGATGACCAGGACACTGCTGCTGGTCCCGCTTCTCGGCTGCACACTGCTGGCCTCGCCCCTCGCATTGCTCTCCTTCGGCAGCATGCCGCACAAGACCGCGGACCGGCCGGCTCCCGGCCGCTCCGACCGCAGCCTGGTGGTCCACGAGGGCACCGCGATGATCGATCCGCTCTGGTGGGTCTCGGTGGACGTCGGCTCCGGCCTGACCGCACGACGGTGGCCGGTCGGCTACTTCAACGGCGACGCCCCCGATAACGCACTGACCTCGGCGCAGTGGGACGGACCCGACCGGATCAAGCTGGCCACCCAGGGCGGCCAGGTGTTCGTGGTCGCCCTCGACTCGGAAACCGGCCGGCCCGAGCGCCGGGTACGAGCAGGCTGAAGGCCCGATCCTGAAATGACGAGGATCTCCATCGCGTGGACCCGACCGGAATTGTGTGAACGCTTCGGCCAGCAGAGCCAGCCCGTGCCCTGCTACGAAGGCAACTCGTGTTCAACACGCCGACTTGACGGGGAACCGTCGTGGGGCGCGTACGCGGCATGAGCTCCCTGGGCGCCCTCTCGGCGTCTCCGGGGCGCCCGGGTGGGTGGCCGGGGCTGGAGGGCAGCGCGTCGATACTCATAGAACAATTGTTCGATATCGACCTTATGTGATCAACCGTCAGTAATCGGCCGCTCGTGTCCCGTCTCAGTGGTGGCTTCGTTCACTTCTAGGGGCAGCGTTTGTTCGCCGGTTTGGGCAGCAGTTGCGGATCTTGAGGCCCGTGAATGTTCACGAGCGCGAGCGACGCGTGGTGCCTCGCCCGTGGTGCCTGCAGGGGTCACTGCCCGGCGGGTGGCCGGGTGAGTTCGGCTTCGATCTTGGCCAGCATCTGGCCGAGGAGGTGGAGGGAGCGTGCCCGTGTCGGCACTTCGCGCGCTGTTCCCGTCCAGTAGGCGTCGGTGAGCTGCTCGGTCACGGCGAGGATCCGGTCGTCGTCCTGGGCGGCGAGTACGAGGACGAACCGCACGTAGTCGCCGATGTCGGTGCCCTGGGGGTGCTGGTGGGTGAAGGTCTGCAGGTGTGCGGTCAGGGCGGGCAGGGTGCGGTCGGTGGGGAAGAGGACGGCGAGGCCGGCGAGAGCCAGCCGGACCGCGGGGCATTCGGCCGGCCAGCGGATCAGCAGCTCCGGGGTGTGGGCCTGGACCGCGCCGCGGGCCCGGGCCTCGCTGTCGGGATCAGCGCGTTGCGGGGTGGCCGTCCAGGTCTCGGCGAGGTGGCGTTCGGCAACGGTGGCAGCTCTGAACAGCAGATGGACGGCTTGGAACCGCTGTCGGGCGGGTACCCGGTCGTCGACGGCGAGGGCCGCGAGCAGGGCGAGGCCGTCGGCGGTGGCGGGCTGGCAGGTGTCCTGGTGGAGGATCTCGTTGTAGAAGTCGCCGAGGAAGCTCCGGTCGTCCCAGCAGAGGTCGGTCGCGGTGCCGAACAGCATCGCTGCCTGGGGCGGCCTGCGGCCCGGCAGGCGGTCGGCGATGACGTCCCGGAAGAGCCGCCGGATCGGCGGACCGGAAGTGCTCGCGTCGTGCCGGCTCTGCTCCGGTTCGGCGTGCGTGTCCATGGCCAGCGCAGCCTACTGGAGCGCCTCGGGCCGACGACCGGCAGCCTGGACGGGACTGGCAGGTCGTCGGCCCGGAGCCACAGGCGACCCGAGCACCCCGATGCTGACCTGACAAGTACCCCAATGACGCCGAAACTCGTGTCGCCGTTCAAGGGGTGCTTGCTGAGCATCAACGGCTCGATGGAGGCATCACTCCCGATTCGAATCCTGTGCCGGTCGGCGGCACGGCTGCACCATCCGGTTCGGCAGGACCAGCACCAGCGACGGCACGGGGGCGCGGCTTCCCAGCGGTGGCGGTGATCATTAAGGTGTGGAAGCTGTGAGCATGCGTGGATCCGGTGACGACCTGTGGGAAGAGTTCGTCAAGGAGTTTGAGAAGAACAACGCGGTACGGGAGCCGAGTGTCGCCGAACAGGCGCGCCGGCCCGTGCGACGAAGCGCGCGACGTCGGCTGCTGCTTCCGGTGGCCGCTGGGCTGCTGGTGGCAGCGGGCGCGGGGGCGTACCTGCTCCGGCCGTCGAGCCCTGCACCGGCCGCACCGCCCGCGCTGGCTGCGCCGGCATCGTCCGATCGCTCACCGCACGTGGCGACGCCGTCGATCGGTGCTTCGTCGGCGGCATCCGGCGCTCCGGTCCCGGCGATGCCGCTGTCCGTCTTTCCGGTGCAGGTCCAGGGGTACACGCTGGTGGCGGGCGTGGCGCGCTCGAACTGCACCGGCCCGGACACCGTGGCGCCGACCCTCGCCGGGTTGATCACGCAGGGCCACGGCTGTCTCGGAGTCGACCTGGCGCTGTACAAGGACGCCGAGGGCAACCAGTACAACGTGGCGCTGTTCACCATGGCGGACCAGGGCGACGGCGTGCACCTGGTGAGCTTTCTCGGCTCCCACGCCGACTCGTTCCAGGTCGCCGTCCATGTCCCGCCCACGGATTCGGGTCTGCGCCGGTTGCCGGCCGACAGCGGCCGCGTGCAGAACTTCGCGGCCTACGGGCACGGCGTGGTCGTCGGTTCGGCCCAGTGGTCCGACGGCCGGACCGCAGACCTCGACAAGCTGTCCGATCAGCTCTCGCCGCTGACCGACGCTGTCATCAAGAACGTCCCCGTCTGACGGGGCGCCCCGCCCGACTCGGTCCTCCGCGAAGGGCGCGGCGCCCTCCTGGGCGCCCGCTGTCGGCGACAAGTGAAAACTGGTTTCGCGCCCTGCCGGATCGCAGCCAGAACGAGACGACCGCCCAGGAGAGCATTCGGTCGGAGCGGGGCACATCGGCGGCCGGGCGCCGCAGGGTGCGCAGATGGCGCCAGGACAGCACGAGGAAGAACGGCAGGATCATGGCGGCCATCAGTGCGGCGTTGCCCATGTTGGTTCCTCTCCTCGGTGCCGGCCCGGCCCGGGCCGCAGTGAATCAGCCTGTCACGCAAGAGCGGCTGGACGCAGGGATCGCGTCAAGTCCGCTTGACGGTCCCCGCCGGTGGCTCGGCGGCCCGGGCCGGCTCCGTGGGGAGGACGTCCGCGGGGGTCATGTCGTAGCGGATCCGGCTGGCGCGCACGTGGTGGCGGAACCCTCCCCCATTCCGGCGTCGCCTGGTCTGCCTGGACCTCCAGGACGACCTCGGGCAGCACCGGTAGGTAGCGGCCCCGGTGCCCGCTGCCGGGCAGGCCGACGACGGTCTGCGGCAGGTCGCGCACGTCCCCTTCCGGGTGGAGCAGCGGGGCGATTTCCGCGCGCAGCGCGTTGCCGATGGGCAGGGTGACGGCCACGGGGCGCAGTCGGCCGGTGTGGTTCGGCTGGGCGAGGACGAGGGCCTGGTGGGCCGGGTCGGTGGCTGTCACGCCGACGACGATGAGGTCGACGGGGTGGCGTTCGCGCCACTTGAGCCAGCCGGCGGCGGGCTTGCCCGGCCGGTACGGGGCGTCGGTTCTCTTGAGGACCAGGCCTTCCACTCCGGGTGCGGAGAGCCAGGCCAGCGCGCTGGGGAGGTCCTGGGTCGCGGGAACGGTCGCGGCAGTTCGCCGACGGCCTCCTGCACGACCGGGACGCTGTGGTCGCCGGGCTGTCGAGCAGCTGGAGCTCCGGCCAGGTCGAAGGCCAGGTCACCAGGGTCAAACTTCTCAAGCGCGCCGACTATGGCAGAGCCAAACTCGATCTACTCCGCACCCGGATCCTCCTACGAGTTTGAGGCCACAGAGAATCAACTCATGGAGGACATCATGAGGTTTCTTCACGCCCGCTATGAAGCGGACTGCCATGCCTATGCAGAGGTGGCCCACCGCTTCGGCGGGGACGCTCTCCTCGACAGTCATCTGCCGATGCTCGACCTGGTGAACATGCTGGCCCGCGACTACGAGGCAATGGATTCCTCGGACCCGCGCTTCGCGGGTCTCGCCTACGCTCTCCGCGCGCTCGCACAGTCGTACGCCGAGCACCCCGACTACCGGGAGGCATGGAGACCGCAGGATTGACCAACGGGATCTGCCTCCAGCGCGTCACAAGATCAGCGCCAGAGCCGGTGAACGTGCTCACTGTCCTCTCGGTTGAATCAGCTTCGGCGCCGGTACGCGCCGGGGGCCAGCCCGTGCGTGCGCTTGAACGCGTTGGCGAAGGCGAACTCGGAGGTGTATCCGACCTGGGCGGCGATGGATCTCAAGGGTGCTTCCGTCGCCTGCAGTAGGCGGGCTGCCGTGGTCAGTCGCCACCAGGTCAGATAGCCGAGGGGCGGCTGACCGATCATCGAGGTGAAGCGCCTGGCGAACGTTGCCCGGGAGAGGCCGGCTTCCGCGGCGAGTTTCGCCACGGTCCAAGGCGTTGCCGGGTCCCGGTGGACTGCGTGGAGGGCGGCGGTGACCGCCGGGTCGTTGAGTGCTGCGGCCCAGCCGGTGATGCTGTCGCGGGCGGGCTGTTCGGCGATCCAGATGCGCAGGATGTACATCAGGAGCGTGTCCAGGAGCGCGGGGACGGTTGCGCTGGTGCCCAGGCGCGGATTGCCCACCTCGGCGGCCAGGAGTTGCACCGCCGCGTGCAACTCGGGATGGCGGTCCCGATCGGCCGGCAGGTGGATCAGGTCGGGCAGGGTCAGCAGCAGGGGGTGGGTTCGGGACGGGTCGAGCCGGTAGGCGCCGCAGAGCACCACGGTGGCCGGGCCGCCCTGGTCGAGCCGGTCGACGCTGTCCGACGCGTAGGGTCCGGGCAACTCGGCGTCGTCGGGGCTGCAGACCGGGGCTGTGGCTGCGGTTGCCGGGCTGTCGGCCAGGGTGTGCCCGCTGCCGTGCGGCAGGAACAGCACATCGCCCGCGTCCAGTTGGACCGGCGCCGCGTGCGGCGACAGGAGCCAGCAGTGGCCCTCCAGGATCACCTGGAAGCCTGCCGAACCCGGTACGGACGCGAACTGCTGTCCCCAGGGTGCATGCCATCGCACGTACGCCGACCGGGGCCGGCCGGTTCGCGCCACCGTGATCACGTCGCTGAGCACGTCCATGGGGCGAGCGTACGCATGAGACGCACGCGCATAAACAGGGCACCCTGGCGCATGGATCGTCTCCGTGGACGGCCGTAGGTTCACGGCATGAAGATGAAGACCGCGCGTATCCACGCGTTCGGCGATGCGTCCGTGATCCGCTACGACGACGTTCCGCGGCCGCGACCCGGCGCCGGTGAAGTGCTCGTCCGCGTCGCGGCGACTTCGTTCAACCCCACCGAGGCCGCGTTGCGCGCCGGCCTGCTGCAGGCGTTCCTGCCCGTGGATCTTCCCTACACGCTGGGCTGGGACGTCGCCGGCACGGTTGCCGAGATCGGCCCGGGGGCCGAGGGGTTCACCGTCGGCGACCGGGTCGTCGGGCGGCTGGAGGGCGCCGGCGCGGCTGCCGAGTACGTTCGGGCGCCGGGTGCCCTGCTGGTTCCGGCACCGGCGTCCGTTCCTCTCACGCACGCCGCAGCCGTGCCGGTGGCGGGCCTAACGGCCTGGCAGGCGGTGTTCGAGCACGGGAAGGTGGCCGCTGGCCAGCGCGTGCTGGTCCACGGCGCGGGGGGAGGGGTCGGCGGCTTCGTGACGCAGCTCGCCAAGCACGCCGGAGCCGAGGTGATTGCCACGGCCAGCGCCCGCAGCGACCAGGCAGTCCGGCGGCACGGGGCGGACCACGTGATCGACTACACCGCCGGGCCGGTCGCCACCGCGCTCGATGACCCTGTGGACACTCTGCTCAATCTCGTTCCGCTGAGTTCGCGTGATGCCGCTGCTCTGGCATCCGCGGTACGGCCAGGCGGGCGGATCGTCTCGATCGCAACCCCCATCGAACCGCCTGCCGACGCCGGGGTGAGGGCGATGCACATGGTCGCCCGCAACGATGCGGCGCACCTGGCGGCGCTCGTGGAACTCGTCGACGCAGGGAAGGTCGCACTCGACATCAGCGCATCACACCCGCTGGCCGACCTCGCGGACGTCCACCGCCTCAGTGAAGCCGGCCGTATCCGCGGCAAGGTCGTCATCATCCCCTGAGACCGGAGGCCGTACCCTGTTCCCGGCTCCCCAAGCCCAACTCGATGAGCACGTTCATGTGTACGCAGCTGAGCAAACGATCGGCCCTACATAGGTTCACCCGGTCACGACGACGAAGACGACGGTGACTGCCCTGCCCGGGCGCGACGCGGCCCGGTACCCCCGAGGACGCGCAGCAGGAGGGAGAAGGGAAGCGGCGGCAGGCGGTGAACGAGGCGCTCGCCACAGCGGGCGAAGCGGGCCGACGGGCCGCCGGATGGGTGCCAGAACTCGCCGCCCGGCAGATCGAGGAGGGCCACTGCGCGGTGCTGGAGCGGGCCGCCGACGCCATCGAGCAGACCAGCAGCCGGGAGATCGTCCCCGGCGGCGAGGGACAGCTCGACGACGAACTGCGCTACGCCCTGGCCGCCGGCCTGGTGACCGGCAACCCGTATTCCGGCGGCCTGCCGGTGCTGGGGGCCGGGGAGCGGGTCGCGCTGGCGGCGGTATGCGCGGTGGTCGCGGCGATGCCGGTCACGGTGCTGAACGACCCGGTGCGTGAGCTGCCCGTGCTGTGCACGGTGATCGACGACGCGCTGGCCCTGACCGCGTGGGAGCCGCTCCCAGCCGGGGACACGGCCGGGTGTGGATCGCTCTGGGCTATCCGTCGTGGGGCGCGTACGCGGCCGGGGAACTGGGTGTCTCGCGGTCGACGGCATACCGGCTGCTGGACCTGGCGGCCGTCGCCGAGGCGATCGAGGACGTCGTCGGCCGCCAGGCCGGGCCGGAGCTGTCCCACGCGTGGGACAGCCCCCTGGTGCTGCCGGTGCGGGCGGTGGTCGAGATCCGCGGGCGCCTGGCGGAGCTCGCGGACCTGGTCGCCGAACACCTGGCGCAGGCTCGCGCCGACGTCGGCGGCCGGCAACTGGATCCGGGCCGGATCGGTGCGGCGGTCGCGGCAGCGGTAGCCGAGCTGCGCGGGCGGCCGGACGTGCCGGACGCTGAGTTGGAGAGCGCGCCAGGCCCGGACGGGTACCCGGTCGAGGCATGGCGGGCGCTGGTGGCCCGGGGGCACGGCCTGGCCCAGGAGCGACTGATCACGCACCGCGAGCTCGGGCTGCTCGCCCTTCGGGTGGTACCCGGCTACGTCGCCGAGCGGGACGCCGAAGAGGTCCTGCACGTCCTGGGCGAGGAGATCGGCAGCAGCGCCGAGGAACTGCTCGCCTGCCGCCGGTACGCGCTGACCGGCGACGCGCGAGCGACCGAGCGGTTCTGACGCACCGCAGGTCAGCGCGGCACGGGGTGGCGCAGACGGCCGGGTCCCGGGGGGGGGGGGCAGGGGGGTGTTCCGCGGGGCCCGGCCGGTGGGAGGCCAGCAACGCCGGGGTCACGGCGCGGCTGCTCCGCTCGGCAGCCCGGTGGTGCTGTGGTGGGGCCGCCGTGCCGGGAATGCTAGACCCGCTGGTCAGCAGGCGGCCAGGGCTGTGGTCTGGGATTTTTCGGCCGTGCACATGCCATCCGGAGGGGCGGAGACGCGGTCCGCGTTCTCCGTGATCAGCACCTCCCGCACACCGGGGGAAGCTCAGTGGAGAACCGGCGTCGAGATGAAGCTCAAGCAGGCCGGGCGCCCGGACAACGACGCCTCGCAGGCCTCCGCAGCCTGACCGGCCCAGGCGAGGTCGGCCGGCACCGCGCAGAGCCCCGTGGTGGTCGCGGGTCGCCGGGCTGGCTGCCCTGCGCCCCGCCCTCCCAGACCAGGGCGACAGCAGGTTGGTGACGGCGGCGGCCGGGACCACCAGCGCGCCGTCCTGGCCACGGTGCACCGGCAGCTGAAACGGATGCTCGCGGTACCCGTCAGTCGCCTCGTTCATGGATTTCCTCCGCTGCGATTCCATGAATTCGGTCAGGTGGTACACAAGAAAAATCCCGGCCGCCTTTTTAGGGCGGCCAGGACTGGCATTTTCGGCGACACGGGGTCGCTGTGGGGCTGTCAGCGGTGTGCCGATCGGGCTCCGCGGCCCCGATTCCACGGCTGGCCGGCGCAGCCGGGCGGTGCCGGTCTCGTTGGCGAACAGCAGCCCATCTTCGTCCAGGCGGTTCGCCCGGCCGCACCCGGCCCACGGCTCTGTGCTGCGGCCGACCAGGACCGCCAGGTGCAGAACTTCGGCACGGCCGCCGACCGCGGCGGCAGGCGCGTACACGCGCTGACCGTCGACCAGGTACAGCGAACTCAACACAACTTCCAGGGAGTTGGGGAAAGCGTCAACGCCTGCTGGCCTTCGCCGCGCAGGCGGCTGTGCCGGGCGCCGGTGCCGACAGCAAGGGCTACACCTCGACGTCCATCCAGGCGACGTCGTTCAGCTCGACGTCGAGGCCACGGGCGCGGCGGCCACCGTCCCTGAAGTACTGGTCGCGCAGGGCCTCGGTGAGGACCGCCTCCTGCTGGACCTGGGTGGCTCCGGCGTCACGGGCCTCGTACAGCCGCCGGCCGCCGAGTATCCGAAGGTGGCCGGGATGTGGAGCATGAAAGGTCAGGCCGGCGGGCCGGCGTAGGCGGTGTGCACGGGGTCGGGGACGTGCGTGACGGCGGTGCGGAGGCCAGTGGGGCGCAGGTCGGTGCTCTCGAAGGGTTCCAAGGTCTCCCGGCCCTCGGGCATCACCTGGTGGTACCAGCGGCGCAGCAGCGGGTCGGGCTCGTCCGGGAGGTAGAAGGAGTTGTGGACGACGGCCTGCGCGCCTACCAGGCCCTCCTCACGGGCGGCCGGGCTGTCGAGGACGGTCACCACGTCGCCGTTCTCGAACGGCGGTGGTGTCGCGGCCTCCTCCTCGCCGACCTGGGCGCCGCGGACGGCGGGGTGCAGGAAGGTGTCGGCTCCGGTGCGTTCCCAGGCGGGCCAGTCGCCGTCCTCGTCGGGGCTCAGGCCCAGGGCGCGGAGGCAGTCGGTGGTGGACGACGAGGGCACGAGTTCCACGTCGTAGGAGAGCAGTTCCGGGGTGCGCCGGTACGGGCCCCGGGAGATGACCGTCACGCGGCCGAACGGGGCCAGGACGGCGGCGATCTCACGGGTGAGCGCGGTGTCCTGTTCGGCGGGGGCGTCCAGCCAGAGGTTCATCCAGACGAGTCGGTGAGGGGCCAGGGCCATGGTGCGGTCGTCTCCAGGGTGGGGCGGTCGGTGGTGCCGGGCAGTTCGTGGCCGGTCGTTCCGGTCGATTCGCTGACGGTGGAACGGTGTTGGGGGAATGCGGGAGAAGGGACGGTTCCGGCCCCGATGTTAGCTTTCTCCATCGGGGCCGGAAGGTGTTACCGCCCTGGGCGGTTCACCGGGGTCAGTGCGTCACGTATCCGTCCGGGGAGATGTTGGCGTGCTCGAAGTCCTTCCCCTGGTTCTTGCCGCTGGAGAAGATGGAGAACTTCGTTCCCTTCTTCACCTGGACGTCCCACTCGTCCTTCCCGTCCGTCGCCTTCTTCCAGATGTTGCCGTAGGCGTCCTCGAAACCGCCGCCGCGTTCCGGCTTGCCCATCCAGCCCTTCGGCGGGACGAAATGACGGAGTTGCAGGCGGTGCACCGCATCGTCCTTGGGTCTCGGAAGCTCCACGGCCCCCAGCCGCCGACCTTCCATCCGGGGGCGACCGACAGCTCGTACTGGTAGTAGGCCCGGAACTCCTCGGGGTAGAGGTATCGCGGGTCGGTGCCGGTGAACTCCCGCCGAGCGTCGACGGCGTCCTGGCGCTCGCCGGCGTGCACAGCATCACGTTGGCCGCCCGCCCTGCACGGCAGGGGTGAACCGTCCTGGCCGGGCCGGCGGTACGTAGTCAGGCCCTGAGGATGTGCTGGAGGCCGTCCCCTCGGGGTGGCGGCCTGCCCGCCGACGTCGTGTTCGAGGGTGAGCAGCTCGGGCGATGGGTGAAAGCGCAGCGGGCCGGCTGGCCCGGCCTGGAGGAAGACCAGCGGGACCTGCTCGCCGCGATCGGCATCGAGGAGGACCAGGGGCTGGTGGCCGCGAAGGCTGCCGCTGAGGCGAAGCCGAAGGTGTCGCGCGCTGGCCGGTTCGGTGCCGGCCTGGCGGCGCTGACGGCCTTCGTCGAGCGGGAGGGGCACGTCCGGGTGCCGCGCACCCACAAGGAGGGCGGGGTGTCCCTCGGGTCCTGGCTGAACAACCAGAAGGCGAGGCGGGACAAGCTCACCACCGAGCAGCTCGGGCAGCTGGAGGCCCTGGGCGTGGCCTGGTAGGACCGCCCTGGCCGAGGTCGGTGCCTGAGAAGCGCTGGCGGCCGTCACCCCGTGAGGTGACGGCCGCCAGGTTCCGCTCGGGCTGGTCGGGTCAGCTCCGTCTACCCTTTCGACGTCTCGGGCCGTGCGTGGCCGTCTGCGTCCTTGCTGTCAGGCCGCTGTGGCCGGAATGCCTCCAGCGTGTGCAGGTCGCCGGAGCTGTTGTCACCGCCGAAGGCGTAGACGCAGGTTCCCTTCAGTCTGTCCGGGCAGGGTGCCGAAGCCGCTGCCAGGTCTTGGCGGGCGGTGGGCATTGGGGGCAGCGTCGCCCAGATATTGGAAGCGGGGCTGTAGGTCTCGGTGGTGCCCAGGGTCCTGGTGAAGTCGGGAGTGCCGCCGACCGCGTACACGCAGGCGCCCTCCAGTACGTCCGGGCAGGGTGCCGCGGCTCCTGCCAGGTCGCTGCGGGCGGTGGGCATCGAGGGCAGCGTCTTCCAGGTGTTGGTGGCCGGGCTGTACGCCTGGAGCGTGTTCAGGAAGGTGACGGTTTGGCCGTTGCCGCCGGCGGCGTAGACGCAGGTCCCTTCCAGTCCCTTGACGTGCTTGGGACAGGGTGCCGCAGCCCCCGCCATGTCGACGCTGCCGGTGGGCATCGAGGGCAGTGTCGCCCACGTGTTGGTGGCCGGGCTGAACGCCTCCACGGTGCTCAGTGCGTTGCCGCCGCCGTAGGCGTACACGCACTTTCCCTTCAGCCCGTCGACGCCTTCCGGGCAGGGCGCCGTCGCCGCGGCCAGGCCGCTGCGGCCGGTGGGCAGTGAGGGCAGCGTCTTCCACGTGTTGGTGGCCGGGCTGAACGCCTCGACCGTGTTCAGGGCCCCGTTGGTGGCGTTGCGGCCGCCGAGGGCGTACACGCAGGTGCCTTTCAGCCCGTCGACGTCGTCAGGGCAGGGCGCCGTCGTGGCCGCGAGGCTGGCTCGGGCGGTCGGCATCGAGGGCAGTGTCGCCCACGTGTTGGTGGCCGGGCTGTATGCCTCGACCGTGTTCAGGAAGGTGTTGGGCGGGGCGAAGAAGCCGCCGAGTGCGTAGACGCAAGTGCCCTTCAGCCCGTCGACGTCGTCAGGGCAGGGCGCTGCGGTGCCCGCCAGCACGGTGCGAGCGGTGGGCATGGGAGGCAGCGTCAACCATGCGCCCTCGGCGTTGGCGGGCGTCGGCGCCCAGGCCAGCAGGGGCGTCAGCGTCCCTGCAAGCAGCCACCGGCGCCAGGAGCGTGGGGGCGAGATCGAGGGGCTCACCCCCTGCATGGGGGCGCACCATGGGACCGCGCGTGCCGCCGCCGTTCGCGCGACACGGTTGTACGCAGACAAGACCTTCGTGCGCGCCTTTGTCCTGAGACTCCCACCCATCCGGCACCTCATCCCTGACGTGGCTACAGAAACACTCACCTACGGGAAGTTTGAGGATCACCGCTCCAGGCTTCCAAGAGGCTGCGGTCGGCAAATGGCTGAAAATCACGTGAGTCAGACGGCCTCCTGGAGCACCCCAGCCGCTGTGGTCCCCGCGCTGCGTGACGCAGGGCTGGACCCCAGGCCCGGGGGCAAGGTCACGGCGGAGCACGTGCACTGGGCGCGGGGCTGGGGCGCGCAGCGAGCGGCGCAGGGGAATTGGGAGATCGGCATCACGGTCGACCGGGGCGAGGTTGAGCCCCTGGCCGTGCCGGCTCGGCGAGCGCGCGGGCTCGCCGAGACTCCCGGCCGGAGCCCTCGGTGCCGCCCAGTGGGCCCTTGCAGGCCCAGCAAGGCGATCAAGCCCCTTTTGCCCACGCCCAGGCTGTGAGTCGCCACTCCGTGTCCGCCTTACGAAGCGCCACCGTGAAGACCGAGCCGGTCTGGGTGACCTGCTCGCCCCACAGGTCCATTGTCATGGTCGCGGGAAGAACGACATAGGCGTGATCGCCGGTGACATCGACGTGCCGTGGCTCACCGAGGGTGATGCGGTAGCCCGAAGCCCCTACGCGCTCACTCTCGGCAAGCACGTCTCTCCACCAGTCTTCGCTGGCTGTCAGCCCTTGCCACACGTGCGGTGCCATTCCGTCAAGAATCTGCATCGGGTCAGCGCATGCCGCTGCCATCGCCTTCGCGTCACCGTGGTTGAAGGCATCGACGTACCGGACCACCGCCGCCATGGGATCGTTCAACATCACAGGCCTCCTCCTCTCGTGTGTTCGGAGCACTCCTCTCATGGAGCCCTTTTCATCCTCGCCGGAGGTCAGGACCATTGCCCGCGCCACGCGGTGGGGAACCCGCCCAGGATGACGGCCCGGTCGGCTACACCTGCGGTGTCTGCGGCTTCCCCTTGCAGGTCCGGCGCGGAAAGCGGCGCTTGGCGTGGGCGGCACACGCGGGCCCGGATGCCGCTTGTCCGCTCGAGTCGGGTCTGTCAGGCCTGTTGTGGCGCAGCGTATTCCCGGCTCCGCTTCTGCGGTCAGCGGCTGCGGCGTACGAGGACCTTGAGCACTTCCCGGGTGTCGTGGCGGCGGGCGTCGCTGTGGGCGAGGACCGCGGTGATGGCAGCGGTGGAGACGGCGAGGGCATGCCAGGTGGCGCTTGCTGCGGTGATGAGGGCGGCGTGTTGAAGGACGGCGGGCATCTGGGCTCCGTGGTGTCGTGGCTGGGTGGGGCCGGAATCGGTCCGGCGTCAGTCCGGTGCCAGGGTCCGGGCTCCGGACCGTCGTGGTCGATGGTCCGGGGCCGGGTGGGTCAGCGGTGGCCGGCGAGTTCTTCGAGGCGGTTGGCCAGGCTCGGTCCGGGTCGGCGGGCGATGCCGTCGATGTGGGCGGCTCCCGCTTCGTCGGCGTAGACGACCAGGCGGTCGACCTCGTCGGCGAGCGAGGCGGCGGGGGCGGGGTTCTCGGTGGTGTGCCAGGGGCCCATCACGGTGGGCAGGGCCTGGTAGTAGCCGGGCATCGTCGGCAGGCCGGCCGCCACGGCGGCGTCTTGGCCGTTGGCGGAGTTGCAGGACTGGGTCAGCCACCACTGGGCCTCGTCGAGTTCGCCGCCGCCGAGGTGCTGGAGGTAGAGGGCGAAGGCGGCGCGCTGGTCGCCCGCGCCGGCGGCGATCCTCCACCAGAAGGCGGCGCTGACGGAGTGTCCGGCCAGGTGGAGCAGGCATCCGAAGATCCGTGCGCCCTCGATCTCGATGTCCGCGTCGCTCTGCTGTCGAAGACGACGACAGTGTAAGCGCGGCTCTCCTCGTGGGCGAAGCGGGAGAGCAAGGCGAGGGCCTTGGGGCCCGCCAGCGCATCACGGGCCAGGGAGTCGAGGCCGAGGCGGGCGCCGTTGTAGTCGCGCCACCACGCGGGCTCCTGGTAGCGGCCGGCCTGGTGGCGGGCGACGTCGGCCGCGATCCGGCGCAGGGCCTGGGCGAAGCCGGGACCGCCCGGGGCCTCCCCGGCCGGGACCGCCGGTGGCGACGGTCGTGGCGAGCGCGGGGCCGGCCAGGCGCAGGATCCTGCGCCAGATGCGCCCGCCCTGTTCGGGGTCACCACCGTCGCGTTCGAGGGCATCGACGTCGGCCGCGTAGTCCTCGGCGTCGACCGGGTCGTGGGGTGTTCGGTTGGGGGTGTCTCCCTTCTGTCCCAGCTGAGCGGATTTGCGGGGGCGGAGTTCATCGTGGGCGCGGCTGCGGGAACCGTCTTGCTGGTCCTCCGTGGCGAGCGCCCTGGTCAGTCGGTGAGTTGGTCTGCGTTCCTGCCGGTGACCGGCGGTCAGGGAGCAACTGGGCCACCGATCCTGGACCAGACACCGTTGGCGCCGCTGTATTCGTAGACGCCGGAGTGGTCGGGGCTGACGCCGTACAGGTGGTCGTCGGTGGTGACGAAAGCGGCTCCGGGTGCGCCGATGCGGGTCCAGATCCCGCGCCCGCGGTCGTATTGTTCAATGTCGCCAGTGGCCGCATCCGTCGCGTAGAGGGTGGTGCGGCTGGTGAAGATGCGGTCGGTGGTGCCGCGGATCTGCTTCCAGTCGCTGTTGGTACCGGTGTACTCGAAGACCCCGAAGTGGTTGACGCTCACGCCGTACAGGTGATCACCAGTGGCCGCGAAGCCGCTGCCCGGGTCGCCGATCCGCGTCCACGTCCGGCGCGCGCGGTCGTACCGTTCGATGTCGCCGGTCGCCGCGTCCGTCGCGTACAGCGTGCTGCTGCTGGTGAAGATGCGGTCGGTCGCGCCGCGGACTTGTTCCCAGGTGTCGCCGGCACCTGTGTATTCGAAGACCCCGAAGTGGTTGACGCTCACGCCGTACAGGTGGTCGCCGGTGGCCGCGAAACCGCTGCCAGGATTCCCGATCCGCGTCCAGGTCCCGCGCGCGCGGTCGTACTGCTCGATGTCACCGGTCGCCGCATCCGTCGCGTACAACGTGCTGCTGCTGGTGAAGATCTGGCCGGCGGCGCCACGGATCTTCGTCCATGCGCCGTTCTTGCCGGTGTATTCCTCGACGGCCGTGTGGTCCGGGGTGATCCGGTACAGGTGGGAGCCGGTGGCGGCGACGGTGGGAGCGCCGGGTGCGGCAGCGGGCGCGCCGGCCACCGGCGCACCTGCGGATGGGGGCGCGGTTGGGCGGGAAGTCGGTGCGGGGGCCGCTGGGCCCGATGTGGGTGGAGGGCCGGCGGCCTCGGTGGGAGGCGTCGCCGCCGTGGTGGCCGGAGGCCCGGGCGTGGGTGAAAGGTCCAGGCCGGACGGCAGGGAGAGGCCGTCCGGCGAGGCGGTCACGGCAGGGGCGGCCGTGTCCTTGCCGTGCCGGGGCTGCTGGTACCGGTTCGCAATCACCACCGCCCCGAGCAGCGCCAGCAGAGCGGCCCACTGCGCCCAGATCCGCCAGCGCCTCCGGCTACCGGGGACGCGTACCGGGGCACTGTCCGGGGCATCAGCAGGCTGGGGCGCCGATGACGCCAAGGCGGGTTCAGGGGCCGGCGATGCAGGGGTAGGAGCGTCGGCAGGTTGGGGGGCCGATGACGCCGAGGCGGGTCCACGGGCAGGCGACGCAGGGGCACCGCCGACCGGGACTGTGGGAGGGATTGAGCCGGGAGCCTTGGACTCGGCGGCGGATTCGAGAGTGGACTCAGCCGAGGGCTCAGGGGTGGACTCAGCCGCGGATCCCGACGCGGGCCCAAGGCCGGGGTCCGCCGGCCCGGCCTTGTCAGGCTCCGCACGGCCGACGGCTACCGTCCCGACGTCCGTTCCGGCGGTGTCCCCGGACCCGTCGCCCTGAGCGGCCGACACATCGTCGGTCGATTGTTCGCGGGCCGGCGCGGGCACATCCTCGCTGGTCGGGGAATTGTCCGCAGGTCGTTCGCCGACGGGCGCGGGCCGTTCGCCGCCACGAGACGGACGCGGGGACGCCGCGGCCAAGAGTTCGGCCTGGGCCCGCCGCGCGGCCAAATAGAGCCGGCGGGCCTCCTGGAGCTTGGCCACGCGCGTGGAGCCGTGAGGGAAGCGGTCCTCGGTCACCTTCTCGAGTCGTTCCCACGGAATGATCTTGATGCCGGAGCGGTACTCGCTCCACACGCTCCTCACTCTCCCGTACCGGGCGTGCAGCTCGCCGCCCGTGCGGCCGTCGGTCAGCTCCTGCACGAACCACGCGAGCGCGTTGGCCTGCTCCGTGCGCCCCTTCAGCGGCCCCTGTGCCCGCCCTGCTCTGCCCATGAATTCCCCCTCGATGATGACCGTCTCGTTCGCCGACGTTCGCGGACGTTCGCCGAAGTTCGCGATGTTCGCGTCACTTTGAGCCCGCTGACCTGCGGCGACAGCCAAAGCACAGCGTTCTACCCTGACGGTCAATCACATCAGGTTCCAGTGTGGTGATCCACCGCTTCCGACAACCCGGCAGCGGCCCGTCCACCACCCGAAGGGACCGCCATGCACCATGCCCTGTCGCGTCGCCCGAAACGCCTGGCCGCGCTCGCCGGCCTCGCCCTCGTCGTCGGCGCCGCCGTCCTGCCCGCCCATGCCGACACCGCCACGCACGACACCACCGACGTCCTGCCCCTCTCCACTGGTGCCATCGGCCACGGCGCGGCCCCGGGCGGGCAGGTCACCCGCGAACAGATCATGGACCGCGCCGAGGACTGGGTAGCCAAGCAGGTGCCGTACACCCACCAGGGAGTCAACGGCCCGAAGTTCGACTTCTGGCAGGACGATCCCACCGGCGGCCCCTACCGGCAGGACTGCTCCGGTTTCATCTCCATGGCCTGGCAGCTCGACAAGAGCCGGACCACCGACAACCTGCCGGATGTCGCCGAGAAGACCACCTGGGACCAACTGCAGCCCGGAGACGTACTGAACACGACCAGCGGCGGACACGCCATCCTGTTCGCCGGCTGGACCGACAAGGCCAAGGGCATCTTCCGCTACTTCGCGCAGAGCCGGCGCGGAGTGCCGACGATGGCTGCCTCCGCCAACCGGAACGACCGGAAGATCGCCGGCCACGACGCGTCCGGCTACCAGCCGCTGCGGTACCGCAAAATCGCCGAAACCCCGCCCCCAGCGGCGCTCGCGCCACCGCCCCCCGCACCCGCTCCGGCTCCGGCTCCGGCACCGGCACCGGCACCGGCACCGGCACAGGAGCCTCCCACACCGCCGGCACCCGCCGCACCGACCGCCCCGGCACCGGCCACGCCCTCCCCGGCGTCGACCCCGGCACCGCCTCCGGCCGCGCCCGCGCCCGCGCCCGCAGACTCCGGCACCAGCGTCGCCGCAACCGGCAGCCGCCTCTACCGGATCACCCCGGACCACGCGGCCGTCGAGGAGTACACCGGCACGAACGGCGCGTGGACGAAGATCCGCGGCGCCACCAGCCGCATCTACACCAGCCGCAGCACCCTCTACGCCATCGACAACGGCAAGGGCGACATCTGGCAGTACGACCCCGCCCACAAGAACACCGGCGGCGAGCTCCACACCGCCGGCATCGACGGCCCCTGGATCCGTATCGGCGGCCCCGGCGCCCAGTTCGCCGCCACCGCCGACCGCCTCTACGGCGTCAGCCCCGACCACTCCGGCATCTACGAGTACACCGGCACACCCGGCATCTGGAACCGGGTCCGCCTCGCGGGCACCGACCGGATCCTCACCAGCACCGGCACCCTCTACGCCGTCGACACCGCCCCCACCGCCGCCGGCGGCGGCATCCACCAGTACGACGCCGCGAGCGGCCGCTGGACGGACATCGGCGGCCCCGGCGCGGACTTCGCCGCCACCGACAAGCACCTGTTCAGCGTCAGCCCCGACCACACCGCCGTCTACGAGTACACCGGCACACCCGGCGTGTGGGACCGCGTCCGCAGCACGGGCACCGACCGGATCTACACCAGCCGCAGCACCCTCTACGCCACCGACACGGTCACCGCCGGCACCCGCGGCGACATCTGGCAGTACGACCGCGAACGCCGCACCTGGACCCGCATCGGCGGCCCCGGCGCGAACTTCCTCGCCACCGACAAGCACCTGTACGGCGTCAGCCCCGACCACTCCGGCATCTACGAGTACACCGGCACCCCCGGCACCTGGACCAAGGTCAGCGGCCCCGTCGCCACCTGATCCGGAACGAACGCAGGAGCCCCGGCCCAAAGGCGTCCCGCCCCGGCCACCCGCCACCACACCCGGCCACCCGAAAAGCACACCCGGCCGACCGGCCGCCAACCCTTGCCCCTGCACTGCCCCGCACGACCAAACACCTACCCGTTCCAGGAGGAACCCCGTGAAGCTCCGGCTCCCCGCCCGTCCCCGACGCGGCCGCCCGGCCGCCGAGCACTCCCCGCAACCCTCGCCCGCACCGCTGACCCGGATCATCCGGCTGCTGTGCCTGGTGGTCGCCGGCGTCCTCGCCCTCGGCGTGTCCGCCAACGCCGTCACCGGCAAGCGCCGCACCGCCCAGCCCTCCCCGGCCCAGACGCTCGCGCTGGGCGACCTCGTCGCGACCAAGAACAGCGCCTACGCCCTGACGAAGGACCGCTCCGCCATCTACCGGTGGGCCGGCAACCAGGACCGCTGGATCAAGGTCGGCAACAAGGCCGCGAACATCTACGCGAGCGAGGACACCGTCTACGCCACCGACCCCGACACCGGCGACATCCACCGGTACGACTCCGACACCGAGTCGTGGCCCCGCATCGGCGGGCCCGGCGCCGACTTCGCCGCCACCAACAAGCACCTCTACGGCATCAGCCCCGACCACACCGCCGTCTACGAGTACACCGGCCAAGGCGACACGTGGACGAAGGTCGGCGGTCCGGCCGACCGGCTCTACACCTACACCGGCAAGACACCCGCCATGAAACGGGACCCGCTGATCACCAAGGCGCCCACCACGAAGCCGAACCCGCTGCTCGCCACGGACTACCCCACCGACAGCCCCCTGTACATCACCCAGCCCAGCTCCGGCGACATCTACCGGTACGACGGCCGCGCCACGGCGTGGACCCGTCTGGGCGGCCCCGGCACCGAGTTCGCCGTCACCGACAACAACCTCTACCGCCTCGCGACCGACCACTCCAGTGTGTCCGAGTACACCGGCCCGGGCGACAAGTGGAAGCCCGTCCGCACCACCCGCACCGGCCACATCTACGCCGCCAACACCCTCTTCGCCACCGACGATTCAACCGGTGACATCTTCAAGTACAACGGGCACCCGAACAAGTGGAACCGCATCGGCAACCCCGGAGCCGCGTTCGCCACGTCCGGCGACCACCTCTACGGCATCACCCCCGACGGCTCCGCCCTCAACGAATACACCGGCAAGAACGACGTCTGGACCAACCGCGGGGCTCCGGTCACCCCGGCCAGCCGAGAGGAGCGCATCGCACGCCTCGAACAGCTGACCCAGCCCGGGCAAGCCGCGACCGACGCCTGGTACGAGGCGCTCGGCGCCCACCGCACCCACCAGCCCGACCGCTACGAGTTCAACTGGGACACCAACGTCTGCAACTCCCCCGCACCGGACAAGATCCCCGGCTACGACTTCAGCCTCGCCTGCATCCGCCACGACTTCGGGTACCACAACTACAAGGACCTGTTCGGGGACAACGGTTTCCGCTACAGCCTGACCGGCCCGTCCCCCAAGGAACGCGTCGACGACATCTTCCGCCAGGACCTGTACAACATCTGCGACGCGCCGGGCTTCATGCCAGAGCACACCGCCTCCGAGCGCGAGGCGTGCCGTTTCACTGCCGACAAATACGTCAAGGCGGTCATCGCCTTCGGCTGACCCGCCAACCACCCGGACGACCCGCGCCGACCACCCGGAACACCGGGTGGTCGGCGCATTCTTGCCAGGACTGACCCACCATGTACGCTCCGGCCCCGCCGGACACGAGATCCTCGACGAAACGGCGCCCGCTCACACCACGCAGGCAAAACCGGAAGATGCCGAGGTCACCACCAGACCGATCCGACCCCGGCGTCCTGGCCGTCGCCCCGGGCGCGGCCGGCGGCACCGGAGCCGGCCTCCAGCGTGGGTCTGGTGCGGAAGCGTGTGTTGGATGTAGGTCGCGCCATGCCCGGCGCTCAGGTTCGGGTCACGGCCGTAGACCTCGTCGCCGGTGACCCATGCGGCGGGGGCTCCGATGTCCAGGGCCTGGCCTATGCTCGCAGCATGGTGACGCGCTGGGGAGAGCACGTGCGCCGGAGGCCGGCGCTCGGGGCGGTGGAGCTCGCGTTGGGGTGGCAGAGCGTGGTGGTACTGGTGGCGAAGGTACTGCCTCCGCTGGCGCCTCACTGGTTCCCGCAGTTGGGTGCGACGGTGGTCAACCTGGTGGCCGCTGTGGCGGTGTTGGTGCTGCTGCGGGCCTGGGGGCTGGTGCGGGTCGCGGGGGTGGCGACGTGGGGCAGGCTCGCCCGCTGGCCGGTGCTGCTACCGGTCGCGGTGGTGGCCGGCCTCGCGGCGCTGCCCGGTCTCGCAGGTGGCGCGCCGACGCTGATCGGCGGGGCGGCGCTCACGCTTAGCATCGGCCTCAGCGAGGAGCTCGGCTATCGCGCGCTGATCCTGCAGGTCGCACAATCGCTGGGTGTGGTGCGCGCGGTGGTGCTGAGCGCAGTGCTGTTCGGGGCGGGCCACGTAGACAACTTCCTGTTCTTCGGGGCGTCCTGGGACAACACGCAGTGGCAGATGCTGTCGGCGGGTCTATTCGGGTTCTGCCTCGGCGCGGCACGCCTCGCCATCGGGAGCGTCTGGCCACTGGTCCTGGTACACGCCCTAGCGGATTACCTGGAGATCTACTCGCCCGGCCGAACCCCGGACTGGCTGCAGGGACTTGACATGGCAGTCAGCCTCGCACTGGGCCTCGCGCTGCTGCACCGACGCTTGCGGCGTGTGCCGACGCCGGGGCGAGCCGGCAGTGTTCCGTCTCAGCTGTAGATCTCGATCTTGCCGGGCGGGGCTGGTCCGCAGACGGAGACGGCCACCGTTGATCATCGTGAGTTGTGTCGACAAACGAAGATCAGCCGGTGGCCGTGGGCCACAGCGTAGACCCTGCCCAGTGGCAATCAGTATTCGAGGGCCTGATGGCCCGGGTGGCGGGCCGGTTCGCCCGGGTGGAACCGCGTCGCCGGGCAACGGCATTCGTGCTGGGCCTGCTGGCGGACCTGCCACGGAAGAACTGCTGGACGATCGCCGAGCACGCCGGTGACGCGACTCCGGCCGGCATGCAGCACCTACTCAGCCGGGCCTCCTGGGATGCCGACCAAGTACGCGAGGAGCAGTTCGGTGATCCAGTCGGCGACGCCGGTGGGGAGGCGGAGGGTGCGTTGTTCGATTCCGTACGGGGTGCCGATGGTCACCCAGACGTCGTCCCCGGTGGCGGTGCCGGGTGCGGTCGCGTGGTCGGCGAACGCTTCGAGGGCGTCGGCGAGGTCGGTGGCGGCGGCCTCGCTGTCGTTGCCGGTGTTCACCAGCTCGCCGGGCCGCGGGGGTCGGCGGGTTCCGGGGCCTGGCGGATGGTGTGCGGGTGGTGGAGGTACCAGGCCCAGTCGTCGAAGCCTGGGCCCCCGCGGACCAGGGCGACCCAGGTGGTGGAGCCCTGGTGCAGGCGCCAGCGTTC
This sequence comes from Kitasatospora sp. NPDC101235, assembly GCF_044767505.1. Lineage (NCBI taxonomy): Bacteria > Bacillati > Actinomycetota > Actinomycetes > Kitasatosporales > Streptomycetaceae > Kitasatospora > Kitasatospora sp. NPDC101235. The sequence continues at coordinate 32,829 of NZ_JBIWNZ010000045.1, forward strand.
CACCCGGCCGGGCCGCCACCGACCACCGACCACCGACCACCGACCACCGAGCCTCGCGGGCCATCCCAGACGACACGAAACCTTCAGCGGAAAACGACAGAAGCCTTCAGCCCCAACGACACACGTCTTCAGCGGCGTGACCGCATCACCCCAGCGAGCTGACCGCTGAACGGAATCTGACGTACCAGCACTGAAAACAGTCTGTCGCCTAACAGCTGGGTGAGGCGCGCGACGAGGCGGCCGTCGATCAGGGTGGCCCAGCCGTCCTCGGTCTGTTCGACCCAGGCGCGGGAGAGGCCGGCGCCGTGGTGGAGGCTACGGATGTCGTCCCGGCCGGTCCAGCGTAGCCAGATCGCGCCGTCCGTCTGCGGCAGGGCGGGGTCGGGGATGGCCCGGCCCAGGCCGCTCTGGCGGTCGGGCAGGGACCTGGACAGGTGGGGTCACGGCTGGGCGAGTGCCTCGGTGGGAGAGAGGCGGGCGGCGCGGATGGCGGGGTAGAGGCCGGCGGCGGCTCCGATGAGGAGGGTCGTGCCGAGGGCACTGGCCTGGGCCCAGGCGGGGACGGAGACGGGCCAGTGCTGGGTGGCGGCGTATCCGGTAGTGACGGCGGCGCCCAGGACGATGCCGCCGATACCGCCGAGGGCGGACAGCAACAGTGCTTCGGTGAGGAACTGGATACGGATCTGGCCTCTGGTGGCACCGAGGGATCTGCGCCAGCCGATCTCGCCGCGGCGCTCCAGAACCGAGATGATCATGGTGTTGGCGACGCCGACGCCCCCGACCAGCAGGGCGACCGCGCCGAGGCCCAGGAGCAGGGCGGTGAACGTCTGGTTGGCGACCTGTTTGGCCTTGAGGGCGTCGGAGGGCCGCGCGACGCGGACCTCGTTGGGGTGTTCTGGGTTGACGGTGCGTCCCAGCAGGGTCCGTACATCGTCGATGGCAGCGGGGGCGATCCGGATGTACAGGGTGCTCGTGCCCCCGTCGAAGCCGAGGCGCTGTTGCGCGGCGCTCCAGCCGACGAAGGCCGCCGCGTCGAGGTCGGGCGCCAGCGGGGCGGGGGCGAGGACGCCGATGACGGTGAACCACTGCCCGCCGAGCCACACCCGGGTGTCGGGGGAGGCGGCGTCGATGCCGAGGTAGCGGGCGGCGTCGGCGCCGAGGACGACGGCCTCGCCCCGCTCGGTGGCACCGTTGAACCAGACACCGTCGGCGACGGTGGCGCCGATGGCGGCGGGCAGGTCCGCCCGGGCGGCCAGCACGGTGATGCCGTTGGTGTTGGATGCGGGGACGTGGTCGGTGCGGTAGACGGACGCGGTGGTGCGGCCGGTGCCGGAGAGGTGTTCGATGTCGGGGATCCGCGCGGCCATGGGGCCGGCGGTGTCGGGCAGGGTGGCCTGCGCGCCGGAGAAGTCGGTGCCCGGGGTGACGGTGAGGACGTTGGTGCCGTAGCGGGCGAGCCGGTGCTCCAGGTCGAGGCGGCTGGAGGAGGTGACGCCGACGACGGCGACCATCGCGGCGATCCCGATAGAGATGCCGAGCGCGGACAGTGCCGCCCGCACCGGGCGGGTGCGCAGGCCGACCGCGCCGACCCGGGCGACGTCTGCGGGCCTCAGCCGGGTCCGCTTCAGGGCTGCTCGCGAGGCTGCGGCGGAGCCACCGTCCGTTCCGGCGGTGGTGATGTGACGGTCGATCATGGCCGGCTCCGGGCTGGGGCCCACGCGCCGCCGCTCGGGCCGGCGGGGGCGTGGCGGTCGTCGGTGACGCGGCCGTCGCGCATGAGGATCTGGCGGGGCAGGCCGGCGGCGAGGTCGCGGTCGTGGGTGATGACCAGGACGGTGGTCCCGGCCGCGTTCAGTTCCTTGAGCAGGGCCACCACGGCGGCGCCGGAGGCGCTGTCGAGGTTGCCGGTCGGCTCGTCGGCCAGCAGCAGCCGCGGGGAGGCGACCACCGCGCGGGCGATGGCGACCCGCTGGCGTTCGCCGCCGGAGAGCTCGTGCGGGCGGTGTGTCAGCCGGTGTCCCAGGCCCACCCGTTCCAGCGCCTGCCCGGCCCGTTCGCGGCGCCGGCGAAGCGGCACGCCCAGGTAGAGCAGGCCGTCGGCGACGTTGTCGAGCGCGGTGACGCCGTGGGCGAGGTGGAACTGCTGGAACACGAAGCCGATGGTGCGGGCCCGTAGTGCGGCGACCCGCCGGTCGGCGAGGGTGGAGATGTCGTGGCCGGCCACGAGGACGCGGCCTGCGGTCGGGCGGTCGAGGGTGCCGGCGAGGTGGAGCATGGTGGACTTGCCCGAGCCGGAGGGCCCGACGATCGCGGCGAGTTCGCCTTCGGCGACGTCCAGGGTGACGTCGTCCAGGGCCACCACCCCGCCGGGGTACTCCTTGCGGACCGCTTCGAGGGCGAGGACGGTCACTGGCCGGCCACCCCAACCCGGGTGCCCTCGGCGAGGCCGGGTCCGCTGATCTCGACCCGCCCCTGGGCGAACATGCCGACCTCGACCGGCAGCACGTGCCGGCCGCCGGGTCCGAACACCTCCAGGCCGTAGCCCTCGCCGACGGCGAGCAGCGCGACGATCGGCACGGTGAGGACGTCCTTCTTCTCCCCGCGCAGCACCGTCACCTCGACCGCGCCGTCGCCGAGCGCGGCCTGGTCGGCCGGAGTGACGGTGACCTGTGTCTTGCCGTCGCCCTTCTGCCCGGCGTCGGCGCCGTCGGCCGCGACCGCCCGGCCGACCGCCGTCATCGTGCCTTCGAGCGGCGTGCCGCCCGCGGCCTGCAGCCGGACCTTGGTGCCGACCTTCGCCAGGGACGCCTGCCGGTCCTCCAGCAGTACGGTCACCGACCGGGCGGTACCGGTCGTGGTGAGCACGGCGGTGCCCGGCGCGGCCGCGTCACCGACGTGCTGCCTCTGCTCGGCGACCCGCACCGGGGCCGCGACGTAGGCGACCCGGCCCAGGTCGAGGACGCCGCTCTCCGGCAGGCCCAGCGCCTTCTGCCACTTCTTCAGTGCGGCGGCCGTCGACTGGTCGAAGACGGTGTCGACCTTGAACCCGCCGTAGCCCAGTGCCCGCAGGTTCTCCTCGAACTGCCGCACGTCCGGACCGGTCGCCCCGTCGGCCAGTGCCCGGTACGCGGGCAGCTCTCCAAGCAGGACCATCACGGGCTGGTTGTCGATCCGGTACGCCGCGTCGCCCCGCTCCAGCACGGTGCCCGGCGCGGCAAGCGAGGTGAGGGTACCCGCCGTACGGGCCGCGAGCGGCCGGGCCGGCCCGTAGTCCGCCCGGCCCGCCAGGCGCACCTGGTCCACGAGCGTGGTGCGGGTCACCGGCGCCGTCGGTGGGGCGGGCGGCTTCGGTGCGGCCGCCGGCCCGCCCCCGTCGTGGCCGAGGGTGGCGAAGACCGCCGCCACGATGCCCACCGCACCGGCCGTCGCCAGGACGACCGTGCGCCGGCTCATTTCGCGGCCCCGTCCGCGCCCGCGGCGTCACACGCGCGGGACGCTTCGTCAAGCTTGGTGGCCTGCGGGTCGGTGGGATCCACCGGCACGCCATCCGCCTGGCCGTCCACGGACGGGTCGGGGTAGTCGATCCCCCGGGAGCGCATGCACTGCGCGAACTTCACCCGCTGCGCCAGGTCGGCGGCGCTGAGCGGCCGCGGCATCCCACCGTTGGGAAGGAACGTACGGCACTTGTCGAACGCGCCGCCGCCCGCCCCCGGGTCCGGCTCGCTGGGGCTGTTGTTCGCGTGCGGGCCGGAGGGCCTGGCGGGGCCCGGACCGCCGCCGATCTCCCCGGTCGGCGGGTCGGCCATGTCCACCCCCTGCTCGCGCATGCACTGCGCGAACTTCATGGCCTGCGCCCGGTCCCCGCCACCCGACTCGCTGCCGCCGTCCGCATCCGGCCCGGATGAGCACCCGGCGGTCCCGGTCAGCAGCAGCACCCCGACGGCGGCGATGGACCCGAGGGCCTGCAATGTCCTCTTCATGCCACCACCCTCGCTGCCGCGCGGTGGCAACCCCGTGTGGCGGTGACACACACGGATCACACACCCGGTGTGATCACAATGGGCGGATGAGTATGATCACCATCCGCGGGCGCCTCACCCTCTGGTACGCCGCAGTCTTCGTGGCCACCGGGGCGGCGGTACTCGCCGCGATGTACTACCTGGTGCGCCGGGAGTTCATCAGCGCGGGACAGGCGGTGATCGACGGCATCGGCACCCCCGTCGCGATCGAGCCCGGCAACGCCGGTCCCACCGGCCCCACCGCCCAGCCAAGCGTGATGGCGGCCACCCCGATGGCGGGCACACCGCTACCCTCCCCCTCCACACATCCGCCCGACATCGTCGAGGCCGCCACCACCCAGGCCCGCACCGACGCCCTGCGCACCATCGTCGTCGACACCGGAGCACTGTTCGCGGTCCTGACCGCCGTGTCCCTACTGCTGTGCTGGCTGGTCGCCCGCCGCGCACTGCGCCCGCTGCGACAGATCACCTCCACCGCCGCCGAGCTGTCCCACGACAGCCTGGACGCCCGCATCACCCTGCCGGGACCCCGCGACGAGATCCGTACCCTGGCCGACGCCTTCGACGCCATGCTCGACCGCCTGCAGCGGGCGTTCCGCAGCCAACGCCTGTTCGTCGCCAACGCCTCCCACGAACTGCGCACACCCCTGACCATCATCCGCACCGCCGCCGAGATGGCCCTGGACCGCGACACCCGCCCCGAGGCCCAGTACCGCCAAGCGCTGGCCACCATCGCCACCGCCGCCGCCCGCAGCGACGCGATCCTCACCAGCCTGCTCCACCTCGCCCAGACCCGGCACAGCCCGACCCGCGCCCCCGTGGACCTCGACCGGCTGGCCGCCGACGCCGCCATCGCCTGGCCGGCCAACGCCCCCAGGCTGCACACCAGCCTGCATGCCGCCCCCTGCGCCGGCGACCCGACGCAGCTGGAACTCCTCCTGCGCAACCTTCTGGAGAACGCCGCCCGCTACAACACCACCAGCGGCGACGTCTGGCTCGCCACCGGCCACGGCGAGTTGACCTGCTGGCTGCGGGTGGACAACACCGGACCCACCGTCCGGCCCGACGACGTGCCCGCGCTGCGCCAGCCCTTCCAACGCGGCGCCACCCGCACCGGCACCACCGGCGCCGGCATGGGCCTGGCCATCGTCGACGCCATCGCCGACGCCCACGGTGCCCGGCTGACCGCCGCCGCGCGCCCCGGCGGCGGCCTGACAGTCACCCTCACCCTTCCCGTCAGGTGAACACCGTGCTCCGAGTCCTGGTCGTCGAAGACGACACCGTCCTGGCCGGCCTCATCGTCGACGGCCTGCGCGAACACGGCATGGTCGTCGACGTGGTCCACGACGGCGCCGCCGCCGTCAGCCGCACCCTCGACCTCGCCCCCGACGTCCTGGTCCTCGACCGCGACCTCCCGGTCCTACACGGCGACGACGTGACCCGGGCCCTGATCCGCGAAGGCTCCCCAGCCCGCATCCTCATGCTCACCGCCGCCGCCACCCTGGACCACCGCGTCGAGGGCCTCCAGCTGGGCGCCGACGACTACCTCGCCAAGCCCTTTGCCTTCCGCGAGCTCGTCGCCCGCGTCACCGCGCTCGGCCGCCGGGCCCCCGACCGGCGGCCCGCCGTCCTGACCCGCGGCGACCTGCACCTCGACATCGGCCGCCACGAGGTCCGCCGCGCGGGCCGCCACGTCACCCTCACCCGCAAGGAGTTCGGTGTGCTGACCGAACTGCTGCGCGCCGACGGCGAACTCGTCAGCGCCGAACACCTCCTCAACCGCGTCTGGGACGAGAACGCCGACCCCTTCACCACGGCCGTCCGCACCACCGTCAAGACACTGCGCCACAAGCTCGGAGCCCCCGACCCGATCACCACCATCGTCGGCCGCGGCTACCGCCTGACGTGAGGCCCGAAGGGACTCCGCCCAGGCGACCAGGACCGTTCCACTCCCCGCGCCTGCGGTGATGGGGTCTATCACGACGGAATTTCCGGCACCCCGAAAACCGCCTCTGAACTGCGGAAACGCTCGGCGGCGGGCGAAGGCGACGGGGTACCTACGGTGGTAGCTGCGGTGGTAGCTGCGCTGCTGCCCTCGGTGGTACCTGCGGTGGTGCCTACGTGCAGTTGGCGCGGTGCCGGGAGCGGCCGGTCGGGGCGGCCCCGGTCGGCGCGGACGGCTTCGCCGGACGCGCAGAAGAACCACCGGTGGCTTTAATCATGAGTTGTGGTTCTGGCTCACTTTCCGTTTGAGCCAGAACCCGAGTTTCGACGTCACCGCGGTACTTGCCAGGGCAGCATCGGACCGTATACCCGTGCTGACTGCTGGCGTCGCCCGAGCGGTGGTGACGATCAGGCGAGTACGGTCAGGCCGAGGGCGCTGCAGATCTGAGCGGCTTGGCTGGGGGAGATGATCGCGCCGCGAAAGTGGGCGGCCGTGGCGATGGTGAGGTCGCCGAGGTCGGCGCCGCGCAGGTCCGCTCCGGTGAAGTCGGCGGCGCGGAGGTTGGCTTCGGCGAGCCGGCAGTCGTCGAGGAGGCAGTCGCGGAAGTCGACTCCGCCGAGGTCGGCTTCGGTGAAGCGGATGCCGACGAGGTGGGCGCCGCGCAGGCTGACGCCGTTGAGGTTGGCGACGGCCAGGTTGCAGCGGGTCAGGCGCAGGCCCAGTCCGCGGTGGCGGGTGAGGCGGGCTCCGATCATGCGGCAGCCGGTGAAGGCGGCGTCGGCGAGCAGGGCGCCGCTCCACTTGGTGTTGGCCAGGTCGGTGCCGTCGCAGGTGAGGTCGTCGCAGTCGGCGTCGGTGAAGTTGGCGTCGGCGGCGCTTCCGCCCTGCCAGCGGGCATGGTCGAGCACGGCGCCGGTGAAGTCGGCCTTCACGGCGGTGCAGTCGGTGAAGACGGCGTCCGCGAGGTGGGTGCCGCGCAGGTTGGCTTCGGTGAAGACGCAGCGCGTGAAGGTGCGGCGCTGCGGGGCGCCGCGCAGGGCTGGGCGCAGGGCTGGGCGCAGGTCCAGGCCGGTGAAGTCGAGGCCGGTCAGCTCGGTTTCGGTGGCGAGCAACGTCAGCGGGTCATCGGTCGGGCCGGTCGGGGCGGTGGTGTGGTCGGGGAACGGCAGTGGCGTGTCGGTCATGGAGGAGTTCTCGTTTCGGGGGTCGGTGCGTGCCGGGGTGCGGTCAGCGGGCGGGGGCGGGCTCGGCGGCGGGGGCGGAGAGGTCGGCTGTGGCGCCGCGGCGGGGGGTGCGGCGGGCCTTGAGGGTGTCGTACGCGAGGGTCAGGGCGAGGCCGGTGAGGGCCCACAGGGTGAGGGCCAGCCAGTAGCGGCCGATGCTGTCGCTGCCGAAGTAGGTGATCTGGCGCAGGCTGCCGTAGGTGGAGGTCATGGGGAGCAGGTCGTGCAGGGTGCGGATGGGAGCGGGCATGGTCTCGATGGGCAGGGCGGCTCCGGAGGCAGGCATGGCGAGGAACATGAAGATGGCGACGGCGGGCAGCGCGGTCATGCGCCCGCACAGGCGGGACAGGAACACGGTGGCCGCGCCGACGGCCATCACGGTGAGCCAGCCGGTGACGAGGATGGCGGCGGCGGAACCGTGTACGGCGCCCAGGATCGGGCCGGTGATCAGCCAGACGGTGGACGCGGCGACCGCGCCGAAGGCGGCGAGCGATGCCGTCGTGCGCCGCCAGATGAGTGCGGTGCCGAACGCGGTCGAGAGCATGACCGCTGACAGGTAGCCCGCGAGGGTCAGACCGATCGCGGCGTACATGGTGCTGGTGCCGCTGGTGTCGTGGCCGCTGAGCGGGACCAGGTCGCGGACCTGGAGGAACTGGTGCTGCTGGACGGCGACGGCTTCGAACGGCGCGGCGGCCAGGCTGACCTGGGCGGCGCCGGCGGCCGAAGCGACGTAGAGCACGGGCCCGCTGGGCGAGGGGGGCGTGCTCGGCGTGCCCGCGGCACGGTCATCGCTCGTCGGGGCCGGCAGGTAGGCGGCGGCCACGGCCCGGTGGGCCACCAGGTGCCGGGCCTGTTCGGCGGTGGTGACGGTGCTGACGTCGTACGCGTCGCCTGCCGCCTCGCGCAGGGAAGCGGCCGTCGCAGAGGTGACAGAGGCCGGTCCGGCGACCGCGATCTTCAGGTGGTGCGGAGCCGGAGCGTGCATGGCGGCGGTGTAGATGCCGACCAGCAGGACGACCATCGCGAACGGGAACACCAGTACTCAGACCGTCGGACGGGCCACGTCTCCTCCTCGGAGTGTCTTGGCGGTACGGGGTGCGCAACCCCGAGAAACGCATCTCCAAAGATACATCTTTCGAGATGCATCCTGGGAGATGTATTCTTGGGGGACGTTCCCGAAGGAGGCATGCGTTGGTAGCGCCGACCCATCCGATGAGCCTTGCCGACATGCATCAGCTCGGCAGGCGGCTCTCAGCCGCCGCCGTCTCGGCTATGAAGGACGCCTCGGAACTGGGGCCCACCGAACTGCTGGTACTGGAATGCCTCTACACCACCGGACCGCAGCCGGTGGGAAGCATCGCCCAGCACACGGGCTTCGCCCAGAGCCGGGTATCCACCGTGGTGTCGTCCCTTCGCAGGCGGGGCCTGGTCGAGCTGGAGACCGACCCCGCCGACCGCCGCCGGACCGTCACCCGCATCGCCGATCACGCCCGCGCCAAGGCGGCACACGCCCGGAGCCGAGACGCCGAACCGACGCTCCGCCAGATCCTTCCCGGCATGCCCGACGCCGACGTCGACGCGGTACTCACCGCACTGCAAATACTCAACAGCACCCTGGCCGACACGTCGCCCACCCCCGCCGGCCCCGCACTCGCAGAGCCACGGCGAAGCGACGGGTAGCCCTCCGCAATCGTTCGGGCTCGTGGCGCGACCCGTGTGCCCCGGCCGCGCCACTGCACCACCAGTCCGGACGGAAGCGCGACCCCGTCCCGGAGATCACCCGGAAGCTGGAGATCAAAACCGGGAAGAACACAGGGAAGCACCCGTCGGTGGCCTCGGTGTACCGGGCGCTCGCCGACGCCGACGAAGCCGCTCAGGAGCCGGTCGCTGAAGCCGACGGCGCCGGGCCCCGGGAGTCTGACGACCGATGATCAAAAGCGCGGTCCGTTTCTGCCGTACTCCGGTGACACCCCACCGCGGTGACGTCATTTCTCGGGTTCTGGCTCACTTTCCGTGGAGTAATTACGGAGAGTCAGATCTTGGGAGCCAGACGATGGCGGTTTGGATGAGCGCGAAGCCTCGGTGAGGTGAGTTCCAGGGCCCGGTTGTCGAGTCCGGCGCTCATGTGGTTGAGCCAGCGTTCGTACCAGTCGAGGAAGTCGGTAGCGGAAGAGACGTTTGGGCCCCAGTAGCCGTCGCTGTTACCAATGAGGACGCGGCCAGTGAGGGGGCCGGTCACCGCGATGACGCATACGTCGGTGCAGCCCATCTCGATGATGTGGAGGAACAGGTCGCGCCCGTGGGCCCTGGGGTCTCTGCCGTCGAAGCCGCGGGGTTTCCCTGGTTCTCCGCGGGGATTCATGACCAGCAGGGAACACTGCTCCAGCGGCATGAGGCCGTAGAAGGGTGCCGCGCCTGAGCCGCCGATATGCGTGAGGAACTGTCGATAGGCGTCGGGCAGGGCGATGTCGTGCTCGGCCTCGAACGCAGCGACGCGTGCTTCCGTCAGCTTCGGATCGAGGCAGAACTTGTGCTGTTCTTCCCCGAAAGAGTGGCTGCGGAGTGGTTGGAACGGGATCGCGGCCAGCTTGCGACGCAGGCGGGGTATGCGGGGATCCATCGTGCTCTTCTCTCGTCCCCGTCACCCTATGGGTGGCTGTGGTCAGCTGGCCAGAAGAACCCTCTTCCGCAGCAGAGCGAAGCCGGCCCGTCCGAACATCTGGCGCTTGAGCATCTTAAAAGTTACGTGGAATCTGCCGGGGTGATCATGTCTCTCCGGTGCAACCACGGACTTGGGAGATGTGTTGAGCGGCACGACGGTGCTGGTGGA
>NZ_JBIWNZ010000046.1:0-42722 GCF_044767505.1 Kitasatospora sp. NPDC101235
GGACGGCTCGCGCTACTACGCGATCGACCAGTCCCCGGCCGTCATGGCGAGCGACCCGGACACCGGCCTCAAGGGCATCTACGTCTCCAAGTCCGGCTCCCCGTTGGGCCCGTGGACCCAGATCGCGGACAAGGACAAGCTCAAGAACTCCGGCTCGGCCCTCCAGGACGAGGGATACCAGCCCGGCATCCAGGCCTGGTACAACCAGTTCCTCCAGGTCGACCCGGCCAACCCGGACCACGTCTACGCCGGCCTCGAAGAAGTCCTGGAGACGAAGAACGGCGGCACCAACTGGACCGTCCCGGGCCCGTACTGGAACTTCGGCTTCCCCTGCTGGAGCATCGACCCGGCCAAGCAGACCGGCGACTGCTCGCAGACCACCCATTCCGACCAGCACGCCGTCGCCTTCGGGACGTACAAGGGCAAGACCAGCGTCTACGTCGGCAACGACGGCGGCATCTACAGCCGCCCCGTCAACGGCGCCGCCGACGCCTCCGGCCACGCCACCGACTGGAAGTCCTTGGCGGACGGCACCATCGACACCCTGCAGTACTACTCGGTCGGCGTCGGCAAGGACCCGGCGGACCGCTCCGGGCGGGGCGTGATCGTCAGCGGTGGTCTCCAGGACAACGGCGAGTCGATCCTGCGCGCCCACGACAAGGTCATGGGCTCCAACTTCGGCGGCGACGGTGCCGACACCCTCGTCGACCCGAACAACGGCTGCAACATCGCCGAGGAGTACGTCTACCTCGACATCTGGGTCACCCAGAACTGTGCCGTCAACAGCGGCGTCTGGAAGACCGACCCCAGTAAGGCCACCTCCTACGAGGTCGCCCCGCCGGACAAGGACACCAGCGCGGCCCGCTTCATCGCGCCGATCACCGCCGACCCGAAGGACGGCAACACCTGGATCGCCGGCGGCCAGCACGTCTGGGTGCAGCACAAGGGCTACGCGATTCGCAGCGGCAGCGAGTGGACCAGCGCCTACGACCTGGGTGCCGGCCACGTCGCCACGGCGGTGGCGACCGTCAACGGCACGGTGTACGCGGGCTGGTGCGGCCCGTGCAACAACGTCGGCTTCAGCCGCGGGATCGCGGTCGGCAAGACCGACGGCACCGGCTGGCACCAGCTCAACCTGCCGGTCGACGGCACCCTGCCGAACCGCTACATCTCCTCCTTCGCGGTCGACGAGAACGACGCCCAGCACGTCTTCGTCGCCTTCAACGGCTTCTCGCGGACCTGGACCGAGGGCCCGGGCGCGGGCATCGGCCACCTCTTCGAGACCCACGACGGCGGCACCACCTGGACCGACGTCTCGGCCAACCTCCCCGACGTCCCCACCACCTCGGTCAAGATCCTGCCCAACGGCGGCCTGGCCCTCGGCTCCGACCTCGCCGCCTTCTACCGGGCGCCCGGCGAGACCGACTTCCGGGTGCTGGGCCGCAACCTGCCCACCACCTCCGTCCAGCAGCTCAAGACCGGCCCCGACGGCAAGCTCTACGCCGCCACCTTCGGGCGCGGCATCTGGTCCTTCAACCTTCACAGCCTCGGCCACGGCCGGCGCGACGAGGTCGAGGACTGATCTGCCGTTCCACCGCACAACCGGTGCCCGGCCCGCTCACCCGAGCGCGCCGGGCACCGGCATTCCGGAACCGGGCGAGCGCCGCGCACGTCCAACCCCGGCCCGCACGAGACCCGGAGACACCCCACCGTGAAAAGACCCTTCGCCATCTCGGCCACCGCGCTGCTGCTCGTCCTGACCGCCGGCGCCTGCGGATCCGGCGGAGGCACCGCGCCGACGCCGACCACCACGCCCACCCAGACGACGGCCCCAACGTCGGCAGGTACCTCCAGCCCTACGGCCACCGCCGCCCCCGCCGAGCCGACATCGGCGTCGGTGTCGGGCTCACTCTCGACGGGCGCGAGCACGGCCGCGCCGCCACCTGCCAACAGCCACACCGCCGCACCGAGCCGCACCGCCTCGCAAGGGTCCGCGCCCTCGGGCAGCCACGTGCCCACCACAACTACGCCAAGCCCCGCTCCCACTCTGCCCCCGAACGACGGGGAGAACCCGGTCGACCTCCAGCACCGCCCCAACACCGCCCCCTCCCGTCCGACGGGCTGATCCCCAACCCAGCGCGCACACTGCGGTGTTCGGGCGAAGCCCATCAGTTCGGTGGGCCTCGCTCTTCGCTAGGACGACATCCATTTGTCCGGACGTACCCTGGGCTGGCAGGACTCTCACCACCACCGTGTACGGGTTGTCCTTGGTGATGCCGTCCAGGTCCGCGAGCGCGACGCCGGGATCGGCCTGGTCCATCTCGGTCATCACCTTGTTCTGCAGGGTGGTGCGGGTCCACACCGCCGGGTTGGCAGTGGGCGCCGTCGTGCCACTGGGCGCCACGGCGGCCGAAGCCGTGCTTCCCGGCGCGGAAGCGGCCGTACTCCGAGGCGGGGCCCAGTCGGCGACGGCGACCGGCCGGATGCCGAGGCATGGTCGAGGGCCAGGTGGAGCGAGACGCCCGCCTGGCAGCTGGTGACCTTGCCCGCGGCTCCGGTGTACTGGCGCGGCATGCACGCCGACGCGTCGCCGTCCTTGAGGAACCCCGTGTCGTCGATGATCAGCGCGGTCGGATCGATGGCGTCCTGCATCCGCCAGGGCAAGCGGGCCCGGACATGCGTAGGATCCCAGGGACTTGTCGTGACGAAGCGTGCGAGAGCCTGTCGGTTTCCGTCCTCCCCGAGCCGCGCGGCCATCGGCTCCACCGACTTCCGTTTGCCGTCCAGGAGCAGCCCGCGCACATGAGCCTGCCCTCAATTCCGCTGGTCAGCACGCGTGAACGCTTCGAACAACTCCGCCGTGAACGCTTCCAGGTCCTCCTGGACCTCGGCCGGGCGGGCCGGAGCGCACGCCCCCACGCCTGCCTCCGGCCTTCCGCCGCAGCCGCCCGCGGCAGCCCTCAGCCCTGGCCGCGGGTGCCGCCGGTATGGGCGATCGCGCTGGGGGTCAGGCGGCCGACGATCGCCGGGGCCTCCCGGACGAGGGCGTCCGTGGTCAGCGCCTCCACCATGAACAGCGCGAAGTCCACCCGGCGTGTCAGGTTGCTCGCCAGCACCGGGTCGCCCACGTGCCGGCTCCACACCGGCAGGCCCTGGCTCGTGCCCTCCTCCAGGTCGCTGCCGCGCACCACGGTCCACCGGGTGTCGCTGGCGAACACCCGCCGGCACGCCTCCACCTGGTCGTCGATCTCGACCGCGCGGACGAGCTTGCCCAGCACGGTGGCGATCCGGAGGCCCAGGGTGAACATCCGGGAGTACCGGTCCTTGCCGTCGCGCGTGATGTGCCAGCCGCAGGAGAACACCAGGCGCGCGCCCGGCCGGGCGTGGTCGAGGACCGCCTGCGCCGTACCCGACGCGTACTGCTGCACGCCCCAGGGCACCAGCACCGTCAGCACCCCGTCGCACCCGGCGACCGCCCGGCGGATCACCTCCGGGTCGTTCGTCGCCCCGGGGACGACGGTGATCCGCCCCTCGAACGCGGCCAGCTTCGGCACGCTGCGCTCCCGGCAGACGCCGACCACCTCGTAGCCGCGTTCCAGCGCGTGTCCGACCATGTACTGCCCCAGCTTCCCCGAAGCCCCGATGATGCAGACCTTCTCCACGTGATCCTTGCCCATGGCGCAGCCCCCTCGCGGACATGGCGACCTTATGGTGTAAGGCACGTTAGCCTTACACCGTAAGGCAGTCAATGGACGTGGAGGAGGGGCCGCATGCCCGAGCAAGGCAAGGGCCGGCGCGGGAAACCGGCCCGCACGCCGCTGAGTCGTGAGCGCGTGATCCGGGCGGCGGTGGAGGTGGCGGACGAGAAGGGGTCTGCCGCGCTCACCATGCGGGCCATCGCCCAGCCGCTGGGGGTCCAGGCGATGTCGCTCTACCACCACGTGGCAGGCCGGGAGGAAATCCTCGACGGCATGGTGGACGCGGTGTTCGGCGAGATCGAGCTCCCACCGCACGGCACCGACTGGAAGAGCGCCATGCGTCGGCGCGCGGCCTCCGCGCGCGCCGCCCTCCTGCGCCACCCATGGGCGATCGGCCTCATGGACTCCCGCGCCCAGCCCGGCCCGGCGACCCTGCGCCACCACGACGCCGTCATCGGCGCGCTGCGCGCCGGCGGATTCTCCGTGCCGATGACCGCGCACGCGGTCTCGCTGATCGACAGCTACCTGTACGGCTTCGTGCTCCAGGAGGTCAGCCTGCCGTTCAAGGGCGGGGCGGAGCCGGCCGAGGTCGCGGGTGCCATCCTGAGCGGGCTGCCCGCCGGCGCCTACCCCCACCTCGCCGAGCTGGCCACCGAACACGTCCTCAAGCCCGGCTACGACTATGCCGGCGAGTTCGCCTTCGGCCTCGCCCTCATCCTCGACGCCCTCCACCCGGACGAGGCCCCGGGTGCGTAACCGGCCCGCGCCTCGTGTCCGCGGGACTGTGCCTGCACTTCACCGCCGCACCACGCTGCCCGTCCACACCGGCAGGGCACCGGCACTTCCGGGGCGGTCGGCGGGGGATGTCAGCGAACGCCGTCGGGGTGGAAGCCCGGAGAGCCCAGCTCCCCGAACCAGCTCGGCGGCTCGGACGCGGTGAACGCGACGGTCACCGTGCCCAGCCAGGCCGCGAACGTGGGGAAGTCCGGGGCCGGGTCGGTCCCGTCCTCCCACTCCCCGCCCTCGGCGTAGCGTGCGCGCCCTTCCTGATCGTCCTGGTGGTAGTAGACCGGGTACTCGCCGTTCGCGTCCGGCTGGGTGACATCGAAGCACCAGACCCCCTCGCTGTCCGCGTCGGCGAGGGCGAAACCGACCAGATGGTTGGTGGCCACGGCCCACGTGCTCCGGCAGGTGCCTCACTGAGCACATCGGGACGTATGCCGACAGAGGGTCAAGGACATCGCGAAGGGAGCAATCGTCAAAACCTGCGGGTCTGCTGGCTGGTCTGGCGCGGAGGTGATGGTTCGGTGTCGGTGGGTGGTGTCAGCGTTGTGGCGAGTCGGTCAACGCCGAATCCGCTGATCAGGAGGCGTTGAACGTGTTCAAATTTATTGCCATGATGGGGCCGTTCCAGCAGCAGCCGAGCCGTCGGCGCCCCGACGGCTCGGTGCTTCACTCTGGGCCGGAGGGGGAGGAGGACAACCGCACATGGACAGGGCAGCGATGCGTGCGGGGAGGGCTCGCGGCGCGCATGCCGCGGCCTGGGTGCTCGTACCGGTGTCCCGCATCGCGGCGGCGTCAGGCTGTGGAGCATCCGTTTCAGTTTTCCAACCCCACCGCGTCACCCTGTGAGCGGCGGCCTCTGACGTGGACGGAGACCCCGGACCTGTGATGAAGAAAACCGTACTGGCCGTCGCAGCGGGCTGCGTGCTGGCGCTGGCCATCCTGGCCTTCGTGTTCCTGAACCCCCTCGGCGGTTCGATCAAGACGGAGGAACTCCTGGGCTCCTGGAGCGGCTCCCAGGGGGCGCAGCTGACCCTGCATGAGGACGGCACCCTGTCCGCCGTCAACGTCCCCACCGAGTTCGCGGACGCGGACGCCACTGCTGTCCGGCAGTTCAGCGGTCAGGGGAGCTGGAGTCTGGAAGAGAAGTCCGCCCTGGCAGACCAGGAGATCGGCGTGACGCTCGATGGGCCGGACGGCACCAGGACGAGCGTGCGGCTGCGCGTACGCGGTGACGGCGCCCGCGACGGGATCTACATCCCGGTGTCCGAGGACTCCCCGAAGAAGTTCGTGTTCAGGAAGTCCTGACGCCTCGCGGACGCCACCGAACCGGGGCGGGTGGGGCCGGATCGTCCGGCCCCACCCGCCCTGTCGTCGTTCTCGGCACCGACGACGGACGACGAACGAGGTCCACTTGGACTGCCCGCCGCCGGGCCGAGCAGCGAGCCCGTGGCAGGTAGGTCTCAATCCTCAGGGCCCGGCCGTCGATGCCGGCGGCAAGGGTGTGGAGGCTGAACGGGTCGTCCTGGTGGATCGCGTCGAGCCGTTGCGGAAGCCGCCCTCGGTGGCCGCGCGAACCAGGCGGCCGAGCCGGGTCGACCTCCACGCCGATCCCAGGGAAGAGAAGGTCCGCCACACGCGCCGCATCCATCACGCCCAGGTCATGCCCACCACCCGTTCATGGTCGGCACGGACCCCTCAATCAGCGACAGAGCCCAGAAAGTGATCGCCGACAGAACGGCGGTGTTCGGGACATCCTTCTCAACGCCCTCGGTCTCGACCGCGGGGCGCTGGCATTTTGCGGCACCGTGGCGACGGGCTTGGAGGTGTTCGACGGCTCCACGGGGTGAGCAACCCCGTGGAGGTGGTCGTTCACGCCGCTTCGGCCAGCGGCCTGCCTTCTCAGCGGCCTCGACGGGGGCGTCGATGTCCTGGAGCCGTGTTTCAGCCGCCGGTGGTCACACCCCCACAGTGCATCCCGGTCGGATCGACGTCGACGCCCCGGTTCGGCGGTCGCCGGACGAATAACCGGCTTGCGGCGGGCAGTGGCATTCGGCCATGATCCTCCCCATGCGCGACCTCAACAGGAAGGGCGGCCACCGCCCGAGCAGGTGAGCCCCACCCGCCGCCGACGACCGGCGGCCGGCCCCGTGCCACTACTCACCGGGCGCCCGCACCCGGCTCAGCCGCCGCGGCCAGGTTGCCGCCCCGGCTCCCGCCACCCCGGTTCCGCGCCCTGCCACGTTCACCACCACAGCCACAGCCACGGCCGCGTCCACCACCGCGACCGCGTGCGCGACGGCGCACCCGCCGTCGGCGCACCGGCGCCACGCGCCCCGCCACCCGCGGCCCACGCTGCTCTTGCCTTCGTTCCCCCGTCGACAACAACCCGCCCTGGAGGAAACCCCTGTGACGACGACCTCGCTGGACACCGCCTGGAGCCTCGTGGAGTCCGGTGACCCGGGCGCCGCGATGCGCGAACTGCGCTCGGTCGCACGTGACCTGCCGGCCGCCCAGGTGGCCCCGCTGGTCGAGCGGCTGGCCGCCAGTGCCGGCTTCGACGACCTCGTCGAGGCGGCCCGCACCCTGGTCGCCAAGCCCGCCCACCCCGGCGCGCTCTACCAGTACGGCTACGCCTGCGTCGGACGCGGCGCCTCCTTCCTCGCCGTCCCCGCCCTCGCCGAGGCTCTGCGCGCGGCCGAAGCACCGCCGCGCGGCCTGCTCGCCAAGGTCCGCGGCCGGGCCGACCAGCGGCTTCCGATCATCGCCGAACTCGCCACCGCCCTCGAGGACGAGGAGCGCCACGCCGAGGCCGTCACCTTGCTGCGCGACCACGACACGCTGCTCCGCGACTGGCCCGAGCGCTACCTGCTCGCCTACAACACCCTGATGGCCGGCGACGCCACCGCGGCCCGCACCGCCTTCGACCGCCTGCCGGCCGAGGCCGGCCAGTGGCAGCCCGCCGCCGACCGGCTGCGCCGCTCCCTCGACCGCGCCACGGCCGTCGCCGCCACCGCGCAGCCCGGCGGCCCCGACCCGCTCCACCACCAGGCCCTGCGCGCCTGGCACTTCACCCTCACCGGCGGCCTGCTCACCACCCTGTCCCCGTACGGCTGGGACGCCGGGATGACCGGCCGCTACGCCTTCCTCCAGGACAGCTACGCGCTCTGCCGCCAAGGCCTGGAGCGGTTGCGGGTGATCCTGGAGGCGACCGGGACGCGCCCGCACTCGGTCTCCCTGCTGCCCGGCCGCGCAGACCGCGCGCTCGGCCTGGCCGCCGCCGACCTGCTCGGTCTGCCCGTCCAGCCCTACCGGCCGGGCACGGCGAACACCGTGGTGGTGGCCTACGACCTGAGCGAGGCGGACGACGAACTGCTCTCCCGCCTGAACGGGCGCGCACCGGGCGAGGTGCTGTACGAGCACGCGACCTGCTGGACCGAGGCGCCCGGCGTCGCAGCCGACGTCTGCGGCCTGCTCGGCCAGACGATCCTCGCGCCCTGGGAGCCGCTCGGCGGGGAGCCGGACGAGCGGACCGCCGAAGAACTGGCGGCCGACATCAGCTCCGCCGACCCGACCCCGGACCCCGGCGACGGCGAGACCCCGGCCGACCCGGACGAGGCACTGGCCGCCTTCGCCCGCGCGGTCGCCCCTCGCTGGCTGACCGGTCCGCGCGACCGCTGCCGCTCCGCCGGCCCGGTGCGCAGCTCCCGCTTCGCCTGAGCGACACGACGGAACATCACGCCGTTCGGCTGACAAGCTCCTTCACGATGTCGATGACGTCGTTCTCGCTGCGCCACTCCAGGCGGAGGTGGTGCAGCTGATCGGGGTGCCGCTGCTGATGGTGGAGGTCGACCGCTCCACCATGGCCCCGGCCCGGGTGGAGGCGAAGTTCCGGCTTATCGCGAGCCGTTCCGTGCCAGGGGCCGGAACAACGACCCGGCCCTCGCCGACGAGTTCCCGGCCGGCCAGATGACGCACGGGGGTGGCCGGACCTGGCCCGGCCACCCCCGTACCGGGTACCCGCCGGTCGCCCTGGTTCTTCGCCCTGTTCGGCGCCACCCCCACCCCGGCCGAGCTGGTGCTGGCCTCGGTCGCGTTCACGCTCGGCTGCGCCCTGGTCAACGCCTACGGCATCAACCTGCTGCGCTGGTTCGTCTCGCTCGGCATCGCCGCCGAGGCGATCGCCTCGGTGCTGGTCGGCCTCGCGCTACTGGTGTTCTTCCGCAAGCACGGCTTCGGGACGCTCTTCGACACCCTGGGCGCGCCGGCCACCGGCAGCAGCAACCTGATGTCCTTCCTCGCCGTGATCGCGGTCGGCGGCTGGGCCTTCATCGGCTTCGACGCCTGCGTCTCCACCGCCGAGGAGACCAAGGACGCCAGCCGCCAGGTGCCGCGGGCGATGTTCTGGGCGCTGCTGAGCGTCGGAGCCGTGGTGATCCTGAACGCCGTCTCGGTCACGCTCGCCCATCCCGACCCGGCCGCCGTGGTGGCCGGGCAGGACCTCGACCCGGTGACCACCGCCGTCACCGCGGGATTCGGCGACTGGTCGGCCAAGCCGTTCGTCCTGGTGGTGCTGGTCGGCTTCACCGCCTGCCTGATGGCCTCGCAGGGCGGCGCGGCCCGCGGCCTGTACTCGCTGGCCCGGGACGGCGCCTTCCCGTTTTCCGCCCAGGTGCGCAAGGTCAACAAGCACAAGGCGCCGATCGGCGGCCTGGTGACGGCGGTCCTGGTCAGCTGCGCCGCGTTGCCGCTCGGGCTGAAGACCGCCGCCATGGGCAGCCTGATCAGCTTCGGTTCGGCGGCCACCTTCCTGCCGTTCTTCCTGCTGACCGCTGTCGCCTTGGCCGCTCGGCTGCGTGGCCGCTGGCAGCCGGCCGGTGCCGTCTCGTTCGGCCGGTTCGGCACCGTGCTGAACGCGCTCGCGGTGGCCTGGACGGGCCTTGAGGTGGTCAACATCTGCTGGCCGCGGAGCGTGCTGGCACCGCCCGGTGCTCCCTGGTACCAGGTCTGGGCTGCACTGCTCGGCACTGGTGTGGTGCTGCTGGCCGGCGCCGGATACCTGGTCGATCCGGACCAGGTTCGGGTGCCGCAGCGCGGTGCCGCCGGCGGGCGGCGCGGGGGAGTACTTGATCACGGCGAGCTCACCGGAGGCGTCCGAGCGGACCAGCGCGACCCGGTTCCGACCGGAACCGAGTGGCCGGATCTCCGTCCACCCCGGTACCCGCCACCCAGGCACCGGCCGACCCGACGACGACCGGTCCTGGTCCGAACCCTCCGGCATGCCCGCTCCCCCGAGTCGGCGGCATTTCGTGGCCACTCGGCGTAGGGCTGACAGAACTCCTTTGTGCATGGGGTGGAGTTGACGATCAATCAGAGTCGACCGGACCCACCGGGGCCGGTGCGGGGCGAGCGGCGGCTGCGGCGGGCGCATCGTTCTGTGACAGCTGGTTATTCCCCTGGAGAGCGGCGATTTTCGGCCACCTTCGACGGCGTACAGTCCGGGCCGCGCCGCCGCCCGGATCGGCCTCCGCCGACGCTTGGCCGGGGAATCCACTGGCCACGGGTCAGATCGCCGGAAGTGAGGCTGGCCTAACCCACGCCGCGACCGGATCGAAGGGCGCTGTCCACTTCGGGGTACCGGCCGGATCCGGTGCTCCGTCGGCTCCTTGACAGGTACTCGCGGATCCGGTGAAGCTCATCGCGGTAACCAGCACGATTCCCATGGTTCTCCCGCTCCACTTCGGCCCTTTCCGCGAGGCGATCCCTCCGGCGGCGCCTTCGTCCGGGGGAGAGTGGGAGATGAGGGCGGGCGCAGGCTCCCCATCGATCCGACCGTCGAATCCGGAGTCGCATCCGGAGCCGAATTCCGTACCACGGCGCCGGAATCCCGGATCCCCCGACGGCGTCGCACCGGTCGGCCCGCCCCCGAGGACCCGTGCGCCAACCCGTCGCCTCCGTACCACCGCACGGAAGGAACAGCCATGTCGCAGAGGACCTGGGACAACCAACCGCGCCCGGCCCGGCTGGAGGAGCGCCTGGACGACGACGTCGTCCGATGTCATCTCAGCCCCCGGAACTGCCGGATACGCCCCGGCCAGCACGGATTCTGCATGGTCCGGGCCAATCGGGACGGCCGTCTGGTGACCCTGAACTACGGGCGCTCCGTCCACGCCACCGAGGAGACCATCGAGACCGAGGCGGTGTTCCACTACGCGCCCGGCGCCCGGATCCTCTCCATGGGCAACGTCGGCTGCATGCTGAACTGCGACTACTGCCACAACTGGAAGACGTCGCAGGCGCGCCACGTGGAGGACAAGGACGTCTACCACTACACGCCCGAGGAAGTCGTGGACATCGCCGTCCGGCACGGCATCAAGGTCATCTCCTGGACCTACAACGACCCGGTGGTGTGGCACGAGTTCGTGGTCGAGACGGCGGCCCTCGCCAAGGCGGCCGGAATCGTCAACCTCTACAAGTCCGCGTTCTTCATCAGCGGTGAGGCGATCGAGGAACTGATCCCGGTCATCGACATCTTCTCGGTGTCGATCAAGTCCCTGGACCCGAAGTACTACCGGAAGATCACCAAGGGGTGGCTGGAACCGGTCCTGGAGGGCACCGAGCAGGTGTTCCGGGCCGGCAAGCACGTCGAGGTCTCCACGCTGATGGTCACCGACCTCAGCGACGACGAGACGACCGCCCGGGAGATGGCGACCTTCGTCGGCGAGCGGCTCAGCCCCGACGTGCCCACGCACTTCGTGCGCTTCCACCCGGACTACAAGATGACCGACACCATCCGCACCCCGGTCGACCGGCTGGAACGGGCCCGCAAGATCGCCCTGGACATGGGGCTGAACCACGTCTACCTGGGGAACGTGTACGACACCGAGTCGACCAACACCTGGTGCCACCGGTGCGGCCAGCTCCAGATCACCCGGTACGGCCTCAACGCCGACCTGGTCGGCCTGGACCGGGACGGCGCCTGCGTCGGGTGCGGTGCCCGCGCCCCGATCGTCCTGCTGCCCGACGCCCGGTCGCGAACCCGGGTGCCGGAACTCCCCGCCGAGGGCCTGGACCTGGCCCGCTTCGACTGGCACGGCGACGTCCGCGCCCTGCACGTCCAGGTGCGCAACGCCTCCGACGCGCCGGTGCGGGCCTACCACCGCCGCTACGGCGACCCGGCCGCGGAGCAGTCGTGGCAGGTCATCGACCTGGCCCCGCAGGAGAGCTTCCGGTACATCGCCGCCAAGAGCACGGCGGGCGAGGTCGGCGTCCAGGTGGCCGTCCCCTCGCAGTGCACCTCCAGCCTCCACCAGGTCTTCGACCGCGCCCACTTCCCGACCGTGGAGGCCTCCGCCGGGACGCTGAACGAGGACGTCTCGCCGCTGCCCCTCTTCCAGCCCCGCACCAGGTCATGACCGGCCCCGCGCACGCGACGGAGCGGGGTGCGATGCGGCATGGAACCGACTACCGCGTCCTGCCGTTCAGCGACGACACCTCGGCCGTCCTGATCACCGGGAGCCACCGGCTGCTGCTCGCCCCGGCGGACACCGCCGAGCGGTTGGCGGCCGGCGTGGAGAACCTGCTGCTCGACGAGCGACGGGCGTGGGAGAGGCTGCAGGCCGGCGCCGAATCCGGCCGCGAGGCCAACCGCGTCCGCCTCCGGGAGGGCGCGCTGTCGGACGGCGCCGACTTCGCGGTCAACGTCAACCTGACGAACGTGTGCAACCTCGCCTGCACCTACTGCTTCGCCGAGGGCGGCGACTACGGCCGCATCACCGAGGCCATGGGCGAGCACTCGATCGCCTGGATCTTCGACTTCATCGACCGCTACGCCGCGCCCGGGCAGCGGGTCCGCTTCGAGTTCTTCGGCGGGGAGCCGCTGGCCAACTTCGAGGTGATCCGCAGGATCTGCGAGCGCGCCCGCGACCTCACCGCACGCACGGGCACCGAGTTCGTCCACCGGATCTCGACCAACCTCACCCTGATGCCCCAGGGCATCGAGGAGCTCTTCCGGGACTACGGCTTCATCGTCTCGGTCTCGATCGACGGCGGCCGCGAGGTCCAGGACGCCAACCGCCCGTCCAAGAACGGGAAGGGGTCCTACGACCGGATCATCCGCAACCTGTTCCGGCTGCGCGAGGCCTGCGGCGACGACGTCACCCTGGTCGCGCGGATGACCATCGCGACCGCGGAGCCCAGCCTCACCGACAACGTGCTCGACCTCTGGAACCTCGACCTCTTCGACTACTTCCAGATCTATCCGGGCGTCTACCCCGTGGACCAGGGCACCACGGTGCCCATCGCCCTCACCCTGGGGGACCGCAAGCTCTCCGAACCCAAGGGCATCCAGTACATCAACCACTTCCTCCAGCCCGGCATCGTGGAGCAGTTCAAGGACTTCCTGGTGCACTACCCGCGGCTGTTCGCCGCCGACAACCGGTTCAAGGGCGTGCTGGAGTACGAGCGCACGGTACAGATGATCACCGAGGGGTCGGCGGCGCTGGCGTTCTGCTCGGGCGGCCGGACGTACTACACCCACTCCCCCGACGGCAGCATCAGCCCGTGCCACCGCCTGGTCGGCGACCAGGGCTTCGACGTGGGCACCGGGGCCGAGGGCCTCACCCGGGACCACCCCGAGTGGCGGCGCACCGTCGACGAGCACCGGGTGTGCGGGGCCTGCTGGGCCCGCTACCTGTGCGGCGGGGGCTGCCGGCAGGAGAACCACGTGGCGTCCGGCGACGTGAACGAGCTCAACACCGAGTCCTGCCAGTACCAGCTGATGCTCGCCGAAGAGGTCGTCAAGATGCTGGCGAGGTCCGCCGCCGACTACCGCGAGCGGTCGCGGACGCGCTACGACGACCTCTTCGTCTCCTGCGGACGCCCAGTGGTCCCCAACGACCGGCCGGCCCTCGATGCGGCCGCCGACGTCCGACCGTTCCAGGTCCTCTGCTGACGGGCTCCGGTCCCGGATCCGTCACCCACCACGCCAGGCCGGCCCCGACGAAGGAGCGACCGCAGATGGCCGAGAAGATCATCCGGCGGAACATCCACACCTATCCGTTCAAATACCGGCACCACGAGTACGACGAGTACTTCCGCGCCGAGAACGCGGTGCTGTACCTGCACGTCCCGTTCTGCATCACCAAGTGCGGATTCTGCGACTACACGGTCTACATCAACCGGAACGAGCAGCATTTCGCCCAGTACGTCGACGCGCTGGAGCGCGAGGTCCGCGCGTTCGCCGCCAATCGCGCCTTCCCCGCGTTCCGGGTCGACGCGGTGTACTTCGGCGGCGGCACGCCGGGCATCCTCACCGGCGACCAGACGGCACGGCTGCTGGACGTCTGCCGGGAGTCGTTCGAATTCAACGAAGGCGCGGAGATCGGCCTGGAATTCGACCCCTCGACGGTCGACGAGGCCAAGATCGCGCGCATGCGGGAGGCCGGGTTCACCCGGCTCAGCGTCGGCGTCCAGGCCTTCGACGACCGGCTGCTGGCGATCTGCAACCGCTCGCACGACCGCGCCACCGCGGAACGGGCCTTCCGCACCGTCGTCGACGGCGGATTCACCCACACCAACATCGACCTGATCTTCCCGCTCCCGGACCAGTCCGTGGACGACTGGAAGCGCAGCGTGGACCGCGCCATCGAACTCGAACCGGCCTGCATCACGGCCTACGGCCTGGAGATCTGGCCGAAGACGGCGTTCCACTCGCTCATCACGTCCGGCAAGATGGCGCTCCCCACGGCCCAGGACGAGCGGCGCATGTACGAGTACGCCATCGACGCCCTGGAGGCGGCGGGGTTCGTCCGGCGCAGCTCGACCGGCTACTTCCACCCCGACCGCTGCGCCGACTACTCGCGCTTCCTGGAGTACTACTGGCGGACCTGGCCCATGATCGGATTCGGCGTCTCGTCGAAGAGCGTGATCCACGACCGGCTGTTCGTCAACGTCAAGCCGCTGAAAAAGTACTACGAGATGGTGGAAGGCGGTCGGATCCCGCTGGATTTCGCCACCTACCTCACCAAGGAACAGGAGATGCGCCGCGTCATGATCCGCGGCCTCAAGATGTGCGAGGTCAACCGGCCGGATTTCCGGCAACGGTTCGGCGTCACCATGGAGACGGTCTTCGGACCGGAAATCGAACAGCTCATCGACAAGGGCTGGCTGGAGCCGCGCGGTACGGACGTGTACGCCCTGACCAGGCTCGGCCAGTTGTTGTCGACCAATGTGTACGAGCTGTTCTACGCGCCCGAAGACCTGAGCCCGGCCGAAGGCGATGAGGTACGGTTCGGCATATCGGAACTCGTCGAATGACCTGATCGGCGGATGTTGTGACGAGAGGGCAGAGCGAATTGTCGCGCACGTGCTCGCACCAGGACTTAGGCCGGATCGGAATGACCCCGGTGACCTGCGGGGGCGGACGGTGAACATCCTCCCCGCGTGGTTCGCCGGGCTCAGCCTCGGCTTCCTGGTCGCTCTGCCCCTCGGCCCCATCGGCCTGCTGTGCGTGCGCAGCGTCCTGCGCGACGGCTTCCCGACCGGCTGGGCGATCGGCCTGGGCGCGGCACTGGTGGACGTCACCTACGCCGGCCTGGGCCTGGCCGGAGTCGGCAGGCTGCTGGACGTCCCGGCGCTGCGGACGGGTCTGGGCCTGGCCGGGGCGGCGGTGCTCGTGTACATCGGCGCGCGCTCGCTGCGCTCCGCCTTCCAGGTCAAGAAGGCCGCCGAGGACGAGCGGAACCCGGAGGCGGTCCGCCCGCTGGCGGCGTTCCGTACCGCGCTGGCGGCCACCGCCTCCAACCCGGCGACGATCGGCTACTGGGCCGCCGCCTTCGCCGCGGCCACGGCGGCGAACGTCACCGGGACGCTGCCCGCCTCGGTTTCCATGCTCGTCGGCGTCGGCTGCGGCACGCTGCTGTGGTTCACCCTGCTGAGCACCGGCGTGCTGGTGTTCCGCCGACGGTTCAGCGCTCGGCTGCTGAAGGGAGTCGACCTGGTCGCCGGGGTCGGCGTCATCCTCTTCGGTGGCTTCCTCGCCTACCAGTCGCTCGCCTGAACCCGCTCCCCGCCTCCGGAGTGATCGCGGGCCGGGCGCCCGCTCTCCTGGAGGAACCCATGACCACCCACCATCCCCTCGGCACCGCACCGGACGGGAACCCGCGCCGGCTGGGCGAGTTACTGCCCCGGGCCCTGGTGTACCTGGCCGGCTGCCTGGTCTTCTCGCTGGGCGCCCACTGCTTCATCCAGTCGAACCTGGGTACCGATCCGCTCGACGTCTTCTCGCTCGGGGTGCTCAGATACCTGCCGCTCACCATCGGGATCTGCCAGGCGGCCGTCGCGGTGGTGTGCATCGGGGCGTGGGCGGTGTGGAACCGCAAGCGCCCGGTGGTCTCGCCCTTCGTGACCTTCTTTCTGTGCGGCAGCCTGATCGACCTCTTCCAATGGCTGCGGCCGGTGGCCTGGTTGGGGCTGCGGAGCTACCCGCTGATGCTGCTCGGCGCGCTGCTGTGCGCGTACGCGTCGGCGCTGATCATCATGAGCGGCTTCGGGATCCGCGCCATCGACCTGCTGGCGATCACCATCCGGCACCGCCGGACCTGGCCCTTCTGGTGCGCGAAGGGACTGATCGAGGGCGTGCTGCTGCTCTCCGGATGGCTGCTGGGCGGGCCGGTGGGCGTGGGCACGGTGGCCTTCCTGGTCTTCGTGGACCTGCTCATCGAACCCTTCGTACGGTTCAACCGGCGCTTCCTCGACATCCCGGACCACGGCTTCGCGGTCGCCCTGGCGGCGCCCTGAGCCGGGCGGCACCACCAACGAGCCGGGGTGTCCGCGCCGGTGTCGCCGCTCTCCGGTCCGGTCAGGAGGGTGCGGAGGCGGTTGACGGTGCGGGTGCGGTCGGCGACCAGGTCCGTTCGGTGGGCGGTGAGGAGCTTGAGGTCGGTGGCGATCTCGTCGCCGGATCGCAGGGGTTGCAGGTCGCGGCGGATGCGGGTCTGGTCTGCGATCACCGCCGCGTCCTTGGCGTCGGTCCTGCCCTTGCCGCGGTGCGGTGGCGTGGCACTGGCACCGGGCGTAGCGTCGGCCCGAGGAATGTTCTGCCGAGCAGGCTCGGGCGGGATCGCCTACTTCGGTGTGCTCCGGGCCGGCGGCGTCGCACTCGCACGAGGGACACCCCTGATTCGGGCTGGGCCCGGCGGCGCACAGGCCGTGCGGCTTTCACAAGGGCACAAGTGGCTCCCGTTCCCACTGCCCGAGTGGCTCTCATTCGCGGCTCTGGCTCAACTTCTGGATGCCGTTGGTGATCTTCACCGGTGCGAGTGAGGTTGTCGCCGATCTGCATTCGCCAGCCCTGGTTGCTTGCTGTCCTGGCTTGGAGGTTCGGGCTGGACAGAGGGGTGCACCGCGGTGGCGATGGGTTCCTGGTCCGGGTGGGATATCCCGGCGCAGACCGCCGGCACCGTCGGCCGGACTTGGCAGGCCCTGGATCCGGGGGAGGCCGGCACCGTGGAGGTCGCCCGGTCACTCGCCTCGACGAAGTCGTTTTGCTCTGACCAGTGCAGGCGCAGCCGCGGTGCTGGTGGGGTCAGTCCGGTGAACGGCCCCACCAGACGTCGTCCTTGTAGTGTCAGCTGCCGAGGCTCTCGGCGACGTGGATGAGATCTGCGTCCGAGAGCCGTGGTGGGGCACCGGTGGCGACAATAAAGGTATAGGTCCCATCCGACCACGTCAGCGAACGGGGACCGCCGTTGGGGTCCGGTTGCGTGAAGGTCGCGGGGTGACCCTTGACTGTGACGGCCCGGCCGTCCGGTGGCGTGCTGTTCCGGAGGGTCTGGCTGATGATCAGGTGTCCGTGTACGTCGGGCCCCGTGCCCAGCTGGTAGCCGATGGCCCAGGCGGGGGTGCCGGTCGGTAGTGGGGCCACGCCGGGCAGGTCGACCATCTCGCCTGCGGGGGAGGGGTAGTAGTTCTCTGGCAGGAACGTGGGCCGGAGGAGGTTGCGCTCGTCGAAGTGTATGGCGGGCTTGCCGGTGGCGTCGTTCAGCGTCTTGGAACCGAGCGGCTTGTTCAGGTGGGTGGTGATCTGTCCGTAGCCGCCAGGGTCGCAGAAGCCCGGGGCGACCGTGTGCCGCAGGGAGACCTTCACCGCGTTGGCGGACTCGCGTACCACGAGCTTGGGTTGCTTCTCGCAGCCCCAGCCGATGCTGAGCGTCAGGCTCTGGCCGTCGGAGCTGACCAGCAGTGGGTAGCCGGCCACGGGGCCTTCGTAGACCTTGGTTTCCGGGCCCCGGTTGATCCATGTGTTGATGGCGAACCCGCCACCGAGAACGGCCATGGCAGCTACGACGGTCAAGCGATTCCGTCGTCCGCGCTTCGACATCTGGCGGGCGGTACTTTGCGTCACGGGCCCTCCCCGGCAGCCACGGCCATGCTTGCGGCACGGAGTGTGCGAAGTCAAGCGGGCTGGGAACCGGTACTTATTGAAGATCCACCATCCTGAATTGGCTGGTCAGGGTGCTGGCATGGCGCGGGTCGCGGCTGGGTCAGCCTGGCTTCACCGCCAGCGTCGCAAAATAGTTCGACATGTATTGGGCGGATGTGTTGGATTGGTGCGGTGCTTCCGCGAAGCCGGTGAGGACGAACCCCGCGGCGAGTTGCCCGCCGATCTGGCCGGTGAGGGTGTGACTGTATTCAAGAGGGGCATCCGCGCCGAACTTCGTGGCGCGTTCCTCGGCGGAGTACTGCGTGACATCGCTGTAGGGCAGCTTGTGTACGACGACCAGCTCGCCGCGCTCGTCGAGGGCCTCGTGGTCGAACAAGTACACATCAGGGTTGAGGAAGCCCACGAGCAGAGTTCCGCCCGGTCGCAGGACGCGGAAGCACTCACGCCACACCGGCGCCAAGTCGGGTACAAATACGTTCGAGACCGGGTGGAACACAACGTCGAATGCTGCGTTGCCGAAGGCGCTGAGGTCGCGCATGTCACCCAGGACGGTGCGCAGCTCAAGTCCGTCGCGCGCCGCCACCATCTGGTCCTGGCCGAGCTGGCGGGGCGAGTTGTCGAACACGGTGACCCGCGCCCCTGCGGCGGCGAGGATCGGACCCTGCTGGCCACCGCCGGAGGCCAGGCACAACACGTCCTTGCCGGTCAGGTCCGTCGGCAGCCAGGAGCGGTCGACTGGCTCACGCCCGATGAGAACAATCGACCAGTCGCCCATGCGGGCGCGCTCGACATCCTCAGCACTCACCGGCCTCGTCCACTCGTTGCCCTCCTGGACATACTTGTCCCAGGCTGCCCGATTATGGACACCGGGGTCGACGACAATGTCCTGCACGTTTAACTCCCTGCTACAGCCAAGCGGACACCAGCGGTACTGACAGTTCGATGCCGACAGCCAACACGATCACAGGTGTGGGCTCAACGAAATTAGCGGGCGTCAAAGGTGCCCACGGGCTCGCCGGGTGGTCGCGCAGCGGGTGCGTAAGCGCTGGGTCGTGACGAGGCACCCCCGGTGGCGGTTGGGATCGTGTGACGAATACCAACAAACCCTCCGAGGGTGCCGAATCCCTTGACTAGCAGTGCCGCCTGCCGCTGTCCACGAACACCGTCAACTCGATCGACTTCTTCACCGGCACTGTCGTCGCCGTCGGCACCGCGATCGTCACCACCGTGGTCGTCGAAGGTATCCCGGTGGTGGTCGGCACCGCTACCGCCGTCGACTCCGGCATCGTCGCCGGTACCGGCGCCGTGATCGACCTCGCCGACGACATCTACAACCTCATCAACGACACCGTGGCACCCTCGGCCATCTCACAGCCCTTGACGATGTTGTCGTACTCGACTCCCACACCGGTGCGCTCGTCCACCGCCTGTTGCGCAGCCGGTCGGCAGTGCCTCGCCGGAGGGGTCCGCGACGGCCGCCCGCGCCCGGGCGCTGCGTCTGCTGGTCGTCCCGCGCTCGACGAGCACGGTGCGCTACCCGGCGGTGACGCCCCTCCGGCGGAGGGCGGCATCTCCGGCATCTCCCACCCGGAGTCCGTGGAACTCCGGGTGGCTTCCGCAAGGCGGCAGTCCCCGGACACCTTCCGGGAGAACACAGGGCCGCCGGTTACCGCCAGTGCCGACGCCCGACGCCCGGGGCCACCTTGCTGCCGCCCGTATCTCCACGGTAGAGCGGGCGGCCCACAGCGGCAGGTCAGCCCGGCCACGCCCCCCCCGCGGAGTCCACAGCCGGGCGACATGGCGGCTGGCGCCGTGGCACCAGTCAAGCGAGCATCGATGCCATGACGGAACCCGAGCCTGCACCGGTGAGCCATGACGCCCATTACCTTGGCGCGACAGCCCGCCTCTACGGTTGGCAGGTCATGCGCGAGCAGGACGGGGCGATGCGGTTCTCACTGCTCGACTGGACGCTGCGAGTGGAATTCTCCCCGGACGGCCGATTCTCGTCCGCCAGAGCGAACGGTCCCGGCAGCGCGGACACCCAGTTGGACTTACGGACCGTGCTCGACGCGCTCGAAGAGTACGGCAGCCCTGCACGGCCCAAGGAGTCCTGAATCACCGGCCCTCGGCCAACGCCAGCCCGACTGGAAGGACGAGGGGCGGGTACGCAACCGGCACGTGGGCGCCCGCTGCGGCCGATCAAGCGGCAGCCAGTCATGGATGTGCTCGCTCTTCGCGCTTCCGGCGGCAAGCCGCTGCGTTCCGGCTGTGCGGGCCGTCCCGCCGGACCTTCGGCGTGGTGCGTGCCGATCACGAAACGGTCTGCCCGGCCCAGAACCCCCTGACTGTTCCGCGGTATGGCCCTGGCTGGTGCGCTGCCGGTCCGGCCGGGTGTTCATGGCAGATGTGCGCGATCCTGGATTTGAGCAGCACATGCCGCCAGGTCGTGCCCATGCGGCTGGCGCGAGGGCCGGTCGGCTGAGACGGGCTGCGGCCCGTCGTGCCCGATCGCGCGCCGCGACACGGGCACACAGGCGCGACCGGCGACCCGAGCGGAGGCCCTACGGCTGATGAGCGGCATCGAGCATGAGTCGGCAGGAGCGCGGGATACGACCGAGGGCCGCGTCTACACCGTCACCGGTGGCGACTGGGACGAGGTCGCCGGCGCCGCGCCGCGACGAGAACGGCCGGACGACGAGCGGATCATCGTCAACATGGGTCCGCAGCACCCGTCCACGCACGGCGTGCTGCGCCTGATCCTGGAGATCGACGGCGAGACGGTGAAGGAGGCCCGCTGCGGCATCGGCTACCTCCACACCGGCATCGAGAAGAACATGGAGTTCCGCAACTGGGTCCAGGGCACCACCTTCGTGACCCGCATGGACTACCTGACCCCGCTGTTCAACGAGACCGCCTACTGCCTCGCGGTGGAGAAGCTGCTCGGGATCACCGAGCAGGTCCCGGAGCGGGCGAGCGTGATCCGGGTGATGATGATGGAGCTCAACCGGATCTCCTCGCACCTGGTGGCGCTGGCCGCCGGCGGGATGGAGATCGGCTCCACCACGCTGATGGTGTACGGCTTCCGGGACCGCGAGGTCATCCTCGACATCTTCGAGCTGGTGACGGGCCTGCGCATGAACCACGGCTACGTCCGGCCGGGCGGCTTGGCGCAGGACCTGCCCCCGGGTGCACCGGACCAGATTCGCAAGGGCGTGAAGCTGCTGCGCTCGCGGATGCCGGAGTACGACAAGCTGGCGACCAAGAACCCGGCGTTCAAGGCCCGTCTGGTCGACGTCGGCCACCTGGACCTGCCCGGCTGCCTGGCGCTCGGCGCCACCGGGCCGATCCTGCGGGCCACCGGGCTGCCGCACGACCTGCGCAAGACCGACCCGTACTGCGGGTACGAGAAGTACGAGTTCGAGGTCGCGGTGGCCGACACCGCGGACTCCTACGGCCGGTTCCTGATCCGGCTGGAGGAGATGCGCCAATCGCTGCGGATCGTCGAGCAGTGCCTGGACCGGCTGGCCCCCGGCCCGGTCATGGTGGGCGACAAGAAGATCGCCTGGCCCGCCCAACTGGCCGTGGGCCCGGACGGGTTGGGAAACTCGCTGGACCACATCCGAAAGATCATGGGCGAGTCCATGGAGGCGCTGATCCATCACTTCAAGCTGGTGACGGAGGGCTTCCGCGTTCCTGCGGGGCAGGCCTATGTGGCGGTCGAGTCCGCCAGGGGTGAGCTGGGCGTGCATGTCGTCTCCGACGGCGGCGCGCGGCCGTACCGGGTGCACTTCCGCGATCCGAGCTTCACCAACCTGCAGGCGATGGCCGCGATGTGCGAGGGCGGGCAGGTCGCGGACGTCATCGTCGCGGTGGCAAGCATCGACCCGGTCATGGGAGGCGTGGACCGCTGAGAGCGGTCGCACCGCGAACGTGCCGTCAGGCCGCCCGCGCGGACGCGGGCGCGGTGTCACGGGCGCGGAAGACGGCGGCCTCCGAGGCGGGTCCGGCGGACCGGGAGGCCACGGCGGCGGCGAGGTTCCCGGCCGGTCCGCTTGCGGTGCTCGATCGGGCGGACAAGTCCTAGCTAGTCCTCGGCGACTTCGGCACCACCCAGGGCTGGAAGTCGGTCGCGAAACATCCCCGGTTCCTGATCAGGACCACCGCCGACGGTCACGCGGACCTGGTCGGCTTCGGCCCGCAGGGCGTCGCGGTGGCCCGCGGGCGCGGCGACGGCACCTTCGAGCCCGCGAAGCTCGTCCTGAACGACTTCGGGACGGCACAGGGCTGGACGCCCAGGAAACACCTCCGCTTCCTCGCCGACGTCACCGGCAACGGCATCCCGGACATCGTCGGCTTCGGCGACGAGGGCGTCTGGGTGTCGCACGGCCTCGGTGAAGGCCGCTTCGAGCAGGCCCAGTTGGTGTGCCGCGGCTTCGGATACGGCGACGACTCGGGCGCCTGGCGGGTCGATCGGCACCCCCGCTTCGTCGCCGACATCACCGGCGACGGGCGCGTCGACCTCGTCGGCTTCGGCGGCCCGGGGGTGTACGTGGCGCGGAATCTCCACCGCCGCTTCCGGACCCGCTAGCGCGGCGGCGCACCCCGGAAAGCGGTGCGCCGCCGCGGATCTGGGAGCAGCCGTCGACCACCAGGCCCATCGGTGTGCTCTGACCTGGGCTGATCCCTTGACGTGCGCGAACGTCGGCCACCGCTTCGTTCCACGGCTCGCGTTCTTGACGAGCACGCCGGGAGAACCGGATTCGCGCACTCGGGCCACTCCTGGTGGCTGCGTGAGGACTCTCCGGGGCCGTCGGATGGGGCCGCGAGCCGGGGCGGCGGCAGAGGGATTTTGCGGGAGAAACCCCTGGGGAACTGCTTCGCGCTCCTGAAGTTTATCGAATTCCATCGAGAAGTCGGCAGGTCGCTTTTCCTGTGGACGCGGGTCGGCGCCCTGCCTGCGGCGAGGAATCCAGGCCGACTGCCGTCAGCATGCCCGCGCTGGCGAGCAGGCCGGTGAGGACGGAGATGCCCAGGAGTGCGGTGCGGGTCGAGTCGCCGTGGTTCTGGGCGAACGCGATGGCCGCGCCGCCGAGTCCGGCGATCACGCCGGTCGCCAGGGTCTGGGCGAGGTGCAGCGCGCCGCCGGCTTCACCCTGCTGCTCCGGCGGGGCCTGTTCCAGGGTGTCGGTGGTGGAGGCGTTGAAGCCGATACCCATGCCGAGGCCGCCGATGGCCCATCCGACCAGGGCGGTCCAGGAGGGGATTGCGCTGTCAGGATCGTCAGCGCGATCAGCGCGACGCCCGCCAGCGGGATCGCGAAGCCCAGCACGGTGGAGGCCGTGCGGCTGCCGTTCTTCCCGTTGTCCCGCTTGGCCTGCAGGCCCGAGCCGACAACCCAGGTGAGGGCTCCGGCGGACAGGCCCAGACCGGCCAGTGTGGTGCCCATGCCCCGCAGTTGCTGCAGCCCGAGGGGCAGGAAGGCTTCGCTGCCGAAGTAGACACCGCACAGCAGGCCACGGACGACGACGCCCGCGCCGAGGCCGGGCCGGGCGCTGAGGGTGCCTTCCGGGGTCACCCGGCGCAGCGCCGGCACGGCGACACCGGCCACGGCCAGCACGATCAGCAGGACGGGGTTCTTCAGCAGCAGAGCCTGAAGCAGGACGCCGGTGCCCGCGGTGACCAGGATCGCGCTGGCCAGCGGGCGCTTCCACCACGCGACCGGGACTCCGGCATCCGTACGTCTGGTGGGCGTGGACGGGAAGCGCAACCTGCGACACGGCGGCGGTCAGTACGGCGCCGCAACGCGCACACGGCCATCCATCATCCCCACCTCTGGAAACCAGAAGTCTCCCAGCTCGGTGATCGACCGCCAACACCTTTTCAAGTCCGCAGCGTGGCGGGTGCGCGCGCGGCGCTTCCGGGGCCGGGGGCCGGCAGCGCTGCCGACCCCCGGCCGTATCGAGGTGATCAGCACGGGCTCGGGCGGTTCTCCCGAGCCCAGTGCCGCTCGGCCTCGCTCGCTGGCGGGGGCGGGGCCATGCCGTCGATCATCCAGAGGTCCTGCGGCGTCTCGTCGATGTGGAATTCGCAGTACAGCCCGCGGTCCTTGGTGTGCGGCGCGAGGAGCGCGGCGAGCGCCTCCCGGGTGCGACGGCGCATGTCCGGGTCGCTGGTGTGTCGGGCGATGTGCTCGACGACGATGCGTACGGCGTCCGGCGTGGGCTCGCCGCCCACGTAGAACGAGTCCGCGTCGATCTCGTGGAAGAGCACCACGACGTAGAACTTCGGCAGCCCGAAGCGGGTGTACAACCCGGTGATGTCGTCGGCGAGTTGCTTCTTCTGCGGCGGGGTGTAGGTGCCGGGAGGGTGGTAGACGTGCCAGAGCGGCATGGTTCTCCTCGGTGCGGTGGGGTGCTGCTTCGGGCGTGGTGGCGGTTCAGCGGCGGATGGAGATGCCGAGGCGTTCCACCGGTCCGGACAGTGCGGCCTTGATCGTGCGGGTGGCGTCGTCGACGAGGATCTCGCTCTCCCCGCGCTCGACGCCGTCCAGGACGATGCGGGCGACGTCGGCGACCGAGATCTTCTCGACCGGGATGGCGGCGACCATGTCGGTGTCCGCGAAGCCCAGGTGCACGCCGACGACCTGGGTTCCCTGGGCGGCGAGTTCGAGGCGCAGGGAGTTCGTCAGCGACCACAGGGCGGCCTTGGACGCGCCGTACGCGCCGGCTCCGGCCCCCCAGGACAGCAGGGAGTGCATGTCGACGAGGGCGCCTCCGCCGCGGGCGGCGAGCACCGGCGCGAACGCCCGGGCGATCCGCAGCGGGCCGAAGACATTGGTCTCGAACGTCTCCCGGACCAGCCGCAGGTCCGCGGTGAGCAGCGGCCCCGGGTGCAGGACGCCGGCGTTGTTGAAGACGAGGTCGACGTCTGGTGCGCGCTCGGCCAGGGCGGCGACGGAGACGTCGTCGGTGACGTCCAGGGGGAGGACCTCGACCCGCTCGTCCGGGCTCGGGGCGGGCTTGCGGGCGGTGGCGTAGACCTTCTTGGCCCCGCGCCGGAGCAGTTCCTCGACGAATGCCTTGCCGATACCGCGCCGGCCTCCGGTGACCAGTGCGACAGAGCCTTCGATCACGGTCATGTGCGTTCTCCTCGCTCTAGGATGGCGTTTAGATTATTACCATCATCTATACGGCTGCGGAAGTAGGATCCTCAAGAGCTCCAGAAGGCTCAGGACGAAGAAGGGACCGCCGACCATGCCCCGCGTGTCACGAGCCGAGGCCCAACAGCACCGGCAGCAGGTGATCGACCACACCTCCCGGCTGATCCGGGAGAAGGGCGCCGACCGGGTCAGCGTCCCCCAGGCCATGGCCGCCGCCGGGCTCACCCACGGCGGCTTCTACCGCCACTTCTCCTCGAAGGACGACCTCGTCGTCCAGGCCCTCCAGGCAGCCTTCACCGAGCGCCGCGAAGCCATGGACCGGGTCGCCGAGGCCGCTCCCTCCGACCGGGCCGGCCGGTCCGAGTTCCTGACGCGCTACCTCTCCGACCTCCACCGCGACACCCCCGCCGGCGGCTGCGCCGCCGCCGCCCTGGCCGCCGACGCCGCCCGCGCCGAACCCGGCGCCCCGATCCGCACGGCCTTCACGGCGGGCCTGCTCGACCTCGTCGACGGCTTCCAGCAGCTCGGCGGCGACGCGGACGACCGCGGCACCGCCCTCGCCGAACTGTCCACCCTGGTCGGCGCCATCCTCCTCGCCCGCGCGAGCGACGACCCGGGCCTCTCCCAGGAGATCCTCGCCGCCGCCCGCCGACAGCTGAACGCCCCGGACTGATCCCACGCCCAGGCAGGCCGCGGGCCGGTGTCGCCTGGTAGTGCTCTGTTACGTGCTGCGCGGGGTCTGGTCAGGTGCCGGTTTCGGCGGTTCTCTGTCAGCGTGACTCCGGAAGAACTGACAGTGTTACGTGACGAGTTGGAGGAGTTCGCGGCGGAGATCTTCGCTCCGCTGCGACGCTCGGACAGCAGGATAAGGGCCTGAGCTATCTGCGGGGCCTGCTGCTTGATGGGCGGCGCAAGTCGATGCAGCCGATGGCCGAGCGCCTCGGAATCGACCACCAGCGCCTGCAGCAGTTCATCACCACCTCGCCCTGGCCCCTGGACGAGGTCCGCACCCGTATCGCCCGCCGGGCCGTAGAGGCACTGGAACCGGATGCCTGGGTGATCGACGACACCGGCTTCCCCAAGGACGGCAGCGCCTCGCCCGGGGTCGCCCGCCAGTACTCCGGAATCCTCGGCAAGGTCGGCAACTGCCAGATCGAGGTGAGTGTCCACGTCGCCACCGGCCAGGCGTCCTGCCCGCTCGACTGGCGCCTGTTCCTGCCCGCCGCCTGGGACCCACTACTAGGCGTACGAGCGGGTGCATGCGGGGTGGGACGGCCCGGCGGCCGGGATGGCCGCTCGTCATGCAGTCACCGCAGGGCATATGGTTTGCTTTTCCAACCCTCCAGGCCTCTGGTAAGTTCAGTTTTCCAACCCGATGCTCCGCTCGGTTGGCTCCCCGGCCCCCAGGTGGCGTGCCTGCCGTCGCGAGGGGCCCGAACGAAGGAGTGGACATGTCCGTCGGCCGAGTGTCGACCCGTACCCGCATCACCGAGCTCCTCGGCATCGACCACCCGATCGTGCAAGGGCCGTTCGGTGGCGGCTACTCCACCGTCCGCTTGGCCGCCGCCGTGTCCAACGGCGGCGGCCTGGGCTCCTACGGCGCCCACGTCCTCGCCCCTTCGGACATCGCGGCCACCGTGGCGGAGATCAAGGCCCGCACCGCGCGCCCGTTCGCGGTGAACCTCTGGATACCGCAGCCCGGCGAACGCGAACTGACCATGACCGAGTCCGAGTTCGCCACCCACCTCGGGCGGCTCCGTCCGTACCTCGACCGGCTCGGCCTGCCCGACCCGCAGTTCCCCGCGTCGTTCGGCCAGGACTTCGAGCAGCAGGTGGACGCGCTGCTGGAGGCCCGGCCGCCGGTCTTCAGCTTCGTCATGGGCATCCCGCCCGGGAACGTCCTGGCCGAGGCCCGGCGGCGCGGCATCGTCACCCTCGGGACGGCGACGACCGTCGACGAGGCGGTCGCGCTCGACGAGGCGGGGGTCGATGCCGTCGTGGCCTCCGGGGCGGATGCCGGGGGCCACCGAGGGGCGTTCCTGCGGCCGATGGAGGAGTCCCTGGTCGGGACGTTCTCCCTCGTCCCGCAGGTCGTCGACGCCGTCTCGGTACCGGTCGTCGCCGCCGGCGGGATCGCCGACGGCCGCGGGATCACTGCCGCACTGGCACTCGGCGCCGACGCCGTCCAGATCGGCACCGGATTCCTCGCCACCGACGAGTCCGGCGCGAGCCCCGTCCACAAGCGGGCCCTGCACAGCCCGCAAGCCCGCGTCACCGTGCTGACCAGCGCCGTCTCCGGCCGCCAGGCCCGGACCATCGCCAACCGGTTCGTGCGGGACATGGCCCGGCACGCGGGCGACCTTCCGCCGTATCCGGTCCAGGGTGCACTCACCGAGCCCATCCGCCGCGCGGCCGTCGAACGGGGGCTCCCCGACTACCTCAACCTCTGGGCGGGGCAGGCCGCACCGCTCACCCGACCGCGCACGGCCCAGGAATACCTCGCCGCCCTCGTCGAGGAAATCCGGCCCCGCGTGTAACGGCACGTTCCCTCCCGTGCGGCCCCCGCGCGGCCACCCTCTCTCATCACACAGGACGGACCCCGTGCTGTCTTCGACATCGGCCACCACGCCGACCGCCACGGAAACCGCCGCAGTCGACGAGTGGTTGGCGGACCCGGAGTTCCTGGTGACCGCGGACCCGGAACGGGTCATCGCGCTGCTCGATGTGGCGTCGAGTCCGGCGGCACGGGTGTGGACCGCGGTGTACCGGGTGTCGGCGGAGCTGCGTCGTACGGCCGGTGCGGGCGTGCGGCGGCAGTTGCTGGCGCTGGACGCAGCCCGGTACGGGGAGCGGGAGTTGTCCGCGCGGATCGCCGCGGCAGTGGTGGAGGGCGAGCCCGCCGGGCGGTGGAGCGTCGAGTGGTCCAGCGGCTCCCGGCTCGACCCGCGGTGCCGGCCGACCCCGAACGGCTACCTGGGGCAGACGACGGCGATAGCGACGTTGGTCGGGGACGGTCGCGCCCTGGCTGTCACGGGCCATTACGGCGGGGCGGTGGCGGTACGGGATCCGGTGACCGGCCGGCAGGTCGGCCGGCAACCCATGGCCGGCCACACCCGCCGGGTGTCGGCGGTGGCGACGACGTTGCTGGACGGCTGCCCCGTGGCCGTCACCGG
The DNA here is from genome assembly GCF_044767505.1 of Kitasatospora sp. NPDC101235. NCBI lineage: Bacteria > Bacillati > Actinomycetota > Actinomycetes > Kitasatosporales > Streptomycetaceae > Kitasatospora > Kitasatospora sp. NPDC101235. The sequence goes on from NZ_JBIWNZ010000046.1 coordinate 28,258, forward strand.
CGGGGACGACGTCCGGGTGTGAGGCCTGACGACCGGCCGGCAAGTGGGCCGGCCAGCGTGTTCGGGGTGCTGATCGCGGCCGTCCATTTCGCGTCGGCGATGGCGTGTGACGGCCGCGGTGCGGTGTTGATCACCGTGGCATGCCGCGGCCCGACGCCCGGTACACCAGCCTCTCGCTCGGCAAGGCCGGGGCGAGGGCGCTCACGGAACTGCTCTTCGAGGTGTATCGCTCGCACGGCATCCATACCGTCACCGTCGCGGTCGACTGCCGCATGGTCCGTGGCACCGGCTCCGATCCGGACCTGGTGGCCGGGCGCTACTGGACGCCGTATCAGCAGAGGTATGAGCAGTGGCGCCGCGAAGTCGTGCACACCGGTTCGACGCCTGTCCGACCGGGCCCGGCTCTTGGATCATTCCGGCCCGGCGACGGTCCAGCCGGGGGTTGTGAAGCGCGGGGTGAGGGAGCGGCTCTCCACCTCCGTGCCGCAGGCGCGGCAGACGACGGCCGGGTCGAGCGTCGCGCCGCAGGAGTGCTCGAAGACGGTCGGCGGCACGTCGTTGAGGTGGCGGTCGCCCCAGCGCAGCAGCATCAGCAGCACGGGGCGCAGTTCCTCGCCGGCCGGGGTCGGGCGGTACTCGTACCGGGGCGGGCGGTCGTTGTACTGGACCTTCTCCAGTACTCCGGCGTCCACCAGGCGGCGCAGCCGGGTGGTGAGGATGTCACGTGGCGCCCTGATGTTGCGGGCGATGCCGTCGAAGCGGTGCACACCGAAGAAGACCTCACGCAGGACAAGAAGCGAGTACTTCTCCCCGACCACTGCGAGCGCGTCGGCGATCGAGCAGGGGCGGGGGGTTGCGGCTGTGGTCATGTCGTTCATTGTAAGGATCTCGGTTGGCTTTTCCAACCCGCCCTCCTATAGTGAGTCTGGTTTTCCAACTCGCCGGTGGAGGTGGTGGGAATGGACGGGCTGATGGTCAGTGTCCATGCCGCACAGCGGCCGGGCGGGGCCGAGAGCATCGCCGCCGTGAACGACTTCACCTCCGGCCTGCACAGCCCTGCTCGTCACCGGCATGGCTTGGCTGCTCAGCGCCGCGGCCGTCGTACTTTCCCGGCCGGAGACCCTGAGCACACCTGGCCGAACACTCCCCTCGACGAGCGCCTTCGCGAGCGAGGTCCTCGCCCGGCCGCAGGAGACCGGTTTGCCGATCCGGCGAAGGTCGACGTCAACGGCGGCGCCATCGCCGTCGGCCACCCCCTCGGCGCCAGTGGTACCCGACCGATGACCACCTTCGTCCATGCCCTGCACCAGCGCGGCGCCCGCTGTGCCCTGCAGGCGATGTGCGAGGCCGACGGCCTCGCCAACGCCACCATCCTGGAGGTACTCACGTGAACGACCCCAGCACCCGGACCACCTTCACACGTGCCGGCGTCACCCTGACCGAGGGCATCGCCGCCGGCAACGGTCACTCGATCTCCTACCTCGCAGCCGGTCCGGAGGACGGTCCGATGCTCGTCTTCGTCCACGGCTGGCCGGCCAACGGCCGCACCTGGAAGCACCAACTGACCGCCTTCGCCGCGCTCGGGTTCCGCGTGATCGCGCCCGACCTGCGCGGCTACGGAAGCTCGACCGTGCACCAGCGGCGAGACGCGTACGCCCAGGAGCACCTCGTGGGCGACATGGTGGCCCTGCTCGACCGGCTCGGCCGCGAACAGGCCGTCTGGATCGGACACGACTGGGGCAGTGCAACCGTCTGGGGCCTCGCCGCTCACCATCCCGAGCGCTGCGCGGCCGTGGCCAGCATCTGCGTCCCCTACCGCACGCTCGAACGGGGGGTGCCGGCTCTTCTCGAACACGTCAACCGCTCGATCTATCCGCCGGACACCCACCCGTACGCCCAGTTCGACTACATGCACTACTACGCGTCCGAGGCGGAGCGAGCCGCGCAGGTCCTCGACGCACGGCCGGCCAACAGTGTGAGGGCCTTCTTTCGTGGGGGCGTTCCGGCCGCTCACGGCAAGCCGGGACCGACCTCGGAGATCACCCGCAACGGGGGATGGTTCGCAGGCGCGGACGCGGTCCCGGACCTCCCGCCCGACACCGGCGTCCTGGACGAGGAACTGCTCGCGGACCTGACGTCCTCGCTGACCGGAACGGGATTCGGGGCCTCGATCGCCTACTACCTCAACGACGAAGCCAACCGCGCCTACAGCGACACCTCGCTGAACGGGGGACGGCTGGACATGCCGGTCCTGTTCCTCGAGGCGTTCTACGACCAGGTCGCCGACACGTCCGTGTCCCGGCTCGCGGAGCCCATGCGGCGCTACTGCACCGACTTCACCGAGGAATCCATCGAGGCGGGCCACTGGGCCCAGCTCGAACAGCCCACCGCCGTCAACGCCGCGCTCGCCCGCTGGCTTGCCACAAAGACCCCGAGCCTGTGGCCCCAGCCGACCCACCCGCCCAGGACCTGACACCAGGTCGGCGATCACAGCCGATGGGCCGGGCCACGCCGCCGTCGACCGGTGCCCTGCCACATGACTCCCGGACTCAAACCGGAACCACCAGGTCCGAGACGGCGGTGGTGAGGGGCGGCGGCTGGCCGCGATCAGGAGGAGCCGCCTGCGCAGCAGCAGCGGTTTTGCCCTGCCGAACATGCTGCGCTTGAGCATTGTCAGGTCGTTGACGCGGCCCTCGACCGGCCCAACACCCCGCACCACCAACCCACCGCCACCAAGGCCGAGGTGATCGCCCGGATTGAACAGCTCCGCAGAGAGAAGAAGTGGTCAGCCCGTCGAATCGCCCTGGACCGGGACGGAGGTGGCCGTCGGCGCCGGACTGTTCGGCGTGGCCGTGCCGGTGTCGGCGAAGCCGATGAAATGGCTCCACAGCCACACCAGCGCGCAGACGCCGACGATCGTCAGCCGCTCATCTTCCTCGCGCTCGGCCGCGGGTTACGTCGGATGTGGCTGCGGACGACGTGGTATCCCTCGGGTACCGGCATCGGATGGGCTCCCCTCCCGTCGGCGGGCCGCCCCTCGCGGCCCGCTCCGCCCTCTGGTGTAGCAGCGCCCTCCGACACGACCTGACGGAACGTCGACAATCGATCACAGGCTGCAGCGGGAATCGGACACGGATCTCGTGCCGATACCGGCTTCCTGGCGGGGCCAGTCGCTGGCATTGGCCAAGGCCGCCGAACTGCCTGACACAGCAGCGCCCTTGGGGGCCGAGGCGGTCGCAGCTACGGCCTCCACCCTGGGAACCATCTGTCAGCTGGACGAATGCCCGGCCGCAGCAGGGTGCGGTGGACATCATGGATGCATCTGGCGAAAACCAGCGGCGTACGCCGGGGCGCAGAAGAGGGGCGCTCGCGCCCTGAGCCGGTCAGCGGTCGCACGGCCACTGTCAGCCCGTCAAAGCGAGGCCCGCCGCGACCGCCACCAGGCCCGCTTCCTCTTCCGGGACGCCGCCTCCCGCACGGTTCACCCCGACTGGGCGGACCGCGCCGTCGAGGCCATCGGTCGGCTCTGGGGGCGGGGGCGCCTGGCCGGACGATGCCGGGCTGGTCGCGCTGATCGCCGAGCTCTCCGTCGAGAGCGCGGAGTTCCGCCGGATCTGGGCCTCGGGGGAGGACACCGCCGCGGCCGCCGCCTTCACTCGCTTCGCCGGGGCCTGACGGCCGACGGGGTGGCCGTGGCATCCAGCCACGGCCACCCCGTCGGTCGGGTCGGTCCGGTCAGCCGAGGCGGCGCCGACGGCGGCCGATGGCAAGGGCGAGGCCGCCGAGGATCAGCAGGGCGCCACTGATCATCGCCGTGGTGAGCGCGGTGGAACCGGTGCTGGCGAGGGCTCCCGACGCCTGCCCGGCCACCGGGGCCACCGGGGCGGGCGAGGTCCCCGTCGCGGGCGGGGTCGACGAGCCCTCCGGGGCGGCCGGAGCCGTGGTCGACGCGCTGGGGCCGGGGGTGCCGGGCGTCCGGCCGGCATCGGTCGGTGTGGACGTCGGCGTCGGCGTCGGCGTCGAGGTGGGCGTGGCGGTGTGGTCGGTCGTGCAGGTCTTGGTGGTGTCGCAGGTGCCGCGCTTGTCGTCGGTGGTGGTGACGGTGTTGTGGAGCTGCTTGTCGCCGTTGGCGTTGACGGTGACGGAGTAGGTGATGGTCGCGGTGCCGTCCTGGGGCAGGTCGCCGGTCCAGGTGAGCTTGCCGTCCTTGACGTCGGCGGTGCCGGTGGTGGCCTTGACGTCACCGTTGTAGGCGGCGTCGTCCAGGACCTTCGACAGGTCGTCGGTCAGGGTCGCGCCCTTGACCTCGCCCGTGCCCTTCTGGGCGACGGTGACGGTGTAGGTGACCTTGTCGCCCGTCTTGACCGTCGAACCCGGGGCGGGGTCGGCGGTCTTGGAGAAGACGTAGGAGCCTTCCTCGTAGGTGTACTTTCCGGCCGCGCCGGTGCCGGCGGGGGTGGTCACGGTGACGTCCACGGCGCCCGGGGCGGTCCCGGTGGGGACGGTGGCGGTGATCTGGGTGTCACTGTCCACGGTGAACGCGGTGGCGGGCACGGTGCCGAAGTTCACCGCGGTGGTGCCGGTCAGGTTGGTGCCGGTGAGGGTGACGGTGGTGCCGCCCGCCAGCGGGCCGTGGTCGGGCGCGACGGCGGTCACGACGGGCGCCGGTGCGTCGTAGGTGTACTTCCCTGCGGCGAGGTCGCGGCCCGCGACGGTCGCGGTGACGTCGACGGCGCCGGCGGCGTGCGCCGGGACGGTCGCGGTGACGGTGCTGCGGTTGACCACGGTCACGTCGGTTGCCGGGACGCCGCCGATGGTGACCGCAGTGGTGCCGGCCAGGTACTTGCCGGTGAGGGTGACGGTGGTGCCGCCGGCGACCGGTCCGTGGGCTGGGCTGACGCCGGTGACCGTCGGCTGGGCGATCTTGCCGACCGCCACACCGTACGGGCCGCGGTCGGCGGGGATGGTCTCGGTGACCGTGTTGGTCGCGGTGTCGATCACCGACACCGTGTCCGCCCCGAAGTGCGCGACGTAGACCCGACCGCCGTCCGGGGTCACCGCGAGCGCGGACGACTGGCGGCCGACCGGGATCTGGGCGACAACCGCCCGGGTTCCGGTGTCGATCACGTCCACCCTGGGAGGGGTTCCGTAGTTGGCCACGTAGGCGCGCCCGCCGTCCGGCGCGAAGGCCACTGCGAAGGGGGTCAAGTCGACCTGGATCGTGGCGGCGACGGTGTTGGTCGTGGTGTCGATCACTGAGACGGTATTGCCACCGGCGTTGGGGACGTACACCTCCGAGCCGTCCGGCGACATGGCGATGTTCTGCGGGCGGCTGCCGACCTGGACGGTGGCGACCGCCGACTTGGCCACCGGATCGTAGACGGTGACCGAGGTGGCGCCGGCGTTGGCGATGTAGAGCAACTTCGCCGGGGGTGCCGCGTGCCCGGTCGTGGCCGGGACGACCGCTCCCAGGGTGCCCAGCACCATGGCTGTCACCGCCGCCGCCGTTCCGGGCCGCAGCCTTCGCCAGCGGCCCGAACGAGTTGCCCCGATGTCGGGGACCAGTGCCATGTACGCGCGTACGTCGTCGAGCACCTGGCCGATCCGGGCGGAGTGCTGATCGTGGACGACACCGGGTTCCTGAAGAAGGGCGTACGTTCGGCCGGCGTCCAGCGGCAGTACTCCGGCACGGCGGGCCGGACCGAGAACTGCCAGGTCGGGGTCTTCCTCGCCTACTCCGGGCCACGCGGCCGGACCCTGATCGACCGGGCTCTCTACCTGCCGAGATCCTGGACCGACGACCGCGACCGCTGCCGGCGGGCGGGGATCTGCGACGAGGTCGAGTTCGCCACCAAGGTCCAGCTCGCCAGGGCGATGGTCCGCCGGGCGGTCGACGACAGGCTCCCGTTCCGGTGGGTGACCGCGGACGCGGGCTACGGCTACAGCAAGGGCTGGCGCACCGAGCTCGAACAAGCCGATGTCTTCCACGTCGTGGCCACCACCCGACAGGACACCGTTGTCACCCGGCGGGCCCTGGACCACCCGCTCCACGACCTGATCGCCGATCTGCCCCGGCAGAAGTGGAAGCGCCGCTCCTGCGGGGAGGGCGCCCACGGCCTGCGGATCTACGACTGGGCCCGCATCGAGGTCCGCCCATGGCATCGCCCGGACCGCAAGCACTGGCTCCTGGCCCGCCGCAGTATCACCGACCTGGCGAAGATCTCCTACTACATCGCCTACGCGCCCGCCGGGGCCACCCTGAACGAGCTGATCGCCGTCGCGGGTGCCCGCTGGGCGATCGAGAAGTGCTTCCAGACCGCCAAGGGCCAGTGCGGCCTGGACGACTACCAGGTCCGCCGCTACCCCGGCTGGTATCGGCACATCACCCTCGCCATGGCGCCCTACGCCTACCTCACCGTCCTGCGCGCCCAGCAACTCGAAAAGGGGCCGGAGCCGCTCGAACGCCAGACCTGATACCCCTCACCCTCCCCGAGATCCGCCGGTTGATCACCGGCCTCACCCGGCCCGTCCGCCGCAGCATCGCCCACGTCCTGCACTGGTCCCACTGGCGCCGCCGACGCCAACACCAGGCCCGCACCAGCCACTACAAACGACGAGGCCACAGTCCAGGGGCTGAAGCCTCGTCACATTAACCGCCGTTGCAGTACTAGCCGGAAAGCGACCCGCACCAGCGCACCGAAACGGCTTGCCGTCCGGCGGTCCCCGTTCTCCACCCCGCCGGGCGACCCGCGCTCGGGGACAACGGTGGGCGGCCGGTCGGCGGTTCACCTGGACCGGTAGAAGACGGGAAATGGGCCTCCGGCAGTACGTCAGCGCTCCGCTGTACGCCGCAGGTTGGATCATGAGCCCATCCCGGCGCCGTACGGGCGCGGGCGGGGGCGGAACAGAGACTGGAGGCGATCCGGGACACGATTCTGCACGAAGGACTGGCATGGTTCTGCGAGACGGACGAACGACCTCCCTGCTGACGGCCGCCGCGGTGACGGCCGTCCTGGCGGCGCTCACCCCCGCGACGGCGTTCGCGGCGGAGGACCCGCTCCAGCGGTACGCGCAGCAGTGGCTCCGCTGGGAGCGCTGCGACGCGGGGCAGCCGGCCGCGTTCGAGTGTGCCACCGTCCAGGTGCCGTTGGACTACGCCGACCCCGGGGGCCGGAGGATCGACCTCGCGATCTCGCGGATCAAGGCGGGCAGTGCGAAGGCGCGGCACGGCGTGCTGCTGATGAATCCCGGCGGCCCGGGCGTTCAGGGGCTGACCATGCCCGTGGAGATGGAGCCCCTGCTGGCGCCGGAGGTGCGGGAGCGGTTCGACCTGATCGGGTTCGACCCGCGCGGGGCCGGCAAGAGCTCGCCGATCACGTGTGACCTGACGGCCGACGAGCGGAGCAACCCGCACCCCTACACGGCGAAGACCTTCGCCCGGGACGTGGACCGGGCCCGGACGGTGGCCGACAAGTGCCGGGCCAAGGCGGGGGACGTGCTGCCGCACATCACCACCCGCAACACTGCGCGGGACATGGACGTCGTCCGGGCGGCACTGGGAGAGCGGAGGATCTCCTACTTCGGGTACTCGTACGGCACCTACCTGGGCTCCGTCTACACCCAGATGTTCCCCCAGCGCTCCGACCGCTTCGTGCTCGACAGCGCGCTCGATCCGGCGCTCGCCTGGCGGGGGACGCTCCGCAGCGCCGCAGCGGGGGCCGAACTGGCCTTCACCCGGTGGACGGAGTGGGCCGCCGCACGCCACGCCACGTACGGGCTGGGCGCCACCCCCGCCGAGGTCCGGAAGACGTACTGGGACCTCATCGCCCGCGCCGACCGCACGCCCGTCCCGACCACGAACGGGGCGCTGAGCGGCGGAGACATCCGCACCGGGTACACCGGTTTCTCCTATGTCGCCACCGCCACCCCCTGGATCGCCGCGCTGAAGGCCGCGTCCGAGGGTGGACCGGCCGCGCCGGCCGAGCCCGTGCCCTCCGGCACGGAGGAGCAGGAGAACAACCAGACCGCCGTCACGTGGGCCCTGTTCTGCGGCGACGCCCGCGGCTGGCCGCGCGACCCCGAGCAGTACCGCCGGGACGCGATCCGCGACCGGGCTGCCTACCCGCTGGCCGGCGACTTGGGGGCCGGCATCCAGCCGTGCGCCTTCTGGAAGTCGCCGCCCCGCGAGGCGGCCACCGTGGTGAACACCGGCGTCGGCGCGCTGATCGTGCAGAACCAGTGGGACCTGCGGGCCACGCTCGCCATGGCGCAGGGCATGCGACGGGCGCTGCACGGCGCGCGGATGATCACGGTGGCCGGCGGCGAGGGGCACGGAGTGGTGGTGGCCGGCCCGTCCTGCGCGGGCGCCGACGTCACGCGTTACCTGACCACGGGCCGGCTGCCCGCGAAGGACCTGACCTGCGGCGGCTAGGTGTTCTGACCCGTGAGGTCGGGGACGCGGCTGGAAGACGGTGGCGGTCTTCTCGTAGCGAGTGGCCAGGCCGCGCCAGTTCTTCAGACGATTGATGCACCGTTCGACGGTGTTGCGCTGCTTGTAGGCCTCGCGGCCGACCGCCAGGGCGGTCGGCCGCCCTGGCGGCCCTTGCGTTTGCGGTTGGCGACCTGGTCGGCGGGCTGCGGGATTACCGCCCGGATCCCGCGCTCGCGCAGGTGCTCGCGGATGGCCCTCGACGAGTAGGCCCGGTCTGAAGGCGGTCCTCAACGGTCCCGCGCTGGACGTGCGGGTCAACCTGGACCCGGACGAGTAGTGCTCCGGGGCTGGTGACGCCACTGGATCGTGAGGCGGTTACGCGTTCATCAGCTTCCACTGCTGGCGGTTGCTGGAGGTGCAGGTCCAGGTGTAGGTGTTGTGTTCGGAGTTGCTGCCCATGCACCTGGTGTTGCTGCCGTCGGACACCGACCACTTGACCGTGGCGCCCGGTGCGGGGGAGTAGGTGGGGGACCATCTGGTTCCCGCGCCGCCGCATCGGATCGCCGTCAGTTTCTGGCCTTCGCTGTAGGGGGAGCCGGACAGGCAGGTGCCGTAGTCGAGGTTCCGGAGCTGGTAGATGCCGCCTCCCAGCGGCTCGACGTTCCATCTCTGGTCCGTGTACGTGTTGCCGCACGTGGCTGTCTTCACCGTGTTGCCGTCGTAGTACAGGCACCAGCCGGTGGACTTGTTCATGAGTCTGACGGCATTGTTCTGGGGGGTGAGTGTGGTCGTCGCGTTTGCCGCGGGGCTGGCGAGCGCCATGCCGAGGAGGGCCGCGGTGGCAAGCGCCGAGGCCCGTGCTGCAGTACGCATCGAGGTTCTCCTTCACGGTGCGGTGGAGCCCGGTGGTGTTCCTGACCGCATGGTTGTTGCCTGGGCAGTCGTTTCCCCTGGCTCGGGCCAGGAGACCCGGTCTGCTCGCAGTACCACGGTTGCCGCGTCACTCCTGTGGCGCACGCGGGCTGCGGCAATCGGGTGACTGGCGTGCGGCTGCCGGCCTGCTCGTGATAGTGCTGGCCGACTCGGCGGGGACACTCTCCACGCCGTGCCCTGGCGGTGAGCCGGGGCGCGCCTCGATGGTCGCGTCGTCCACCCCGGGCGGCCGGCGGTGCGGGCGGCCTGGCCGCCGCAGGTGAAGAAGCGGGTGCGCCGCGATGCCGACCAGCGCGGCTTCATGCTCCACAATCAGGCGACCTTCGGCTACTCGGCGGCCGGCGGCACCACCGTGGTGACTCCGTCGAATCGCAGCTGGGGATCGGAACCGGGCGCGCAGCCGTCCTCCACGAAGTCGATGTAGCCGATGTCGACTTCGTAGGCGCCCCGGTCCAGCAGGTCCAGGTAGTGGGCGAGGAGCGAGGTGACGGAGTCGCAGACGTGGAGCGGCCCATCGTCGTAGTCGCGGCCGATCTGGATCACTTGTCCGGGGCGTCCGGCATGGGCGGGGGACGTGTCGACCGCCAGGTAGTTGCCGTCGTTGGCGGTGGCGAACGGGAGCCACGCGGGGTGCTCGTGGCAGCGCCGGACCGTACCGGGTGGGTCGGCGTCCAGGACGGCCGCGTCCCAGTGGTTCTCCCAGCCGGTCCACGTCGTTTTCCGCAGGTCGGCGTTGGCGTCGACCAGCCGGGCCAGCGGTATCCAGCTGAGGTTGCCGAACAGGCCGGGGGCATCGTCCCCGCTGCCGTCGGCGAGCAGGTACAGCGCCCGCAGGTCGGCGGGCAGCGGTCGGCCGAGGCGGCGCTCGGCGTCGGCGAGGGGCGTGAGCTGGCCCGCAGGCGCACGACCGCACAGGAGCTGGACTCCCTCCACGGGTGTCCGCTGGGCGAACAGTCGGATGGTCCGGTTCGGCGGATGGCATCCCGGATGCCGGGAATGTTCTGAGGCACCCTGCCTTTCGCCGTGAGGTTAGGTACGCCTAGCCTTGTTCTGTTCGACGTTGTGTGGATGGGGGGAGAGGACGCATGCGCCTGCGCGACTGCACGCCGGGAGACCGGCTCACCTTGTGCCGGCTGCGGGTGCGCGCCGCCGACCAGTTGCGGCTGCTGGAGCTCGGCTTCGTGCCGGGCGCGTTGTTGCAGGTGGTCGCCCGTGGAGCCACCGGTGGGCTGCTGGTGGGCCTGGGCGACGCGCGCGTCGCCTTGGACGGTGCCACCGCGGGCGCGCTGCTGGTCGAGCCGGCAGGGGCCCGCTGATGGCGCTTCGGGAGCGTACCGGCGGACTGCGCCGCGCCACTCGCGCCGCGGTGCTGGAGAAGCCGTGCTGTGACCCGGTCGAGGACGCCGGAGACGTCGCCGTCCGCACCGAGGTCCCTCGGGTGGCCCTGGTGGGCAACCCCAACGTCGGCAAGTCGACTCTCTTCAACGCGCTCACCGGCGCCCGCCAGCACGTGGGCAACTGGCCGGGCAAGACCGTCCACGTCGCCCGCGGCACCTGGCGCCCGGCCGGCACCGCGTACACCGACGGCCTGACCCTGATCGACCTCCCGGGCACCTACAGCCTGGTGCCCCGCTCCCCGGACGAGGAACTCACCCGGGACCTGCTGGTGGACCACGGCCTCGACGGTCGCCCCGAGGTGGTCGTGGTGACCGTCGACGCCGCCAACCTCGCCCGCAACCTCTACTTCCTCAGCCAGGTGCTGGACACCGGCATCCCGGTGGTGGTCGCCCTCACCATGGTCGACGTGGCCCGCTCCCGCGGCCTGGAGGTCCGCCCGGAGTCGCTGGCCGACGCCCTGGGCACCCCCGTCGTCCCGGTCGTTCCCCACCAGGGGCACGGTCTCGACGACCTGGCCAGGGCGGTCTGCGCCATGCTCGCGGACCCGCACCCGCCCCGCCCCGCAGATCTCGGGGGCGCTGTGGAGGACGAGACCGTGGCCCTCGCCGCCTCGGTGGCCGCCGGGGCGGGGGAGCGCTACGCCCCGCGCTGGCTGGCGCTCGCGCTGCTGTGTGACGAGCCCGTTCCCGCCGTCCCCGAGGAACTGCGTGCGCAGGCCCGCGAAGCCGGGCACCGCCTGCTCCCCGCCACCCCGGACAGCCCGGCCGGTCTCGAAGACGACCTGCCGGAGGACGACCCGCAGACCCTGGTCGCCGAAGCCCGCTACGCCTGGGCGCACCAGGTGCTCGCCGCCGCCGTCGATCGCGGCGGTGCCGCCGACCGCCTCACCCTGACCGACCGGGTCGACCGGGTGCTGACCTCGCGATGGCTGGGCATCCCCGTCTTCCTCGCCGTCATGTGGGGCGTCTTCACCGCCACCACCACCGTGGCGGCCCCCCTCCAGGAGGGCCTGCAGGCGCTGCTCGACGGCCCGGTGAACCGCGCCGCGAGCGCCGCCCTGGAGGCATTGCACGCACCCGACTGGCTCTGCGGCCTGGTGCTGGGCGGACTGGTCGGCGGCGTCGGCCAGTTGCTCACCTTCGTCCCGCTGATGGCGATCATGTTCGTGCTGCTGGCCCTCCTGGAGGACTCCGGCTACATGGCCCGCGCCGCCTTCGTCGTCGACCGGGTGATGCGCCTCATCGGCCTGCCGGGCCGGGCCTTCCTGCCCCTCATCGTCGGCTTCGGCTGCAACGTGCCCGCGCTGGCCGGCACCCGCATCCTCGCCAACCGTGGCCACCGACTGCTGGTCGGCATGCTCATCCCCTACGTCACCTGCAGCGCCCGGCTGACCGTCTACGTGCTGCTCGCCAGCGTCTTCTTCGGCGACCGGGCGGGCACTGCGGTCTTCGCCATGTACGTGATCTCCATCCTGCTGGTCATCGGGATCGGCTGGCTGTTGCGCCGGGTCCTCTTCCGCGACCTCCGGGACGAGGCGCTGGTGCTGGAGCTGCCGCCGTACCGCAGGCCCACCGTACGGGTGGTCGGCATGCAGTCCTGGCAGAAGCTCAGCGCCTTCCTGCGGACGGCGGGCGGTGTCATCGTCGCCACCGTCACCGCCGTGTGGCTGTTCTCGGCGATCCCGCTCGGCGGTGGCCACGGCGGCTTCGGCAAGGTGGAGATCGAACACAGCGTCTTCGGCGGCACCGCCCGGGCCGTGGCCCCGGTCTTCGAGCCGGCCGGGTTCGGTGACTGGCACTCCGCGGCCAGCCTGATCACCGGGTTCGTCGCCAAGGAGGCCGTGGTCTCCACGATGGCGCAGACCTACCAGGTGAAGCAGCCCGACGACAACCAGCAGGCCGATTCGCTGGGCACCGCCCTGCGGTCCACCTTCGACCACACCTCGCACGGCCGGCCGGTGCCCGCCGTGCTCGCCTTCATGGTCTTCCTGCTCGCCTATACGCCGTGCATGGCGACGCTCGCTGCGCAGCGGGCGGAGATCGGCACCCGGCTCACCCTGCTGGGCACCGGCATGCAACTGGCCGTCGCCTGGCTGCTGGCGGTGGCGGTGTACCAGGTCGGGGTGCTGCTGTGGTGAGCCTGCCCTGGACGCGCCGCGAACCCGCGCCCGCCGCTGCCCCTGCGCCCGCCGTCGCCTCCGTGCCCGCCGTCGCCCCGGCCGGCCGGGGCGCGCTGCGCGCCGTGCTCGCCGAGATCCGCGACGCCCGCGGCGGCGGGGTGAGTCTGGCGGAGGTGGCCAGGCGAGTCGGAGTCAGCCGGGAGGAGGCCGAGGCGATGGTGGAGTACTGGGTCGGACGCGGCGCCCTCGACACCACCGACCTCGGTCAGGGCTGCTCCTCCGGCGGCTGCGGCGGCTGCCCCTCCGTAGCCCGGGACGGGGGTCCCGGCTGCGGCACCGACGGACCCTCGGGGCCGGTGCTGGTGGCGATCACGGTTCGTCCCCGCCCCTGATCCCGCGCACGTGCGCCACTCCCCGCCCTTCAGCCGTCGGACAGTCCCTCCTCCCACGGCTTGGGTTCGGCGGAGAACACGTGGGCCGGCCCGACTTCCCACACGTGGGGCTGCCGTCGACGTCGGACGAGGTCGAGCGGCCGTCCGATCCGACCTCGCTTCTCCATCACCCGGCGGGCGGCGTCCATGAGACCGAGCGGTCTGGCGGCGGCGTCCTGCGGACCGTCCGGTAGCCGGTCAGCGGGTGCGACTGGAACTGAAGGCGCGTCGTCTCGTATGCGGGAGCGACCTGGCGGGCAGCGGACGTTCGCCGAGCAGATCCAGGATCTGACGTCCCGGCACGCGCGCCGCACGACCGCCCTCACCGCCCAGCTCACCGACATCGCCCTGTTCCTGGGTGGACGGGCCGGAGCCCGGATCTCCGGACGCCTGGACATGACCACGTGCAGGGACACTCTGCCCCGTCTCATCCGCGCACTGCCCGTCCCGCCGTCGGGCCGCGTCCCGCGTCTGGGCATGGACGAGTTCGCCGTGCGCCGCGGTCGCCCCTACGCGACAGTCCTGGTGGACATGGACACCCACCGGCCGGTCGACGTCCTCGCCGACCGCACCGCGAACACCTTCGCCACCTGGCTGCACGACCACCCCGAGGTACGGGTCATCTGCCGCGACCGCGCCGGCTCCTTCCGCGACGGCGCCAGCACGGGTGCCCCACAGGCCCAGCAGGTGGCTGGCTGTGTAGGTCATAGGAGAGCACTTGTCAGTGGGCGACGCCGGACCCACCGCGCTGACCAACCACCGGCAGACCATCGGGGACCTGCCGGCGGATGCCCTGGGCGGCCAGTGGACCAAGGTGGTCCGCGACGACAACGACGACGGCTGGCACGAGTACGACGACTCGATGCCGGTCATCGCGACCGTCCTGGAGCCTCTTGGCCGAGCACGGCCCGCTCGGACCGGTGTGGTGGCGCGACAACCGCGCCGGACGGCACTCCCTGACCGAGGCGCTGGACAACCCGAACAACCGCGCCGCCTACGACCAGCGCCAGGCCGTCCGGGAACGCGAGCGAGCTGATGGACTCCCTGGCCTGCGTCGACTGCGCAGGCGTCCTTGGGGAGGAGAGCCATCTGGGTGAACGGCGGCCGCCAGTGGACCCGCCACCCCGCCGGGTCCTGCTGGTCCTGCCACCAC
>NZ_JBIWNZ010000047.1:0-42436 GCF_044767505.1 Kitasatospora sp. NPDC101235
TCGGGGCTTGCTTGAGCCGTGTGCGGTGAACAGCTGCTTGCACGGTTCTGAGGGGGCGGGGACGCAGTAATGCGTCCCCGCTACCCGACTGATCATCGGAACGAACCGGTCCGCCATCGGCACGCTCGTGGAGCGTACGACCAGGTTCACGATCCTGGTCCACCTGCCGCGGATGGAAGGCTACGGAGTCGAGCCTCGGGTCAAGAACGGCCCCGCGCTAGCCGGTTACGGTGCCGAGGCGATGAGGGAGGCCCTCACGGCCCGGATGACCACACTCCCGGCGCAGCTACGTCGCTCATTGACCTGGGATCGCGGCAAGGAGCTGGCCCAGCACGCCCAGCTGAAGGCCGACATCGGCATCGCCGTCTATTTCGCCGACCCGCACAGCCCCTGGCAACGGGGCACAAACGAGAACACGAACGGGCTGCTGCGGCAGTACTTTCCCAAGGGCACCGACATCTCCCGCTGGAGCGCCGACGAGCTTGAAGCCGTCGCGGGGGCTCTCAACAGCCGGCCGCGAAAGACACTCGGCTGGCGAACCCCTGCGGAAGCCCTGGACGATCAGCTACTCTCCCTCCAAAACAGCGGTGTTGCAACGACCCCTTGAACCCGGTCAGTACACCTCAGCGGCGTTCGCGGACGTGTGCGACCGGTACGGGATCCGTCGCAGCATGGGTCGGGTCGGCTCCAGTTACGACAACGCCCTGGCCGAGAGCCTGTGGCAGAGCCTCAAACGAGAAGCCCTGTACAGGACGCTGTTCTCCACGATGGAGCAGGCCCGGATAACGGTCCTGCGGTGGCTCACGTACTACAACGCACGGCGACGCCACAGCGCACTGGCCTACCTCTCCCCGATGGAGTTCGAACAACAGCAACGCACGACGGCTAAACTCTCACTCGCGGCGTAAACCCCTGTGTCCACAATCCGGGGGTCACCTCAGTCGGCACGGACCCCTCAATCAGCGACAGAGCCCGAAATCCGTGCCTGAACCAGGAACTGGGCGCCGCCCCCGGTAGGGAGCTCCAGACCCTCTACCGAACCGTCCCGATCGGGGATCCGCCCCGGAGAACACGAGAACGCGCCACGGCACGCCGGTGACGGACTTCGACCGGCGCAGCCACACGACCGCCCGTGTCCCGGGGCCGGTCGGCCCCGGGACACGGGCGGATAGCGGGCGGTCCGTCAGCCGCCCGCCGGACCCGGGGGAACGAGGTCCCTCAGGTGGCCGGCGAGTGCCGCGCGGTTCACCAGGTCAGAGTTTTCGCCCCCAGTTCTCGTCACCGTCGTGGAAATCGTTTGGCCGGGCGTACGTGTCGCTCTTCACGTACTCGCGGGCCTGCTGAAGGATGTAGTCAAGCACCTTGCCGGAGGCTGTATCCCCCTTGCCGTTCGCGAACTTGTTCCGGGCTTCCTCGCCGATCTGCCGGCCCCTGATGTTGTTCACCACGTCGGACATGTGGTCGGTGTGCTCGTGCCGGGGGTGGTACGCCTCATGGGCGTCGCCCCACGCCGTCGCCTGCTTCGCGTTCAGCTCGTAGGTCAACCGCGCCATGAGGATGGCGTGCCGGAAGGCGTTCTGCTGGCCGTCCGTATCCCCTCCGTTTGCGTACTCCGCTTTCGACATGGACAGCGCCCAGGCCCTCACGGGGTAGACGTCGCCAAGGCAGTCGATCGGGTGATCCATGCACATGCCGATCTCGGCATTCGAGGGGTCGATCCAGTCGTCCTTCGTCTTCTGGAGCTTGTCGATCCCGGTCTTCGGATCCCAGTTCGTCTTGAAGGGGGTGTTCTCGCGATACTCCAGTTCCTGGAGCAGGGCGTACGTCCGCCGCTCCTCCCTGTCCTTGCTGCCGAGCTGTATCGGCCCCGCCGGGGGGTCGCTGTACTCGGGGTTGGAGCGGACCTTCTTCACCTCTTCCGAAAGCTGTGCGGGCGTACCGGCGGAGACCCCGGTCAGCGGGTCGTAGGCCATCCGGCCGGTCGGGTCGGAGAGCGTCACCGGGTCGTGGTTGCCGTAGGCGTAACCGCCCATCTGCGTGGGGTCGGTGAGGTCGATCAGCGGGTCCGGGCTGATGAAGCGCCCGGTCGCGGTGTCGTACTCGCGGTCGCCGAGGTGGGTGTAGCCGGTCGCGGTGTCGGTGGTGCCGCCGACGAAGCCGCGCTCGCCCGGCCAGGCCGCCGGGGCCGCGCCGCGCGCTCCTCCGTAGGGCAGGGACTTCCTGCGGTTGACCGCCATGGTGAAGGCGTTGACGGTCAGGGTGTTGGTGCCGTGGTGGTCGGCCAGCTGGTAGCGGACCTTGCCGTCACCGCTGGTCCGCACCGCGCTGCCCTCGCCGGCGCTGTAGTAGCGGGTGCCGTTCACCGCGCCGGTGGCGGTGGTCAGCGCCAGCTCCTGGGTGCCGGGCAGGTAGAGCGTGACGGTGCCCGGGTCGCGGCGCAGGATGCGGGTGCCGTCGGCGTCGTAGACGTCCGAGCTGGTGGTCGCCCCCGCCGTCGCACCGGGGGTGGCCGTCGCCAGGTGGCCTTCCGGATCCCAGGTGAGGGTCTGCTGGACGGCGCCGTTCACCGTCTTCGAGGTGAGGTTGCCCGTGCTGTCGTAGCCGAAGCCGGTGGTGCCCGCGCCGGAGCCCGTGCGGGCCACCTGGGTGGCGGCGTGCGGGCGGGCGGCGCCCGTGGTGGTCGGGTAGGAGTAGCTGCTGACCGTGTCGGCGGTGGCGGTGCCGGTCTTGTGCTGGGTCTCCTTGGCGCGGTTGCCCGCCGTGTCGAAGGTCCAGCTGGACCAGTACGGGTCGACGGCGCCCAGGTTGGGGCCGCCGGCCGTGGCCGGGCCGGTGGCGCAGTTGTCACCCGAGGTCCATGCCTCGGTCAGGCGCCGGGCCCAGTCGTTGGCGAAGCACTGGGTGTCGGTGACCGTCTTGTCGTCCTGCTGGTCCTTGATCCGGGTGATGTCGCCGATCGCGTTGTAGGTGTAGCCGGCGCTGGTCATGACCTGCGGGCCGGACGCCTCGCGGTCGTCCATCACCGTCGCCAGGCGGCGGGTCGGCTCGTCGTAGGTGAGCGTGCGGACCACCCGGCCGCCGATCGTGCCCAGCTGGGTCTGCAGGGTCTGGCCGAACGGCGAGTACTGCGCGCCGCCCAGGTAGCTGATGCCCAGCGAGGAAGAGACCGAGCCGGCCTGCCCGTACTTGTCGTAGCCGTCGGTCAGCGTCTCGGCCGGCAGCGCGGTCGAGGCGTTGGTGTTGGTGGTCGAGTACGCCGTGGTGGCGGGCAGGCCGGTGTTCGGCAGGTAGGTGTAGTCGAGCGTGTACGCACCGGCGAGCTTCTCCTCGCCCGGCACGCTCGGCACCGTGAACGTCGTGCCGGTCGGCCGCCCCGCCGTGTCGTAGCCCTTGACGGCGCTCGCGTAGGCGTAGGTCGTGGCGCCGACCGTGCGGTAGCGCGTCGACCCGGCCGGCAGACCGGTTCCGCCGGGGGCGGTGTCGAAGGCCCACTCCGCGAGCACCGGGCCGGTCGTCGAGCCGGAGCGGATCGTCCGCTTGCGGCCGAGGCTGTCGTACGTGTAGCCGAGCGTGCTCTGCCCCGCGGCCCCGACAGCGGTCGTGACGGTCGCGAGGCGGCCGTCCGCACCGAAGGCGCTGTCGGTGGTGCCCTTGTCCGGGTCGGTGGCCCGGATCTGCCGGCCGCGCAGATCGTAGCCGTAGGTCCAGCTGTTCCGCCCGGTGGCGTCAGTCACCCGGGCGAGCCGGCCGGCGGCGTCGTAGCCGTAGCCCAGCGCCTCGTACTGGGTGGCCGCGGCGCCGATCAGCGGGTTGCGGTCCTTGTAGTTCCGCAGTTCCACCGTCCGGCCCTTGGCGTCCGTACGGGTGAGCGTCGCGGTTCCGCCGGCCGGCGGCAGAACGGACGTCCAGTCACCGCCGTACGTGGTGGTGGTGCGCCACTTCTCCACGTTGAGCGACATGAGGACGGAGGCGGTCGGACGCGACCGTCCGTCGTACTCGGTGACCGTCTGGGAGGGGATCTGGTTGTCCGCGACCGAGTAGAGCACGGTCGCGACACCGAGGCTGTTCCAGTACTCGGCGTTGGTCTTCCAGGGCCGCCCGTGGCTGTCGTAGAAGGTGTCCATGATGGTCCGGCCGGTCGTGGCCGCCTCGGACTGCACCTGGCGCGACCTCAGGAAGGAGTCGCTGAGGACCGTCGCCACCCGGTACGAGCCGTTCTCCAGCAGCACCTTGGTGGACACCGCCGAGGGCACCGTGGCCGACAGGGCGTAGCTGAAGGTCGCGTTCGCCGGGAGGCTGGTGGAACGGCCGGCCTTCCAGGTCGCCGTCAGCCGGCCGGCCGCGTCGTACGTCATGGCGGTCGTGCGGCCCGCCGCGTCGGTGGTGGCGAGGGCGAGGCCGCGCAGGCCGTCGTAGGTCGTGCTGACGACCTGGTCGGCGGGGTTGGTGACCTTGACCGTGGTGGGCTGTTCGCCGTCGGCGGGCGTGTAGGCCGTGGTGGTGGTCCGGTTGTCCTCACCGGTGGTGGAGGTCGGACGGCCGTAGCGGTCGAAGGAGGCCGCGTTCAGGGTGGTGTTCCACACCGGCGTGGAGCCGTTGTGGCGCTCCAGTTGCTCGGACCTGGTGACATGCGCCCGGCCGCTGACCGGCGCCGCGCCGACCGGCCGTCCGTCGTAGGAGGTGCGGGTCGCGCTCACCGCGGTGGCCGGGCCGGACGGGGTGGAGCACAGCGCCGAGTCGGTGGTCACCGAGGACGGGTAGGCGTTCAGCCAGGTGACCGTGTCGGCGTCGGTGTAGGAGGTGCGGGTGCAGCTCTCGTCGCCGCTGACGGCGGTGTCGCCCTCGTCGCTGACCGCGGTGACCCGGCCGAAGACCGGGTCGTAGGTCCGGCTCAGCCTGGTCGTGCGCCAGGTGGTGCCCGACAGCCAGGTCCGGGTCTGCTCGACGGCCGTGCCCGAGAACCTGGCCTCGACGGCCGGCAGTTCGGCGCCGGCCTTGCCGTCATCGCCGGGGACGCTCCTGGGCGTGTAGGTCGCGGCGGCGTCGCTCAGCCACGGCGTGCTCGTCGCCTCCGCGACCACCGTGCCGTTGTCCTGGTCGAAGGTCGAGACCTTCGCCGTGCGGCCGTAGTAGCCGTCCAGGTCGGTGACGCCGTTGACGCTGACCGAGCGCTTGCCGCCACCGGGCAGCAGGTCGCCGTCCATGCCGCGGAAGTACTCGATCTCCGTGAGCGTCCGGTTGACCGAGCCGACCCGGGTGCGGAGCTTCGCGTAGCCTCGGAACTGGTTGTAGGTGCGGTTCTTGTCCGGGGTGAACTCGCCGTCGTCGCGGTGCCAGGCCGCGCCGCCCAGGTACTCGTAGGAGGTCACCTTGGGCTCCGAGCCGGAGCCGGCGGTGGTGTCGTCCTCGGTGACGGACTGCACCAGGTACTTGTGGAACCAGTCGAGGACCTCGGCCTGGTTCTCCGGCGTCCAGTAGGACGGGAAGCAGGCCTTGTCGTTGGACTCGGGCGCCGGGGTCGAGCCGTACACGCACTCCGTCGGCCGGTAGGAGACCAGGGTGTCACCGCCGGTCTCGTTGGTGACCTTGGTGATCCGGTACTTGTGCATGGGCGGACGGCCCTCGGCGCCGTCGACCCGGTTGTCGAACGGTTCGCCGGTGAACTTCGTCGCCTGCGGCGGCTTCACGTCCGTCAGCGCCCCGGCCTGGAACAGCCGCTCGATCGAGGCGAGCCACAGGGACGGCGTGGAGACGTCACCGGTCGGCGGCAGGGTGTGATTCAGCGACCACTGGTCCACCGCCGTGAGCACGCCGCCCAGGCGCGAGAAGGTGTTGATCCGGGACAGCCGCTTGCGGGACCAGAACGTCGGGGAGACGTTCGGGCAGGCGGAACCGGCCGCGCAGGACTGGTCCACCGGGACGTCCGGCCAGTCGGTGGCATGCGCCTTGTCGAAGCTGGTGCAGGTGGTGAGGCAGCGCTCGTCCACGGTGAAGACGACCTGCGCCGAGGGCTTGGACGGCGCGCCCAGGTCACCGCGCATGCCGTAGTCGATCCGCTTGAGGTAGCCGCCGCGCACGTACGGCACCGCGCCGGAGCCGGTCGTCCGGTTCTGCGCGTACGCGTTGGTCTCGCGGTCGTAGTAGTAGGCCGTCGCGTTGCCGTGCACGTCGACCGCGTAGTCCAGGTTCCACCGCCAGGCCTGTGTCCGCACCGAGTCGGCGAACGTCCCCGCGTTGCCCGGCTCGCCCGCGTGGTTGCCGTAGACCGGCACCGTCCAGGTGGCGTTGGTGTCCTCCGTCGACTCCAGCGCGATCGGCGCCTTGTTGCGGCCGAACCAGAACTGGTTGCCCGACCGGTCGGTCACCTTCCAGTACTCGTTGTCGTCGTCCCCGTTGCCGATGGCCTCGCCCCGGATCCGCTCGATCCGCGAGCCGTCGTCGTCGGTCAGCCGCCAGGTGTGGTCGTCGACCTTCACCAGCGCGGTGGAGGAACCGTTCAGCGACATCGTCGCGTTGTCGGACTTCCAGCACAGGTCGCCGGTCTTGGCCGTGTTGTTGCCCTCGTACTGATCGCTCGCGCAGGGCACGTAACTGCGCTCGATGAAGCCGGGGTTGTAGTCCCAGCCCTCACCGATCCAGGACGCCTGGTTGTTGGTCGACGCCGTCCGGCCGTCGGTCCTGGCCGAGCTGTAGGACAGCGCGACGTCCGGGACCTGCCCACCGGGGACAGCCGGTGCCGAAATCGGGTAACTCCAGGTGAATCCACCGGTGTTGCCGGAATGCGACCAGGAACCGGTGGCCGCCAGCGAGGTGGCCTTGTAGTCGCCCATCGGCCCGGAGGGCGAGGCCTCCGCGGTCGTCGCGAGCACCGTCATGGCCGGCGCCTCCTGCGCCGCCGCCGAGGAAACGGCCATCGGGGCCGCGTCCACCCGGGCGGTCAGCGTCCCCGCCACCGGATCGTTCACCGTGGGCACCGCCGTGCGGGTGCGGCACTCCGGCTTCTCCGGCGTGGTCAGGGCGCAGGCCGGCAGGCTCACCAGGGTCAACCTCGATGCGGCGTCCGCCGCGAGGGCGCCCTTGAACTGCGCGTAGTCGACCGAGACGGACACCGGGCCCGCCGAGGCGGAGGCGTCGTCACGGCTCAGGCCGACCAGCAGTCCGTCGACACCGGCCTGCCGGGCGGCCGACCGGTCGGCGACCCGCACCGACACCGCGGCCGGTGAACCCCCGTCCGAGGCGGCCACCGCGACCGGCGTCCCCTCGGCCCGCCGGGCCGGGCTCCCCGCACCGGCCAGGTCCACCCGCACCGACGCGGCCTTCGGCCAGTTCGCCGGCTCCGGCTTCCAGTTGACCGAGGCCGGCGACGGACCGGACACCGGCGCGGCGTCCAGGTCCCGGCCGTTCACCGACTTCGGCTGCTGGACCGGCCGCAGCTTGAAGCCCGGCGCACCGGCGGCACCCGCCGCCGGCGCCGAGAACAGTCCGACCACCACGGCCGCGGCGGTCGCCGTCGCCGCGGCGATTCTCCATCGATGGAGCATTCTCGGCGTATGCGTTCTTGGCGAATCGACATACATCCGCCCCCACCCCCCTCTTCATGCGATCCCCGTAAATGCCTGCGCGATCCTGCCTGCTTGCGACCCGCGCGGCAAGCGGTTCCGTCAGATCGTTCTCCACCGCGTCGGCTTGCTGGCATTTTCCACCCAATGCCATGCCTCCATATTGACTGTCCATTGCCAAACTTTCACCGGGCCGCGACCGCGAGCGGCGGCGTTCCGCACTCCAAGACGGTTTCCATGCCCGATTCCTGACGGTACACCAGCTTTCGACCGATCGATCCCCCCTGAAATTCCCATCGGAAAAAGGCTTGTCGGCGCGTCCTTGTCCACCGGCGTTCGAAGGCGAATAGCATCCCCCGGCACCACCGAAACGGACCAAGGGGGGATCCTCCAGATGAGCACCAGAAAAAGACCGGCGACGGGGCGGCGACGCCTCCTCGCGATTCTCACCACCGGCGCGATACTCGGCACATCGCTGGCCGTCGCCGCGCCGACGGCCGGCGCCGAACCCAACTCGCCAGTGGTGCCACCTCGGTCGACGCAGCAGCAGGCACCGGAAGCCCGGGCGATGGCGGAGGCGAAGCGCACCGGCAGGCCCGTGGAGATCGCCGAGCGCCTCGACGAGTTCAACGAGACCCTGGCCAACCCGGACGGGACGTTCACCCGCCGCAGCCACGTCGAGCCGGTGCGCGCGAAGGTGGACGGCGCCTGGCGCACGCCCGACGCCACGCTGAGGAAGGCCCCCGACGGCGGCCTGACGCCGATCGCGCCGACGTTCCCCATCACCTTCTCCGGCGGCGGCACGGCCCCGCTGGCCACGCTGACGCGTGACGGGCAGACCATGTCGGTCAGTTGGCCGGCCCCGCTGCCGACGCCGACCGTGTCCGGCAACACCGCCCTCTACCCCGAGGTGCTGCCCGGCGTGGACCTGAAGGTCCTGGCGGGTGTCGACGGCTTCGCCGAGCACCTGGTCGTCAAGACCCGTGAGGCCGCCGCCGATCCCGCCCTCGCCGAACTCAGACTCCTCACCAGGGCCGACGGCCTCACGGTGGCCGCTGCCGAGGACGGCGGGATCAAGGTCAAGGGCAAGGACGGCACGACCGTCTTCCAGGCCCCGGCGCCGACCATGTGGGACACCCCGGAGCAGCCCGAGGCCGCCAAGGCCCCCGAGGCGCCCGGCGATCCCAGGGTCTCGAAGGAGTCCGAGTCCGCGAAGGGCTCCGAGGCCCCGGCCTCCGCCGACGCCGGGGCGGCCGAGGAGGGGCAGCAGCCCCAGGAGCCCCCCGCGCTGCCGGTCAAGTCCGCCCGCCTCGGCGTGCGGGTCGCCCCCGGGGAGATCCGGCTCACCCCGGACCGCGAGTTGCTCACCGCCCCGGACGCGCAGTTCCCGCTGGTGATCGACCCGGTGTTCACCGGCGGCTCCCGGCAGAAGTGGTCCTTCACCACGTCCTCCTACCCCAACAGCGCGTTCGTCTCCGGCAGCGGCTGGACCTCCAACAACCCGACCGACGAGTTCCGCGTCGGCTACTCCGGCGACTCCCGGCACCAGAGCTTCTTCACCGTCGACACCAGCGGCCTCGGCGGAGCCCAGATCCTCTCCAGCACCCTCCACACGGTCGAGACCCACTCCTGGGGCTGCACCGCCTCCGACGCGGGCTACACCGACCTCTGGGTGGTCGGCGGCTGGGACCACGACCCGACCTGGAACAACCCGCTCCCCCGGATCAACAAGGTCGCCTCCGACAGCTTCGCCGGCGGCAACCCGAACTACTGCCCCAACGACCTCGGCCACGACTTCGTCTCGGACGGCCTGAAGTCCGCCGTCCAGCAGATGGCCGACTGGAACGCGGGCGCCCTCACCCTCAGCCTCGCCGCCGAGGCGGGCAAGGAGGGCAACACCCTCAGCTACAAGCGGTTCAAGAACAACCCGTACCTGGAGATCACCTACAACCGCACCCCGGTCGTCAACGAGTACGGCGCCTACGAGGGCTCCTGGCTGCAGGGGGGCGCGGGCAACAAGCCCGTGCCGTGCGTGACCGACCCGGCCAAGGCCGCCGTCATCGGCAACAACGGCTTCACCCTCGCGGCCCGCGTCTCCGACCCGGACGGCACCAACACCAACGCCTACTACCGGGTCTGGAAGGAGGGCTGGTCCTGGTTCCACGACCAGGACGAGTGGGTCGGCAACAACAGCTGGTCCTCCCGCACCTGGCCGGCCTCCGAGCTCCAGGAGAACACCGTCTACCGCTGGGCCGTCGCCGCCCGCGACGGAATCACCCAGTCCGGCTACCTGCCCGGCGACCCGTACTGCGCCTTCACGGTGGACAAGACGGCGCCCACCGGGCTGACCGTCACCGCGACCGACGGCAAGCGCCTCGACGTCGCCGAGGTGCCGGCCCGCAGCCCGCGGACCCTGAAGTTCACCGCGACCGACACCAACCTGGCCGGCTTCTGCTGGACCCTGGACCAGCCGATCTCCACCTCCAACACCCGCTGCCAGAACGGCAACTGGGTCGACGCCGGCGGCGGGTCGGCCACCGTCACGGTCACCCCGACCGGCTGGCCGCAGAGCACGCTGCACGTCGTCGCGTACGACGCGGCGGGCAACCGCAGCGCCTACGACGGCACCGGTAGCGGCGTCACCGGCGACACCGTCGTCATCAAGACCACGCCGGCCTCCTATGTCCGCCCGCCCGGCTCCACCACCCCCTGGGCCGCCACCGAGGCCAGGAGCGACCTGTCCGGAGACCTGACCGGCGACGGCTACGCCGACTTCGTCGCGGTCTCGCCCGAGGGCACCCTGCGCCTCTACGCCGGCAACGGGACCGGCGGTTACACCGACCGGACCGACATCGGCACCGGCTACACCGGCGCGCTGATCACCCACCGCGGCGACTTCACCGGCGCGACCGCCGCCACCGCGGGTGCGGACGGCTACGAGGACTACCTGATCCGGCTCTCCACCGGCCTCGACGCCGGGAAGCTGTTCATCTACCCCGGCAACGGCCTCGGACGTCCCAACGCCTCCGCGCGGGTCGAGCTCAAGCACCCGACCCGGCCGAACTGGTCCACGACGACCCAGATCCTGGCCCCGGGCAACATCGACGGGAAGCCCGGCAACGACCTGCTCACCGTCGAGGGCGGCAAGCTCTACCTGTACAGCGGCAGGGTCCTCGGCGACGGCCGCACGCCGGACCACACCGCGCCGTTCGACCTGGCCGGCCGCAAGCAGCTCGGCAGCGAGACCTGGTCCGACTACACCGTGCTCGCGCCCGGCGACGTCAACGGCGACGGCACGGCCGACCTGATCGGCCGCCGCACCTCCGACGGCGCGCTCTTCCTGTTCCCCGGCACCGGCACCGCCGGCGCCTACACCCTCGGTGCGAAGACCACCTACGGCAGCGCGCTCGCCGGGCGGCCGCAGGTCCTCTCGCTCGGCAACCTAGAGGGCCGGGTCACCGACCGGACCGGCTGGGTCGACCTCAACGACGACGGCGTCCAGACCCCGAACGAGGTCGTCGCCTTCCGCCGGTTCGACCCCACCGCCGGCCAGAGCGGCGGCGACCTGATCGCCGCGACCCCGGCCGACTCCGGCACCACGGTCAGCTACACCGACGACGGCACCACCACCAGGACCACCACCTGCCCCACCGGCTGTCTGCTCTTCTACCCCGGCAGCGCCACCGGGCTCGACACCCTGCCGCGGCTGATCGGCGTCGGCGCCTGGGCGGCCTACACGGTCGAGGGCCCGTCACCGCTCGGCAACCGCCTGCTGCGCGAACGCACCGAACACGCCGCCGACTTCAACGGCGACGGCCGCACCGACCTGGCCCTCACCGGCGGCCCCGACTGGTCCTGCCTCCCGGTGGCCACCTCCAGGGGCGACGGCACCGTCAGCACCTCCTGCAACGCCCCCCAGGGCGGGAACTGGGGCTACTGGGCGCACACCGCCAACGTCCGCGCCGTCTCCGGCGACTACAACGGCGACGGCAAGTCGGACATCGCCCTGACCGGCGGCGCGGGCTGGACCTGCCTGCCGGTCGCCGTCTCCAAGGGCGACGGCAACTTTGACGTCAGCTGCTACGCCCCCGAGAACGGTCCGGAGTGGAGCCACTGGGCGTCCGACGCCGGTGTGCAGTTCCTCTCCGGCGACTTCAACGGCGACGGCCTCACCGACCTGGCCATGACCGGCGGAACAAACTGGGGCTGCCTGCCGATCGCCTACGCCAAGGGCGACGGCAGCTTCTCGGTCGGCTGCCCCGGCACCGGATCGTCCTGGACCACCTGGGCGCACGCCCCGGGCGTCAAGGTCGTCACCGGCGACTACAACGGCGACGGGCGGACCGACATCGCGCTCACCGGCGGACCCAACCTCGGCTGCCTGCCGGTCGCGCTCACCAGGGCGGACGGCAGCCTCAACGTCACCTGCACCGCGTTCAGCAGCGGCTCGTGGGGAAGCTGGGCCGCCGAGCCGGGCGTGCAGACGATGTCCGGCGACTTCAACGGCGACGGCCGCACCGACCTCGCCCTGACCGGCGGCACCACCACGACCTGCCTGCCGCTCGCCCTCTCCAAGGGCGACGGGAGCTTCACCGCCACCTGCGGCGCCCCCGGCCTGAACTGGGCCGGCTGGTCCCGCGCCTCGGGCGTCAAGGCGGTCGCGGGCGACTTCAACGGCGACGGCCGGACGGACGTCGCCCTCACCGGCGGACCCGACCCCGGCTGCGTTCCGGTCGCCGCCTCCAACGGCGACGGTTCCTTCACCACCACCTGCAACGCCGTCCAGGGCGGGTACTGGGGCTACTGGGCGTCGGTCCCGGACATCAAGATCCGCTCCGGCGACCTCGACGGCGACGGCCGCACCGACCTGGTGCTGACCGGCGGCGCCGGGTGGGACTGCCTGCCGGTCGCCACCTCCAAGGGCGACGGCAACTTCACCGCCACCTGCCCCGATCCCGGCCACGACTGGGGCTACTGGGCCACCGCCCCGGGCGTCCAGCTCCTGTAACCGCCCCGCCCCTCCCGCCCCGCCACGGCCCGCCCGTCGGCCTCCCACCGGAGGCCGGCGGGCGGGCCATCCCCGCGCTACCCGACGTGACCGCGGCCTCCCCCGGCTTCGGCCCGGAGTTGGTGCCAGGTGCGCATCAGGATCCGCCCGAGCATGTTCCTGCCGGTTCCGGTCCTTCCACGACCCCAGTAGTGGTTGGTGCCGGTGTCCTCGACGATCTCCTCGTCGCCGGTGGACAGCAGGCTGCGTGCGCCCGGGACTTGGCCGCCACGGCCCGGCGCACCCCAAAAACCGGGACCAGACCCATCACCCGCCCTACCCACAGGACCCGCCCGACCCGCCGCACGACTTCACCGGGAAAGCAGCGGGACCACCATGCGACCACCAGCCGACGGAACATCAAAAAGGCCGCTTCCACCGTTCGGTGAAAGCGACCTACGACCTGCGAAAACGCTGGTCGGGACGACAGGATTTGAACCTGCGACCCCTCCCGCCCGAGGGCGATCAGGCCAGCCCGGAAATCCATGAAGCTGTCGTCCGAGCAACCTCTCCCGATGAGATGGGCGGCCGTCCGCACGTCCCAGCGGTAAGCCCGTCGGTCCTATGCACCGTCGGGTGCCCGCTGAAGCGGGAGCTGCTGCTCGAGTCGACGCGGTGCCGGAAGGAGGGCCGTGAGCAAGTAGGAGGCGATGATGTTGACCGGCATGACGGCCGGACCGCTCCACAAGCTCGGGATCGGGCTGCGTGACGACCAGGTGGCGTCTGCGGCGAACTGTGCGGGCCCGGTTCGCACCGCGAGCCGGGCCCGGCGGTGCTACGCGACGCGGGCGGCGCGCCTGGGCGTCCGGCGGCGGCCGGAGGGGCCCTGGTCGTCGCGGCCGGTGGCGGCCCGGGTGCCGGCGGCGGCGTAGGCGGGGCGGCGGCCGCGACTCGTGGACGGGCTGCGGCGCGGCCGCTCGACGACGGGGTCGGGGATCACGGCGGGGATGCCGGTGGGCACGCGGGCGCCGGTGATACGGGCCAGGTCCTCGCCGCCGGCGCTGACCCTGGTGGTGACGGGGGCGATGGCGGCCGTTGTCATCATGCGGGCCATCGCGCGGCGCTGGTTGGGCAGCACCAGCGTGACGACGGTGCCGGACTCGCCGGCCCGTGCGGTGCGGCCGCCCCGGTGGAGGTAGTCCTTGTGGTCGATCGGCGGGTCCACGTTGACGACCAGGTCGAGCCCGTCGACGTGGATGCCGCGGGCGGCGACGTTGGTCGCGATCAACGCGGTCACCTCGCCGGTGCGAAACTGCTCCAGGGTGCGGGTGCGCTGCGGCTGGGACTTGCCGCCGTGCAGGGCCGCGGCCTTCACGCCATTTGCGAGCAGGTCCTCCACCAGGCGGTCCGCGCCGTGCTTGGTGTCGATGAACATGATCACCCTGCCGTCGCGGGACGCGATGTGGGCGATCGTGGCGTTCTTGTCGAAGTTCTGCACGTGCAGCACGTGGTGCTCCATGGTGCTGACCGCTCCCGCGGACGGGTCCACCGAGTGGGTGACCGGGTCCTTGAGGAAGCGCCGCACCAGGCGGTCGACGTTGCGGTCCAGGGTGGCGGAGAACAGCATGGTCTGGCCGCCTTCGGCGACCTGGTCGAGGAGCTCGGTGACCTGCGGCAGGAAGCCCATGTCGGCCATCTGGTCGGCCTCGTCGAGCACCGTGATGCCGACCCTGTCCAGCCGGCAGTCACCACGCTGGATCAGGTCTTTCAGCCGGCCCGGCGTGGCCACCACGACCTCCGCCCCGCGGTTCGGCAGCCATGCCTGGCGACTCATCGACGTCCCGCCCACCGCGGTCGCCATCCTCAGTCGCAGCGCGTGGGCGTAGGGGGTGAGGGCCTCGGTGACCTGCTGCGCGAGCTCGCGGGTGGGGACCAGCACCAGGGCCAGCGGGTAACGCGGCTCGGCCCGCTGCCCGGCGGTGCGGGCCAGCACGGCGAGGCCGAACGCGATGGTTTTGCCGGAGCCGGTGCGGCCTCGTCCGAGGAGGTCGCGGCCGGCCAGCGAGTTCGGCAGCGTTGCGGCCTGGATCGGGAACGGCGCGGTGACGCCCTGGCGGGTCAGCACCGACAGCAGCGCCTTCGGCATGTCCAGCTCATCGAAGGACTCGACGGCCGGCAGTGCCGGGGTGGTGCTCACCGGCATCGCGAACTCGCCCTGCGCAGACATGCCTTGGCCGGCGCCCCGATCGGAGGTCCGTCGGCCTCCGGCGGGCCGGGCGCCGTAGAAGGAGCTGCCACCGGAGCGGGAGCCTGCCGCGGAGCGGGATTGGCGTTCTGGTACGAGGAGCGACTGGAGCGGCTCATACGGGGAAACCTTCCTCGGGGCGGCACGTCACGTGGAAGGTTCCGTGGCGCGGGGCGCCAGCGGAGACCGCAAGGGAACGGGCCGAAAGTGACGGGCGGAGCATGCACGGCAGAACCGTGCCGCACCTCACCTACGGTCGGCGCTCACCACGCAGGGCGGGAGCGAGGAACCTCGAACCGTGAGGTGTCACGGCAGGGCGCCGATCCGGACGCGACGCTGTGCGTCTCGCGTGGGGATGGCCGCCGGTGGCGGAGCCAAGGCCCTGAACGGCCGGAGGGATGCGCCATGGCGCGATGACCGAGAGGCGGCGTTGTCCAGCCGGTGGTCGTAGTCACGGGCGAGGCGCCGGTGGAGCATGAGGGTGCCGTTGACCTGCTCGACCACCCACCGCTTCGGTTGCGGAACGAAGCCCTTGCCCTGGGCGTCAGGGTTGCGACGGACCACCTCGACGGTGATGTCCTTCACCGCCCCGTGGATGATTACGGCGTCCTTGAAGCCCTGGTCGACCAGGACCTTTTCCAGGCGCATCCCGCATCGTTCGGCTGCCTGGTCCAGCAGGGCGATGCCGGCCTCGTTGTCGTGCGCACTCGCGGCCAGGACCACCACACCGATGATCAGGCCCAGCACATCGACGGCCAGTCCCCGCTTCCTGCCAGGCGTCTTCTTGTTCGCATCCAGTCCCGTCGTCTCCTCCGGCACCCCGGCCGCCACGCGCACGGACTGGGTGTCAATGATCACCAGGGACGGGTCCTCTAATCGTCTGGCCCGCTCCCGCACCTGGCAGCGCAGGATCTCCTGGATCCGCTGGTCAAGGCCATCCTGGCGCCACAGGCTGAAGTATTAGAACACCGCCGACCAGGCCGGAAAGTCGTGCGGCAGGAGCCGCCACTGGCAGCCCGTCCGGTTCTGGTACAGCAGCGCGTTCACGACCTCGCGCAGGTCGCAGGAGCCCGGGTCCCCGGTCGCCGAGCGCGACCCGCTCCTGCTTCCAGGCGGTGACCAGCGGCTCGATCAAGGCCCACTGCCCGTCGGACAAGTCCGTTGAGTACGGCATCCGTTCCATGCCCCAACAGCATCATGCACACGACACATGAGTCAGCCTGAACGACTCCATACACACGAACAGGCGACACCAGATCATCCAGAAACGGACTTAACGTCCTCTCACAACGATGGACCCGCCGAGTGGCACAACGGAAGCGAATACCGCAGCTGTGGTAAGGAGTTCGCGCCTCCCCCACCAACCGCCCGGATGCCAGCGAGCCAATTCGTCCGCTCCACCTGCACGGACGTTCGAGTCCATCAGGGTCCGGGTCACCCGACCTACGCCGAGGTGCCGACACGCTCCAGCTCCGGCACTCGTGCTTGGAGTTCGGCGGGTAGGTGCCAGCCCTCGATGCTCGGTGTCATGTAGAGGCGGGCCTTGAGGCCGAGGAGGAGCTGGCGGCGGTTCTCCTGGTCGGCCTGGGCCCAGGCATCCGCGAAGGTCTGGCCGGTCTCGACCTCCACCCAGGCGGAGGGGCGCTGCGGGAGGGCGGCGAGGCGGCGGCGTTCGTCGACGAGGACTTCGAGGGCTTCGGAGTACTCGTCGTCGCCGCCGGGGTAGTCGAACAGGTTGCGGCGCTTCTCCTCCCGGAGATCCTTCATCGCCGCCGTGACGTGGTTGAGCTGCTCGGTGTGGTCCTCTCCGGGGATGAACCTGCGCACCGTCATCGCGAGGCCGGCCAGGCGCTCGACCAGAGCCGCGATCGCGGCAGTGACGCGCTCCCCCTTAACCGACTGGCCCTTGCAGGCCGGTTTGCCGGCCGTCTTCGCGCACCGGTAGTACTCGTACACCTTGCCGTTCTTCGCGAGGTTCACCTGCCGGTAGAACCGATCGCCGCAGCGGTCGCACAGCGCAACGCCGAGCCAGGGCGAGGCCCCGTTCGAGCGCTCCTTCGTCACCGAGCGCTCGTCCATCACCGCCTGGACCGCAGCCCACTCCTCCTCCGCGAACAGAGGCTTGGCCATCCGGATCGGCAGACCCTTGGCGTCGCGGGCGATCTTGCGCGCCTTCACGGAGCGGCCGGTCAGCTTCAGACCCATCGTCGCCGGCGAACGCAGGATCTTCCCCACGCTGGTCGGGTTCCAGTGGTTCGACGGAGCAGTCTTGCGCTTGCTCGAGTACGACTCGCCCTGGTTCTTGAACGCGTGCATCGACGGGGTGTCGAAGCCAGCGGCTTCCAGGGCAGTGGCGATCATCCACTGACTCTGCCCCTCCAGTAGGAGCCTGCCCATGAACCGGACGGCCTCGGAGGTGACCGGGTCCGGCTCCAGGGTGCGCCCACCGCCCGGCCGGTCGACAATCCGGTACCCGTACGGCGGCTGCCCACCCGCCCAGCGGTCCGTCTTGCGCAGGTGCCTGTGCGCGGCCGTGACGCGGGCCTTGATCCGCTTGAGCTCCATCTCCGCAAAAATCGACGCCAGCATCAGGAACACCTTCGCCAACTCGTTCCCGAACGACGACTCACGGCCCGCACGGTAGTCCAAGGTGATCCCATCGTCGGTGAACACCAGGACCTTGTGGTTCTCCTCCGCCCAGTGGGCGAGGTCCGCGCAGTCCTTGGCCGAGCGGAATGCCCGGTCGACCTTGGCCCACACCAACGCGTCCCACTCGCCCTGCCGCTCGGTCAGCCACGGCCCAAGGTCCGGGCGCTTCCACGGCGTGATCTCCGCGGAGACGTCCAGGTCCTCGAAGGACCCGACGATCTCCCACTCCTTCGAGACCGCATGACGCGTCGCCGACTCCGCCTGCACCAGGTGCGAGACCTTGCCCTCGTCCCCGTGCGTGTCCGAGACACGCGAACCCACCACCGCCCGAACCGGCGCCGAAACCGTCATGATGCCCATGGGCCTCCCCTACCGCCCAGGCCAGCGGACACCCTCGAACAACCTGCACTCGAACGGGTGGACTCTTTTAGAAAACGCGTCGTTCCGCTGGAGAGTAGACCTAAGTGTTTGTACAAAAGGCCTCGCCGACAGGGCCATCGAGGCTTACGTCGAACGAGCCGCCTCACACGCCGAACGGTGGAGCGACCACGCGCCAGTCACCGTCAAGTTCGACTTCGGCCATGACTGACCCATAGGCAAATACACTTGATCAGCGGCCGTCGCCGAGCCATGGCGACGCGGGGCGGTCGACGGTCGATTGAACCCCTTGACCCCCAGCACCTCCTTCTGGGTCGGGCTTCGCTTCATCGCCGGCGCGCTGGTTCGGGGCTGTTGCTTCGGCGAGTGGCGTCCGGTGGTCATCGAACCTGGTCCAGCGGGTACCCCTGGGCGAGGGCAGCCTTGCGGAAGGCAGCGAGCCGGTCGACGGGGACGGCGAAGTGGCGCTCCCCCAGCCGGGTCGCGACGGTGCGCAGGCGTCGGTCCCCGGCCAGGAGGGCCGCCACCGCGGGGTCCGCGCATTCGATCAGGTGGACCGGGCCGGTGTCACGGACTTGGCCGAGGCGGCGAGCCGCATCATCCAGCAGCGTCGTGACGGTCTGCGGCAGCGGATGCCGGCTTGCCGACTCCAGGTAGCGGCGTAGCTCGGTGAGGTCGCGTCCGGCGTCGACGGCTCGGAGCAGGGAGCGGTGAGTGAGGCTCCAGACGCGGTCGCCGGTCTTATCGGCGAAGGCGTCCAGGAGTAGCGCGTCGGCGGAGGTAAGTCCGTCGAGGGCGGCGATGTCGTGGTTGGGCAGGACGGTGACCTGGCCGAGCGGGGTTGCCAGCTGGGGCTTGGGGCTGGGGTCGTAGGTGGCGCTCTGGCCGGTGGTGTAGGCGCCGAGTGGGTTGAGGCGTACGGCGAGCAGGCCGTCGTAACGGCTGAGTTGGTCGAGGTAGTCGCCGCCCCAGTTGTGCTGGTAGTCGGTGCGGGCTCCGGCGGGCGGGATGTAGTCGATGTCGATCAGGCCGAGGACGGCCGCGTATTCGAACAGCACCGCGAGGGTGTAGCGACCCTCGAGCAGCGGCCAGTCGTGGTGGCCGTCGTAGCCGAGGCTGCCATACTGGGGGTCTTCCAGGTACAGCTTCCACAGGGCGCGTTCGGTTCGCGCGATGACGGGGTCCTGCCCGGCTCGGCGCATCTGCCCGAACAGATCGTCCACCGTGATCCATTGGCCGGTGGTGCGGGTGGCAAGTGCCTGGCCGACGAGCTCGCGGCGCGGTCGGGCGGCGGTGAGGACGTTGGCGGCGCGCTGACCCTTGATCTCCTCGATCCGGGAGAACTCGTCCAGCAGGGTGTTCTTCAGCCAGCGCTGCCACAGGGCGGCGATGGTCTCGTGTGCGGGCTTGGCAAGTACGGTGCGGCCGCGCGGGGTCAGTGTGAGCCTGCTGGTAGCCAGGGTGGCCAGGCCACCGGCCTGAAGCAGCAGCGGCCAGGCGAAGGCGGCGATGGCCTCGTGTTCGTAAAAGTCGCCGCCGTCGAGGACTTCGGTGATCGCGGCGACGGTGGCCGCGCTGGGCCTGCGGGTCTTCTCGCTGCAACGGAGCTTGCCCGTCGCGCAGAGCTGAAGCACGGCGGCCAGATTGGCCTGCGCCTCGTGTTCGGTGGCGCGGACCATCCCGCACGGCAGTGCCACCGCTCTGATCGCGCGCACGGTGCCGATGGCGAAGTCGGCCCAACACGGTCCGCCAGGAGCTGCGGGTTCCGCCAGGGCGAAGCGGTCTGTTTTGACTGCACGGGCCCGTTGAATCGCCTCACCTCTCCGTTGCCACGCTGGTGGGTCAGTCCGGTCGGTCTGGTCGGCTGGCAAATGTGCGGGCAATGGGTGGAAGTCAGAAGTTGCGCCGGCGATAGGTGGGCAGGCGGGTAGGGGTCGCCGGTCCTCTGCCATGCACCGGGGCCCACGACGCTGGTTCGTCGTGGGCCCCGGGGGTGGTTCCTGCAGATTAGGGGTTGACGGGCAGGGGCGGGGTCTTGAGAGCGGGGAAGCTCCAGGTCTGCGCGGGTGTGCCGTTGCAGGTGACGGCGGCGAGTCGGTTGCCGGGGGTGGTGTCGTTGTTGGGCAGGTCGAGGCAGTGGTTGGAGACGGGGTTGTAGAGGCTGCCGTCAGCGCGGGGAAGCCAGACCTGGTTCCAGGCGCCGGTGACGCAGCTCCAGAGGCCGACGGCGGCGCCGTTGGCGGTGCTGCCCCCGCTGATGTCGAGGCACATGCCGCGCAGGCTGACGGTGCCGTTGGCGGAGTTGACCGTCAGGCTCTGGGCGGGGCCGTTGTTGCAGGGCCAGATCGCGAGGCCCTGGCTGGTGTCGTTGCCGGGGACGTCGAGGCAGTTGTAGCTGGCGGCGTGGCGGATGGCCGTGCTCGCAGCAGTCGGGTTGACGCCGATGTTGTAGAAGGCGAAGTTGCTGATGCTGCCGTTGAAGCTGGTGGTCGGCTGGCCCTGGTACTGGTAGCGGCCGAGGACCAAGCCGCCGCTGGAGGCGGGGCTGGTGGCCGCGTTGTGGTAGGCACTGCCGGCGAGGGTGCCGTTGACGTAGAGGCTCATCTGGCCGGTGTCGGCGTTGTAGCTTGCGGTCAGGCGGGTCCAGACGCCGGTCTGGACCAGGGCCGCGCTGTTGGTGACGCTGGTGTACTCGTAGGGCCAGCTGTTGTCGTCGGCGTGTGCGAGGGCGAAGCGCCAGGCGCCTCCGGTGCCTTCGCTCCAGAGGATGAAGCTGCTGGCGCGGGTGGTGTTCTGGCTGGCGACGATCTGGCCGCCGGCGTTGGACTTGGCCCAGGTGCTGATGGTGAAGCTCTTGCGGGTGTCGACGACCGGCTTGTCGGTGGTCATGGCCGAGGTCGAGCCGTTGAAGGCGGCGACCTTCGTGGCGCGGCCGTCGACGGTGTCGTCGACGAAGGCGAGGTCGCCGGCGGTCGCGTTGTACGTGATGGCCGGGTCGGCGCTGACGGCGGTGGTGTCACCCTGGAGCTTCCACTGGGCGGCCGGGGCCTGGGTGTTGCCGCGGTAGTGGTCGGCGCCGAGCCCGGTGACCGTCTTGCCGGTGAGCGATCCGGGCCAGGCATGGAGCTTGCCGGTGCTGTCGAGGGCCCACAGGTCGGGAACCCCGTCGCCGGTGACATCGCCGTCGGCGCCGACCGTCGGGTAGGCGCCGGTCGTGATGTCGGTGCCGATGCGGTAGGCGTTCGCCGGGGCGACGGCGGTGACGGTGGTGTACTCGCCGAGGCCGTCGGTGCGGGTCTGGGTGGTGAGGGCGTACTGGAGGATGTCTCCGGCGGTCCGGCCGCCTGCGGTGGTTCGGGCTCGTGCCCACAGGGCCGGGGTGACCGGGGTGGTGCTGGCCGGGTCGACGGCCAGGGTGTTGCCGGGAACCATCAGGTCGAGGGTGTCCCAGCCGCCTGCGGCGACGAGAGTGGGCGCGCGCAGGGTGTGGTTGGAGTTGGCCGGATAGTACCAGAGGTTGCCGGATTCGACGGCGAGGATGCCGGTGGCGTTCTTGACCTCGCGGTTGGGGGTGCGGGTGTCGGTGGCCGAGCCGATCGGGGTGATCTGGGTGGTGTAGCGCCAGTCCTCGTCCTGGTGGTAGCCGGGACAGGCAGTGTCGCCGCCCTCGCAGTTCGGCCGGTCTAGGGTCCCCTTCAGTTTGAGGGTGAAGCGGCCGGGGTCGGAGAGCTTGTTGGCGTAGTAGTGGAGGGCACTGCCTCCGTCCCGGTGGACGAACAGGTCGTCGGTGTTCAGGCCCGGGTCCAGGGAGCCGCGGTGGGTGACGTGGTAGTCCTTCCACGTCCGGCCCCCCTCGGGTGCCTGGTTGGCGGCGGCAGCGGTGCCGGTGGGCGG
The DNA here is from genome assembly GCF_044767505.1 of Kitasatospora sp. NPDC101235. Classification (NCBI taxonomy): domain Bacteria; kingdom Bacillati; phylum Actinomycetota; class Actinomycetes; order Kitasatosporales; family Streptomycetaceae; genus Kitasatospora; species Kitasatospora sp. NPDC101235. The sequence continues at coordinate 21,713 of NZ_JBIWNZ010000047.1, forward strand.
CACGTCGGTGTTGCCGGGGTCGGTGGCACGGCCGTGGGTGATCAGGTTGCCCGCGTTGTCCGGGACGAGGATGTCGGGGTTGGCGTCGCCGGTGGTGTCGCCGAAGGCGACCGGTCCGGGGGCCCAGGGGACGTAGAAGGAGTACGACGTCGTCTGCGAGGCGTTGCCGGCGTCGTCGAAGACCTGGGCGTACAGGATGTTGGTGCCCCAGTGGGTGGGCTTGGTCCTGATCTCGGTGAGGTTCAGGGTGCTGCCGGCCCCGGCGCAGTTCTGGGTGTAGGTGGCGAGCTGCGGGTCGTAGCCGTAGCGGACGCAGACCACGCCCGAGGCCAGCAGGCCGGAGGGGTTGGGGTCGTAGGCCGTGAAGGGGATCGAGCCCTCCTGGCCGAGGCGCAGGTTGGTGGTCTGGCCGTTGCCCGACGGCGGGAACTGGGTGTCCGGGTTGGTGAACGTTCCGAACGCGGCGACCGGCGGGGTGGTGTCGACGGCGAAGTGGCAGGCGGCGGTCGCGGGTCCGCGGATCAGGCCGTCGTCGCCCTGGGTGGCCCAGCCGTAGACGTGGCCGTCCTGGAGGGTGAAGCGGGGGACGGTATACGAGGCGCGGCTGCCGTTGGGCACGAAGCCCGACCAGCCGTTGTTGACGCTCGGAGACCCCGGGGAGGAGTCGTCCCAGATGTTGACGTACTCGGTGAGCTGGGACTGGTTGTAACTGCTCACCACCGAGGTGAGGTTGACGGTCGTATCGGTGATCCAGCGCAGCAAGGAGACCGGCGCGCCGCCGCAACTCTCACCCTCACCACGGGTGACGCTGCGGGCCGCCGGAGACGTACGCGGGTCGCCCGGCTGCAGCGGGACGTGGTCGTACTCGGTGGACAGGACCGCGTCGTAGGCGAAGCGCTTGAATCCCATCCTGTCGCCAGTGCCCTCCTGGCCGACCAGGGCGAGCGCCAGGGGCGTGCCGATGTCGGCGAGAGCGTTTCGCATCGCGCCGGTGACGTTGAAGTCGAGGGGGATGTCCGCCTTGCAGGCGTCGAGGGTCCCGTTTCCAGGGATGTCCTTGCCGTCGAGCCACTCGTAGGTGCGGTGGCTGTTCCAGGAGATGCTGCCGTCGAAGGCTCCGGCCCGGTAGACGTTCACCGGGTACTTGTTGTCGCACGAGTGGTCGGCGGAGACGTACTGCCAGACGCGCAGGTTGGCGTAGTTGATGGCGGTGTTGGGCAGGTAGCCGTTCAGGTTGAACTCGTACAGCGCCCGCTCGACGCCCTTGGTGGTCTCCCACCCCTGGTAGCCGACGCCGGGATGGTCACGGTCGGCCGGGCCGGTCTTGTCGTAGTTTCCGCCCGAGTAGGCGGACTGGACCCATGCGAAGTGGCTCCTGCCCCGGGCGTCGTTCGACCAGGACGGGTCGACGTAGATCGGGTAGCTGGTGTTCGAGCCGTCCAGCAGTTCGGGGGTGGGCGACAACCGGATGCTGTTGTTGCCGTTCGTGTCCGTGCCAGTGGCGACGGGGATGTTCGCGACCGTGGCTTTGGCTCCCGGGCCGTCCGCGGTACTCGGCGCCTCCGGGTCCTGACGCGTCGGACCAGCGGCGTCGCTGCGCGCGGGCGGCGGCAGTGACGGACTCGACGACGGCTCCGAAGCCCGGGTGGCGAACGACGCCTTCGTGGCGGTGGCCGCAGCCGTCGGCGCGACGTCCGTCGAGCCGGTTGCCGGGGCTGTGGCGGACCACATCTGGGGCTTCGGGGCGGTGAACACCTCCTTGCCTTCGCTGACCGCCTTCAGGCTTCCGTCCGCGTTCGTGGACAGGTCCACCCCCTTGGCGGTGGCGGGGAATTGCAGCGATCGAACAGCGGGGTTGGCCGCCGCCGCGGGGGTGTGAAGGATCAGTACGGTGCTGTAGCCGCCGAACCTGGTCGCCGTGACCTTAAGGTCCGTGTCGGGTGCCACCGAGGCGAACAGCGCACTGTTGCCGGTCACGGTCGGTACAGGCAGCGGCCCGAGGAAGGGCGAGCCCACCGCGAGTTGCTTGCCGTCCTTGGTCGTCATCGTCGCCAACGGGCCATTGCCGCCGCCCGAGATGACCAGATCCTCACTTGCGGCTGCCGGAGCAAGCGTGCCGTCGACACGCTTGAGCAGCGTGTCATCCAGCGCCGTCCATGATCCGTCGGCCCGCTTCACACGTTGTGCGTCCAGATGCTGCTCCTGCCGGAGTTTGCCGGCCGGGGTGGCGACGGTGGTGCTGAACTCGTCCGTCAACGAGGGCACCGGAACGTCCTTGCCGGTCTTCTTCGCCTCGGCGAGCGCCTCCTCGGCGGGCCGGGGATCCAGCAACTCCCCCGAGTGCTTGGCGTCGCCGGCGGCAACCGCCTCCTGCACGGCCTGCCACGGATCGGCGGCCGAGTCGGCTGCGGCCGGGAGCGACGCCAGGCCGGGCAGCGTCACCGTGAGCGCCAGCAATACCGCTAGTGACGAGAAGCGGAGTCGAGTGGATCGCGGTCTGGCGGTCCGCTTGATCGAAAGTCGACGGTTAGTCATATCTCTACCTGGAGTACCCACGCGATTCCCCGGTCCGAACCCTCAGCGCCGAGCGCGCAGAGGCCAGGCGGACAGTCTCAGAGAATCAGTTGGGCGTCAACGCTTTTCTTTCCGGAATATCCGCATTGACCGGCATAGACACCCCCACTTTCCGACGTGACGCATGTCACATGGATGCAATCTCGATGCGAAGGGATCGATTTTCGGATCCCTCCCATAGAATCCACCAGCCCTTGCCAAGGCTTTAAATGACGTTGTGTCAGTAAAGGATTCCGGATGCAAGTTCGCAGAAGAAACGACTCACTGCCGGTGAGTAGGCGCATAGCCTGCGCCGTGGTGCTTGCCGTGGCCTCGTCACTGCTCGGGCCAGTCGCCTCCCAGGCCATAGCGGCGGAACCCGACTTCTCCCGGGTGTGGTCACCGCCCGACACCCCTCTGCCGCGCACCCCGTCAGTGAACGCCGACGCGGCGCCGAAACCGACCGAGACCGCACCGCACTACCCCGTACCCGCGACGTCGAACACCGCACCGGCCCGGACTCCCGTCGAGCAGAAGAGCGCGACAGCGGACCTGACGACCACGGCTTCGCGCGCCGGAACACTCCCGGTGTGGGTCAGTTCGCCGGAACAGGGAACTGTCGCAGGACCGGTGACGGTCACCCAAGCGGACACGAAGACCGCCGACGCCGCACAGGTCAACGGCCTTCTGCTTTCCCTGAGCGCCGCCGCTCCCGCCGCCGGTACGCCGTCCTCGGGCGGAGACGGTACGGCGAAGGCGGCGGTGAAGGTCGCCGTCGATGTCGCGGCATTGGACGCGGCCAGCGGAACGATCGGCGACTTCGCCTCCCGCGGCCGCCTGGTCACCATGCCCTCCTGTGCGCTGACCGCACCTCAGGATCCCTCCTGTCTGGTCCGCACACCAGTGGCCACCACCTACGACGCCGCCTCGAAGCGTCTGGTCACAGACCTGGAGCTGCCCACGCAGACGGCCGCGGGATCGGTCAAGGCCTCGTTCTCCAGCGCAACGGCATCAACCGCCGGGGCCGGAGCTGTTCTCCTCGGGGCGGAGACGAGCTCTTCCGGGGGCGGCGGAACCTACCAGGCGACCAGCCTGTCAAGCTCCTCGGGCTGGGCGGCGGGCGACTCCTCCGGCGCACTCACCTACAGCTACGGCATCGAGGTCCCGAAGGCGCTCGGCGGCGCGGCGCCCCTGGTCTCCCTCGACTACAACTCGTCGTCGGTGGACGGCAAGACGTCGGCCACCAACGCCCAGGCATCCTGGATCGGTGACGGCTGGGACTTCAACCCCGGTTTCATCGAGCGCAGTTACACCCCCTGCGACAAGGACGGCATCACCAACTCCGGCGACCTGTGCTGGGGCGGGTTCAACGCCTCGCTGTCCATGGGCTCACACGTCGGACCGCTCGTGCGCGTCTCGAACACGGCAGCCTCATCCGACGAGGCCACCGGTGTGTGGCGCCTGAAGAACGACGACGGCACACGGATCGAATTCGGAGCGGATCCCGCCAACGGCAACGGCACCTACAACGGCGCTTACGCCAAGGTCACCGACATCTCCGGCACGGTGTACTACTTCGGGCTCAACCACCTGCCCGGCGGCGACAAGAGCGACCCCGCCACCAAGTCCGCTTCCACAGTGCCGGTGTACGCGCCGAACAGCGGCGACCCGTGCTACGACGCCGCCAAGGGCAAGGCATCGTGGTGCCAGATGTGGCAGCGCCTGTCCCTCGACTACGTCGTGGACGCCCACGGAAACCTGACCACCTACACCTGGACGCCGGAAACCAACTACTACTCCCGTGGCAGCGGTCAGAACAACGGCAACGGCACGCTGACGGCGTACACCCGGGAGAACACGCTCGCGCGCATCGACTACGGCCAGCGCCTCGGCGACCAGGTCGCGGCGAAGGGGACGCTCCAGCCCGCCGCGCGGGTGGTCTTCGCCACTGGCGAGCGCTGCCTCGCCGCCGGCACCGCCTGCGATCCGGCGAACCGCACCGTCGCGAACCAGAACAACTGGCCCGACGTACCGGTGGACCAGGAGTGCAAGGACACCGGCACCTGCAGCATCCCGGGCCCGACGTACTTCACGACCAAGCGACTGACATCGATCACCACCCAGGTCCGGGTCAACAACGCCTGGCAGGACGTCGACGCCTACGAGCTGAAGCACTCCTTCCCCGACCCCAAGGACGTCACCAGCGACCCCAAGGACGCCCTCAGCCAGCGGGTACTGTGGCTCGACTCCGTGCAGCGCACCGGAAAGACCGCCGCTCCCAACGTCAGCACTCCCGCGGTGTCGTTCACGCCGGCCATGCTGCCGAACAGGGTCGACGGATCGGACCTCGTCCCAGCGCCTCCGAGGATGAACCGGGCGCGCATCCAGCAGATCCGCAACGAGACTGGCGGCGTCCTCAACGTCGACTACAACCTGCGTGAATGCTCCCGCGTCAACCACGTGATGCCTACGGCCGAGGACGACAACACCCGTGCCTGCTTCCCGGTGCGCTGGATCGTGCCCGGGTCCAAGGTCGGTTCGGACCCGATCCTCGACTGGTTCAACCACTACACCGTCGCGTCCATTACCGAGAACGACTTCGCCACCGGCTCGCCCGCCAAGATCACCAGCTACGACTACGGACCTGCGGCCTGGCACCGCGACGACAGCCAGTTCACCGACGCCAAGTCCCGTACATGGAATGACTTCCGCGGGTTCGCCACGGTGACCGTCACGGTCGGCAGCGGGAACGACGGACCCAAGAGCCGGACCGTCACCACCTACCGGCAGGGCATGGACGGTGACGTCCTCAAGAACGGCACCCAGCGGACCGTCCCACGCCTCACCGACGCCCTCGGCCGCAGCGTCACCGATGTCGACTGGCTCTCCGGCCAGACGCTGCAGACCGAAACCATCGACCTGACGACCGGCAAGGCCATGGCGCAGGTCGTCAACAGCTTCACCCGGGAATGGACCACGGCGACCCAGCCCCGCGGCAACGGGCTGCCGGACCTCGTCGCCCGCTATCCGGCCACGGTCAACAGCACGACCAGCCGCACCCGCAAGGCCGACGACACCTGGCGGGCCACCACCACGACCACCACTGGCGACGAGAGCCACGGCAACCGGCCGAAAACCTCGCTCGACCAGGCCGACGGCCTGTCGGACCTGTGCACCCGTACCGAGTACGCCACCGGGCCCGACTCCCAGCGGATCGACCTGATCGCCGAGACCCTGACCGTCTCCGGTGCCGATGCCTGCACCGCCACAGCCACGGCCGCCAACACGGCCGCCCGGCAACGGGTCTTCTACGACGGCAAGCCCTATCAGCAGGCCGCCGCGACCGCGGACCAGACCGCCAAGCAGGTCCTCGACCGGTACGACAGCACCGGTTCGCCCGTGTTCACGACCGTGAGCACCGCCGCGTTCGACTTGTACGGCAGGCCCGTCTCGGTCACCGACCCGAACAGCACCGACGCCCAGCACCCGAACGGTGCCACGAGCATGACGTCCTACGCCGCGCCCGCAGCCGGTGAACTGCCCATCACGGTCACGGTGTCGTCCCCGATTCCCGGCTCCGCGAGCGGCACTTGGGACACCGTCACCACCTTCGACAGCCGGCGATCCCTGCCGCTGACAGTCAAGGACTCCAACGGCAAGACGGTCACCGAGAGCTACGACGCCCTCGGCCGCCTTTCCGCGGTCTGGTCGCCCGGCCGGACCCCGGCACTCAAGCCGAACGCCAACCTGACGTTCAGCTACAACGTCTCGAACACCACCGGCGTCCCGTCAACCACCACCACGTCCACCCTCACCGCCGACGGCGACACCCCCGTCTACACACGGGAGATCATGCTGTTCGACGGCCTCGCCCGCACCCGCCAAACCCAGTCCACCCCGGCCGGTCCCGGCGACCCAGGCCGGCTGATCACGGACAGGCAGTACGACTCCCAGGGCCGTGCCTGGTCCTCCAACGCCACCTGGTACAACAAGGACTCCGGCCCCTCGACAACCCTCGTCAGCGCCCCGGACAGCACCATCGCGGCCCAAACACGCCTGACCTTCGACGGCCTCGGCCGGCAAGTCACTTCGGCGTTCTGGTCCCTGGGCGTCCTCCAGAACCAGACCACCACCGCCTACCCCGACACCGGCCGGACCGACGTCACCCCGCCGCACGGCGCCTGGCCCAGCACCACGCTGACCGACACCCGCGGCCGCACCACCGAGACGTGGCAGTACCGCACCACCATAGCCACCGGACAGGCGTCCGACGCGGCCGTCACCCGCTACAGCTACACCCCCGCCGGACAAACCGCTGGCATGACCGATGCGGCGGGTAACACCTGGGCCTACACCTACGACCTACGCGGACGCCAGACCAGCGCCAGCGACCCCGACACGGGGAAGACCACCCGTACCTACGACAACGCGTCCCGCGTGTCCACTTCCACCGACGCCAAGGGCCAGGTCCTCACCTACACCTACGACCTGCTCGGGCGGAAGACCGGCCTCTACCAAGGCACGGCCACCCCCGACACGCAGCTCGCCTCGTGGACCTTCGACACGGTCATGAAGGGCAAGCCCACCGGGTCGACCCGCTACGTCGGCGGCACCAACGGCGGCCAGGCCTATACCGCCGCCGTCACCGGCTACGACAACGGCTACCGGCCCACCGGTACCACCCTGACCGTCCCCGGAACCGAGGCCGGCCTCAGTTCTGGCACCTACACCTACGCCACCTCGACCACCTACGACCAGATCACCGGCAACCCCAAACTGGTCACCCTCCCCGCCACCGGCGGACTCCCCCTGGACCAACTGGCGTACTCGTACAACGACTACGGCCAGATGTTCAAGTACGCCGGCGCCACCACCTACGACGTCCAGAGCGAGTACGACGCCTACGGCCGACCGCTGCGCTCAACCGTCAACCCGTGGGGCTCCCAGGTCGTCACCACCACCGACTACGACCAGGCCACCGGCCGCGTCCGCGGCCAGTTCCTCGACAAGCAGATCTCCACCGTCGGCGCGGTCCAGCAGACCAACTACACCTACAACCCCACCGGATCGATCACCTCGATCACCAACATCCCCGACAACAACCCGAGCGCGACCGACCGTCAGTGCTTCACCTACGACTACCTCGGCCGCCTCACCACCGCCTGGACCGACACCGGCGGCATCACCACCCCTGACCCGCTCCAACACAAGACCCTCGACCAAGGCGCCTGCACCAACACCACCCCCACCAGCGGCGCGAAGGCACCGGCCAAGACCACCGTCGGCGGCGCCACCCCCTACTGGCAGGAGTACACCTACGACCTGACCGGCAACCGCACCTCCCTGATCCAGCACGACCAGTACGGCGACCCTGCCAAGGACGTCACCACCACCCAGCAGTTCCCGGCCCCCGGCACCGTCAACACACCGACCACCGCCGGCAACACCGGCGGCGGCACCGGCGGCGCCCACGCCCTACTCGGATCCACCGTCAAGACCGGCACCACCACGACCTCCAACGGCGCAACCCAGTACGACGCGGCAGGCAGCACCACAGCCATCCGCACCGGCACCTCCGGCACCGGAACCTCCGCGCTGACCTGGAACAGCGAAGGCAAGCTCGCCAGCTACACCGCCCCCGCCCAGATCACCGGCAACGGCGGCAAGTGCATCACCACCGCCGACGGCAGCAACGCCAACGGCACCAACCTGCAGATCACCACCTGCAGCAACGGCGCCAGCCAGCTCTACACCGTCGCCAACAGCAAGCTCCTCGTCCTCGACAAGTGCGTCCAGGCCATGGGCACCACCACCGGATCAGCCGTCCAACTCCAGGACTGCGACAACTCCGCAGCACAGACCTGGAACACCCGAGCCGACGGCACCATCCACAACCCCGCCTCCAACCGGTGCCTCGCCATCCCCGGCGACGTGACCACCAACAACACCGCCCTGGCCCTCGGCGACTGCGCGAGCACCGTCCCGGCCGGGCAGAAGTGGACCGTCCCCAACACCACCACCACCTACCTCTACGACGCCGACGGCAACCAGCTCATCCGCCGCAACCCCGGCCAGAACACCATCACGATCGGCGCCGACGAACTCACCGTCAACACCACGACCAAGGCCCAGACCGGCACCCGCTACTACCCCATCCCCGGCGGCCTCACCATCGTCCGCCAAGGCGCCGGCACCGCGGCCGGTTCCTTCGTCGTCCAGGCAGCCGACCACCACGGCACCGGCACCACCAGTATCGACCTGACCGCATCCGCCACCACTCGCCGCGCCAGCGACCCCTTCGGAAACCCCCGCGGCAACCAGCCCGCACCCGGAACCTGGCTCGGCACCAAGGGCTTTGTTGGCGGCACCAAGGACGACACCACCAACCTCACCAACCTCGGCGCCCGCCAGTACGACCCCACCAGCGGACGCTTCATCAACCCCGACCCCATTCTCAACCAAGCCGACCCTCGGCAATGGAATGGTTACGCTTACAGTCACAATGATCCAGTAAATAGATCTGACCCGTCAGGTCTCTACGATCCGGACCTTCGGCTGCTGCCGCCAGAAGAGGCAGCTCAGGAGGCTGCCAAATCTCGCACCAGGCTCACTCCAAAAAGTGCCCCCGAGGCAGATGCAGAGGTTGAGCGACCTGTAGTAAAGCTCAACTCGCCAAAACTCTACGATCCGCCTGCCAATTTCACCCAGAAAATGGTGGACCTCACCGGATCCACTTACGATAAAGCTCTGGATGAATATGCAAAATATATGAAGAAGAACTTCTTCGCCAATGTGCGATTTACCATGATCCTCTCAGAGGTTCAGGTGGAGAACTCAAACGGCTTGGTCGTTCCAAGGGTTGTGGCGTTTGTGAGCCAGGGGGGCCTTGTCTCGGATCAAGCTTTGCTTGAAAAGATGACCGAACTTGGAGTTACCGTCTATCAGATAGGCCCTCCGAAATCCGAGAAGGGCAACCCAGAGGGCCATGCCGAAAATGCAGCAAGAAGGTTTCGGGACGATGAGAAAGCCCAGCAGCGCGACCTCGGCGGCCGCATCAAGGGCGTCAATTCGGCCATCATGAACACGTATGCCTGCAGCTCCAAGTGTGCAGAAAATCTCACAAAGTTCGTTAATGACCCATCGATAAAGATTGAAGAGGGCGGGCTGGGCGTATACGGAAAGAATCTACTAAGCAAGGACGCGATCAAGGAGTACAAGAACGTAAACAACATGACTGGACGCGCGCTGGAGGTGGCCTCGTCGATGGCTTCCATGTTGCGAGCCGGCGGGGACAGAGGCAGGACTCGTTGATGCGGGTTCAGTGAATATTGAGTAGGATGTAGGCCTTGCGCGGGAGTGCACTCCCGCGCAAGGCCTACATGGCGCATCATCTCAAAAAATTATAGCGTGCATTCATAGAAAATACGCGAGGAGAAAAATTGCCCAACATTACGCCTATTCCCAATGGCTTGAAAATCTCTAACGCTCACCCGGGAACAGTTTGGCCGATTATCTTCTCCAAGCTTCCCGAACGAGAAATCATGGTCATTTCATCGCAAGGCTCTGGCGGTGACGGCATCCGCTGCTGGAGTGCCAGGAATGGAAATCTGATTCAGATTCTCCAAGACAGTGACGTGGGCGCCTTCAGTATGGCTTCGGCGCATATCGAAAGCGCAGACTCGATCTTGGCGGCCGCAACAGAGGATGGCGTATATCGATGGAATCTCAGGACCGGGGAACGGCTGCCGGACCATCCAGATTTGCTGGCATCTGCTGCTTGGGATGTCAAAACTATTAGCGACCGCGATCGCGGGACGGTGCTCGTGGCGGCCTGTCAAGATCACATGATCCGCCGCTGGGACGCTGCGAGTGGTGAACTAATCGGGGAGCCGTTCCAAGGACACCGAACGAGTGTCAAGGCGGTGCAACCTGCAATTCTCCGAAATGGCAAGAATCTGATTTTCTCTGGGGATGATAACGGAGATATCCTCTGCTGGGATTATGAATCTGGAAGTCCAATTAATTTTACACATCCGATTGCCCTTGGGTCAACAATTACCGGAATGTCATCAATCACCCCCAGGCGTGGGGATTCAATCATTTCGGCAGTGGGGGTTTCTGGACTGTTGCGGCGATGGAACGCCTCGACCGGCAAGGAGATCGGATCTGCGATTCAGCTACCAACTGCGGCGCCGTCGCTTGGATTTTTCGAGCATGGCGGCAATGTTCGGATTGTCACCTCTATCGATGATGAAACTATTACTCAATGGGATCTGGAGTCCGGGGCCCTCGAAGATGATTCTTTGACTGGAATTTCAGCCGCCACTTGCAGCTCTGATGAGTTTTGCGCCATTGCAACCGGCACCTTCGAAGGGGATATTTATATCCACAATTTCAAATAGGTTAAATCTTCCCACTGCTCCCCTACGGTGCCGGGCTTTCCCTCAGGAGAAACCCGGCTCGAAGCAGGGGTGCTGGAATCTATCGTGTCATGTGGGGGCGTTCGTCTGACAGCCGGGCAGTTGCTCCGGGGACTGTGGATCGCGAAGTACAACACATAGGACAGCGGGTTAATCGACGACAAGAGGGCCACGTGGGAGAGCAGACTCGGCTGGCGGCCGCGGTCCGCTTGAGGATGGAGAGACAGCGGTAGATTGCTGCCGCGTTGCGGTGTCTGAACGGCCGGTGGATTGCTTGCGCCGACAGTGGCGCCCGTAGATCGAGAAGATCCATCCCAGGTCCCCGATATCACAATGCACTCACAAGGCCCCGAAAACGCGTCAAGGCCGCTCCCGCCTTACGGCGGAAACGGCCTACGACCTGCGATTATGCAAGTCGGGACGACAGGATTTGAACCTGCGACCCCTTGACCCCCAGTCAGGGCCTACCTCGTCCACTACGCATGACGCCCAATGACACCTCATGACACCCAGTCCGTGAGAGGCGCGTGAGAGGCGGCAAACGAGGGGGAGTTCGAGAGTGATTTGCCTCACACCTCCAATGATAGCGCTTCAGCGTCCCCGGAGCGCCTCCACGCCGCCTCTGTCCGAACTGGTCATTGCGGCAGTCACTGCCGGTTAGCCGTAATCGCTTCACCCAGCCCCATCGGCAATAGAATGAGATCGCGCCGATGTAATCAGTAGGGCATGGAGAGGCTTGGCACGTGTCGGCCGGATTACTTCCAACCATTCCTGGCCATCCGCGACCCGGTCTCGCAGGATATCGAAGTATCGCCACCCCAGATCGACGAAACAGCACTACCCCAGAGTCAGGCCCTACGGACTGGCCGTGCAGTTCAATTTCGTTGATGGTGAGGCCGCGGACAGTCTCCAAGTACGCCAGCGATGCCGCGGCGGCACGGCGCAAGGGGCTCAGGGGCGTTTCAAAGCAATGCCGCGAAGTTACGGCTGCGGCAGTGTTGTCAAGCAGTTCGTTGAAGCTGCTCCCAGAAGGCAGGGCTCCTGCTAGGAGAGGAAGTCGACCAAGACGACTCTCCCTGTGCAGGAGCCCTGTTGACCTCCCATTCTGGCAGTTGTCCCACCGTTGATGTCTACGCTCCGGGGCATCTCGGTGCGCTCACCCGGAAGATCCCGCCGAGTCTCGTCGATGACGTGCTCGAAGCGACGGGCCGGCGCGAACGCCGTGTGCGTCTGCTGCCGGCCCGAGTGGTCGTCTACTTCGTGCTCGCCATGGCCCTGTTCAGCACCGACGGCTACCACGGGGTGTGGGCCAGCCTGGTCAAAGGGCTCGGTGGCCTCACCGCGAGGATGCCGTCCACGCCGGCTCTGTCCCAGGCCCGTGCCAGGCTCGGGGCGGCTCCGATGGCCGAACTCTTCGCCCGACTGTCCGGCCCCGTGGCCACCACTGCAACCCCTGGGGCGTTCTGGCGCAAACTGCGTCTGATGGCCTGGGACGGCCTGCACCTGGAGGTAGCGGACAGCCCGGCCAACGTCGCCGCCTTCGGCTACCTCCACGCCCGCCGCGGCCGCTCCGGGTTCCCCCTGGTCAGGCTCGCCGCCTTGGTGGAGTGCGGCAGCCGCGCAATCCATGAGGTGGCCTTCGGCGCGTACGTCACCGCGGAGAAGACGCTCGCGCAGCGCCTGCTGGGTGGCCTGTGCCCGGGCATGCTGCTGCTCGCCGACCGGAACTTCGACGGCTACGAGCTGTGGGGCCAGGCCCGGGACACCGGCGCTCACCTGCTGTGGCGGGCCAAGGGAGTGCGGATCCTGCCCCGGCTGGTCCCGCTGGAGGACGGCTCCTATCTCTCCGTGCTGCCCGACCGAAACAGCCGCGGCTACCGGTCCGCCAACGGGCACCAGGTCCGCGTCATCGAGTTCGACCTCACGGTGGCCACCAGCGACGGTGCCCGCAGAACCGAGCACTACCGCCTGCTGACCACGCTCATGGACCCCCGTCGCCATCCCGCCGATCAACTCGCGGCCCTCTACCACCAGCGGTGGGAGGTAGAGATCGCGTTCTTCGGACTGAAGGTGACCTTGAGGACCGCGGACCGAGTCCTGCGCTCCCAGCGTCCGGAAGGCGTCGAGCAGGAGATCTACGCCTACCTGACCGTCTACCAGGTCCTGCGACGAGTGTCGCACCACAGTGCCCGCCGCGTCGGCGTCGACCCGGACCGTGTCTCCCTCACTGTGGCGGTCCGCACCGCACGCCACAGCGTCATCGCGGCCGACCACGCCTCACCCGGCACGCCGGAACAGGCCTTCCACCAGATGCTGACCAGAGAGCTCCTGCCGCCACGGCGTGCGGATCGTGTCAGCCCCCGCGCGGTCAAGCGCCCAGTCTCGCCGTTCTCCTACAAGCAGGTCCAGGCCCTCCGCCAGAGTCGAACATCCAGACGCGCAACCTACACAGTCCACCTCCGCGAACCCTCCACTGACGCGTTGACAACACTGCCGCAGCCGTAACTTCGCGGCATTGCTTTGCAACGGCCCTGGCAAGGGGCTGTCGTCGCTCCACCGCTGTTCGAGCCACCGCACAGCGGCTCGGCTGGTGGGTAGGGCATCGTCCAGAGTCAGGGCAGTATTCTGAACGGCTCCGGCAGCGTGCAAGTCAGAGGTTCCAGCGCCGCCAGCAGGCCGTACGTCGTCCCAGTCCCGAGCGTCATGGCTCGCCGGCTGCAACTGCGCGACCTTCCGGATCCGCGCGGGTCGCCTCCCGCCCGAGCCGTCGTCGCCCGAGCGCCAACCGGCTGCCCGTGTGCCGCCGCGTCGGCCTGTGCAACGACGACCCGGCGAGGTCAGGGGCCGTAGGCGCGCAGGAACACGTCGACGGCCGTGGACACCAGCGGGCCGGGGTCGGCGTCCGGCCGGTAGTCGAGCGGCCCGGTGAGCAGTGACAGCAGGTGCTCGGCGGCCTGGTCCGGGTCGCAGGTGCGCAGCTGCCCGGAGAGGGCCAGGCGCGCCAGTCGGTCCGCGAGCGCGGAGCGCACGCGGAGTGCGGTGCGCTCGCGCACGCTCGCCGTCAGGTCCTGGAACCGGTCCGGCTGGGAGGCCGCCAACTGCCCTACGGAAGCGGCCTCCTCGCAGGTCAGCGCGGACAGCAGCCCGCGCGCGGCGGCGGTGAGCGCCGGGCGGGGATCGGCGTCGGGGGTCGCCACGCGTAGCTGGTCGAGGACGGTGAGGCTCTGGGCGGCGATGCGGTCGGCGGCGGCCTCGACGGCCTCGCGGAAGAGGCTCTCCTTGTCGTGCAGGTGGTTATAGACGGTCGGCTTCGCGACACCCGCCTCCTGGGCGATCTCCTGCACGCACGTGTTCGCGTAGCCGCGCCGGGCGAACACCGTGAACGCGGCGTCCAGGATGGCCTGTCGTCGCTCGATCCGCCCACGGCCCGTACGCCTGGCGCCGGTTGACACTTCTGAACCCATGGGTTCAGTCTAGTGCCTGAACCAGTCAGGAAGCATTTCTGAACCATTGAGTTCAAAATCAGGAAGATTGGGGAGTGGCGTGATCGTTCACACGTTGAGGTTCGCGTTCAAGGAGGACATCACCGAGGAGGAGCGGGAGCACGTGCTCGCGTTGATGCGCCGCACCGCCTCGGTGGAGTCGGTGTCCTTCGGGACGGTCGGTCAGAGCCTGGGGGAGAAGGACCGCTTCACGCACGCCTACTGCGTGGGCATCGCCGACATGGACGCCCTGCGACGCTACATGCACGACCCGGTGCACCTGGCCGGGGACCCGCAGATCCTGCCGTACCTGTCCCGGATCGCCATCGGCCCGGACCTGTCCGACGACATGACGCCCACCCTGGCCACCGACATCCTCGCGCTGCACGAGGAGAAGCTGACGCTGTACCCGGAGTGGGCCGCCCAGATCGGTCCGCTGCTCGCGGACCGGTGAGAACCGCAGGTCGGCCGCCATCCGGTCCGTAGAACGACGAGGCCCGTGGTCAGCTCAACGAGCTGACCACGGGCGGGGCTCGAGCGCCGAGCTCAGCATCCGCGAAAGCTACTGAGCGTGGCCCCTGCGCCGCTGGCCGACTTCAAGTACGCGTTTTCCGCCACCAACTTCGCCAGCCGAACTTGCAGTGCGCCGTTCTTGACGGCGAGAGCCCCAATTGCGGCGGCAGCCAGAAGGCCGAGGCCGACCTCGGCCGCGGCCCTGCCTTTGCCGAACCTGCCTTCGGTTGTCTCGGCCTCTTCCACGGCCTCGGCGACCTCGGAGGTCTCGATGCCGTCCTTCTCCCGGCTGCCGACGTGGCCCGTCCGGTGCGAGTGCTGTCGAAGCCCATCGAGATCGTCGCTCCCGTAGGAGCACGACCCGCATTGATAATCGGTCACCGGTCGATCCTGTCAGTCCTGCGGCGTAAGCATCCACCACGGTTGACAAAGCGACCGGTTGGCGGGAACCGCCATGCGCCATTGCGCCGCAGGCCTCAAGAGAGCGACGGTTCAGCCAGACGTGTGCTCCGCGCCGCCGCGCGCCGGCCAGGCCCGCTCGTCGGCGGCCAGCCACGGCTCGTTCGCGGCGGCGGTGGGGGTGGTCCCGGTGAACGCGCGGACGTCGCGGTGGAGGTGGGACTGGTCGGCGTAGCCGCCGTCCGCGGCCACCTGCACGGGGGTCTGCCCCCGGGCCAGGCGGTGAACGGCGTGATCGAAACGGACCAGCATGGCGGCGCGTTTGGGCGTCAGGCCGATCTGCGCGCCGAAGCGCGACCACGTACGCTGCCGGCTCCACCCGATCCGGCCCGCGAGGTCGCTCACGCGGGCCCGTCCGCGGCTCGCGACGATCTGGCGCCAGGCCCAGGCCACCTCGGGATCGGCCTCCCGGCCCTCGTGGAACCGGGTCGTCAGTTCCCTGTCGATCAACGCGAAGCGCTCCGGCCAGGTCCGCGTATGGTGGAGCCGCTCCCGCAGGCGCGGCGCGGCACGGCCCCACAGGTCGTCGAGTGCGATGACGCTCCCGCGCAACTCCGCGAGCGGGAGTCCGAGCACGGGGTGCGCGACCAGCGGGGACAGACGTATCTGCACGCACTCGACGTCCTGGGCGCGCACCTCGAACGCGCTGAAGGCGAGCCCGGCGGTCAGGCTCTCCGACCGCATCCGGCCGACCGCGCCGTGGATGTCGAACGGGCGGCCGCCGAACTCGAAGGCCACGGTGACGGCCGGGTGAGGAATGGCCCGTAGATCGATCGGGCCGCCACCGCGAATGCGGAACCCGGCCATGTCGACACCGGGCAGCGCGCTCACCCGCGGCGGCCGCTCGATCTCCCAGGCAGCGGTGGAGTCTGCTGTCCGGCGAACAGGGTGCACACGACGACGGTACGAGCAGCCCGGCGCCGGGATCAACCACCGTACGGGGCGCGACATTTCTCCAAGACGTCCCGGCCCCGCCACCGCGAGAGTGAGGGCACCGCGCACCGACCGACGGAGGAACCGTGGACGAGCCGACCATCTCTCAGGACCAACAGCCGCAGAGCCACCCGGACCCGGCACCGGGCGTCCCGCGCGGACGGCGGACGCGGACCCGGCGGTGGCGGATCGCCGCGCTGGCCGCCGGCGTGCTGGCCCTCCTCCTCGCGGCAAACACGGTGTCCGTGCTCAACCAGACGGCCGAGGCCTCCGGTGAGCAGATCGTACGCATTCCCGGCGGGGACCTCCACGTCGTCCAGGACGGTCCCCCGGACGCGCCCACGGTGGTGCTCCTGCACGGCCTCGGCGGCTCGACGGCGTGGTGGGAGCCGGTCATGCCGGCCTTGCGGGACCTGCACGTGGTGCGGGTGGACCTGCTCGGTCACGGCCAATCGGCCAAACCGGCCGACGGCTACGGCATGGCGGAGCAGGCACACCGGGTCGCCACCGTGCTCGACCGGCTCGGGGTGCGCCGCGCGACGGTCGTCGGGCACTCCACCGGCGGCGCCGTCGCCACGGCGCTGGCCGAGCAGCGCCGTGACCTGGTGGCGGCGATCGCGCTGATCGACAGCGGTCCGCGGATCGACGCGTACATCGGCGACAGCTTCGTCGCCCACCTGGTGACCACACCAGTGGTGGGGCAGTTCCTCTGGCGGCTGCGCACCGACGGTACGATCCGCGACGCGCTCGGCAACGCGTTCACCCGCCACGTGCAGATCCCCGGCCGGATCGTCGCCGACATCCGGGGCATGACCTACCGCAGCCTCACCGCGACCGACGCGGCGTCCAGCGCGTACCTGGAGGAACGCCCCCTCCCCGACCGGCTCGCCGGCCTCGGCCTGCCGACCCTGGTGCTCTTCGGTTCCCAGGACCGGCGGTGGCAGCCCTCCTCCGCCCAGGACTACCGCCGCGTCCCCCACGCCCGCATCGAGATCCTCGACGGCGTCGGCCACACCCCCATGTTCGAGGACCCCGCCACCACCGGAACCCTCCTCCACGGCTTCGCCGTCGAAACCGCGTCCCGCTGATCACCCGTCGTCGAGCGGAGCCGCGAGACGCGCCTGCGACGCGCGGCGGAACGTGGGAGCGGCCGGGAGGCACCCCTTCCTCCGCCTTGCCGTGCACGCCGTCCGGTCAGTTCGACCCGGCCCGGCCGCTCGCGGCGCTGTCGGCCTGGTGCGCGATGCTCGCCAGCCACTGCGGGAACTGCGCCACGGGTATCGCGGGCGAGGCGGGGGAGTCAGGGTGAGCGGAAACACCGGGGAGGAACGTCACCCGGCAGCGCCGGCACAGCCATGCCGTCCGCCACACCTGGTGGATCTGCTGCCACTGCTCGTACTTCTGCGGCCATGGGCCCGCCGTGCGCGAGCGACGGCGGCGGGCGGCGGCGTGCAGCGCGAGCCCGATCCCCAGCAGGATCGCGGCGAGGAGGAACGGGCCCGTGGTGTAGCCGAGCCGGTAGGCGGCATCGGAGCTGCCGCCGTCGTCGCCGTGGAGCAACGTGATCGGCCAGGACCAGCGTCCGGCCCCGTCCTCGGGGATGATGGCCAGCAGTGGTGCGGTCACCGCGACACCTCCACCGTCGTGCCGTCCGCAGAGGTGAGCATCTGTATTCGCCAGGCGTGGATGTGCTCCATGCCGCGGGCCAGCTTGTCGGCCAGGTCCCGGCCGGACAGGTGGATGTACTGGAGCGTGGAATCGGTGTTGCGGTGGCCGGCGAAGGTGGCGATCGCGTGCAACTCCCAGCCCATCCGGGCCAGATCGGTCAGACACAGGTGCCGGGTGGTGTGGGTCGAGAACCGCGGGGCACCGGCCGCCAAGGCGATCCGGCGAACCACCTTCGACCACGTCCACAGGGTCAGCGGCTGCCCGTGGTTGCGCCGGGACTCCGACAGGAACAGCGGCCCCCTGGCCCGGCTGATCGTGGCCCGGTGGGCGAGGTAGGCCGACATCAGCACGCCGGTCGACGCCGAGTACGGCACCACCCGCTCCAGCCAGTTCTTCGTCGTCTCCGCCCGCACCCTCAGTGTCCGGCGGGCGGGATCGAGGTCGTCGGTCCGCAGCGAGCACAACTCCTCTCGCCGCAGCGCGGAATCGTAGGCCAGGGCCAGCATCACCCGGTTGCGGACCGACTCCTCCCGCGCGACCTGCAGGATCCCCAGCCACTGCTGTTCGCTGGGGATCCACGGCAGCTTCGTGAGCCGCGGTACCAGTCCGCGCTGCTGCCCGCCCCGCTGGCGGCCGGGGGTGTAGCGGCCCCGGCCCACCGGGTTGGACTCGCGCAGACCCTCCTCCATGAGGAAGTCGTAGAAGAGGCGGACCGGCACCAGGCGCTGCTGGATCGTGGCGTTCGCCAGCCCCGACCCCGAGTCGATCGTCACCACGTTCGCACCCTGACGGTGCGGCCGTGACGTCAACTCCCGTACGAACAGGGCGACGTGGGCGCGGTTCGCGGTGATCGGGTCGACGTCCTCCCGCTCGCACATCACCAGGTACTCGGCCAGCCCACGGGCATAGGCATCGATCGTGCGGGGCGCACGTCCGAGATCCGTCCAGATCGTCAGCCAGGTCGCCGCCTGCTCATGCCTGCCGAGCACCGGCCACTTCTCCACCAGCACCGTCGTGCCGCTCAACACATCTCCCAAGTCCGTGGTTGCACCGGAGAGACATGATCACCCCGGCAGATTCCACGTAACTTTTAAAATGATCAAGCGCCAGATGTACGGCCGGGCTGGCTTCGCACTGCTGCGGAAACGAGTACTGCTGGCGTCCTGACGGGCAGTTACGAGCTCTGCTGGAGTCGCTCCGCAGCCTGAGCAGGCGTGTCGTAGTAGCCAGGCCGTGCCAGCAGGACCGAGCTGAAGTAGTAGCCCTGCTCTTCACCTGGCTCGTCGTCGGCTGCGAATGGGCGCCAGAAACTCAGGAGCAGGTCGGAGGCGACGAAAGGCGCTGGGTCGTCTGGGTCTGCTTCGATCAAGGTGTATTCGCCCATGCGTTGCACCAGCTCGCGGGCCGGGATCGCGAACATGACAGCGGCCACGTGGAATGGTTCTGATCCACTCTCTGGATGCTGTTGGTGATCTTCAGCGACTGTCGGTATGGGTCCGGCCGGTCGTCTGTCGGCAGAGGCGCGTGAAGCGGGTTGCGGAGCTGGTCCGGTCGTCGCCTGGCTGGTGCTGGTGGAGGCGGATGATGTTGGTTCCGGCTGCGGTGAGGACGTGCTGGACGTGGGTTTTCGCTGTGCCGCGGTAGCGGCAGTGCCGGAGGCCGTGGGCGTGCACGGTCTCGGAGACGGTGGCCTCGCAGCCGGCCCTGAGGGCGTATCGCTCGCGCCATGGCCTGGTCTGCTGGTCGCATCGCACCTGGTTCTGGATCTCCTGCAGGGGCTGGGGCAGGAGGAGGATGTGCCGGCCCTTGCCGTCGACGTTGCCGGTGCATTTCAAGCGGTCCTCGCAGGCCCGGCAAGTGGCTCGGGGGAAGAGCACCGACAGGCGCTCCTGGCCGTCTGCGAGTGTCGGTTTCCATGGAGGGCTGGTCGCTCCGTTCGGGCAAGTCAGAGTTCGTTCCTGCCAGTTGGGGAGGAAGTCTTCCTTGTTGAACCCCGGGTGGGCGCGGGATGTCGGGGCGAGGCGGACCGGGCCGACCAGGTCGATCCCGTACTCGGTCCTGGCTCGGTGGATGGTGGCCGGAGTGACGTATCCGCCGTCGACGAGGTGCTCGGCCGGGGCGTGGCCGCGCGTCGAAAGGTCGGCGTGGATCCGGTCCAGGGCGTCGATGTCCTGCTCGGGCGCCGGTGTGGTGGCGACGTGGACGATCACGTTGGGCAGGCCCTCGTCGCAGGTCTCGGTCTGGTGGTCCTTGTAGCCGACCCACTCGGCTTTGCCGGGCTTGTGGCTGTAGCGCGCCTGGGGATCGTGCGGGGAGACGATCTCCACCGACGACCAGGGGACACGTGCCGTCGCCGGATCGGGTCTGCCCTCAGCGGCCGCCCCTGAGGTAGTCGTCCGGCGGGCGGTGTGGCGTCGGCTCTGCCGGTCGCGGGTCTGCTTTGGCCCGCGCCACCGCAGAACGTCGTGCTCGTCGAACCAGTACTGCTGGCCCCAGACCTGCCGCAGCACCTCCACCTGCGGCAGCCGCCGAAGCCTGGCCGGAGTGCCAGGAGCGAGAAGGGCCCGGAACAGCCGCATGCCGTCCTCGCCGACCGTGAGAGCGTACTGCTCACGCTCCTTGGTCTCCCTGGGCAGCCGGTCATAGCGCACCGGCCTGCCGTAACGACGGGCCCACTCGTCCGTGACCAGGGCGGA